>CADCAX010000008.1 GCA_902799455.1 uncultured Prevotellaceae bacterium
ACACGTTCAGAAGGGTGGTGACTATCGTGAGTCTTGGCAGCCATACGCTATCTCGGAGAAGGACCTCAAGGACGCACAGGAGATGGCAAAGAAGGTTACAGGAGCCCTCACAGGCGCAGGTATATGGGGCGTGGAGTTCTTCCTCACCGACACTGGCGTAGTATTCTCTGAGCTTTCACCTCGTCCACACGATACGGGCATGGTGACACTCGGCCATACCACAAACCTCTCAGAGTTCGAGCTTCATTTCCGTGCCGTTATGGGTCTGCCAATCCACGACATACGTCTCGAGCACGCAGGATGTTCTGCAGTTGTTCTGGCTGATAAGGACTACCATAATGCCAGCGAGATCAACTACAACTTTACCGACTGCCTCAACGAGGAATGCACTCGTGTACGTATCTTCGGAAAGCCTGATGCACACTTCGGTCGCCGCATGGGTGTAGTGCTTTGCTATGGTGAGAAGGATGCTGACCTCAACGCCCTCCGCGATAAGGCAAAGCGTCTCGCTTCTACCGTCCTCGGCACTAATCCGTACATGGAGAAGTAAGAGGTAAGAAGTATGAATCCTATTGCCATTTTTCACTCACCCTTTCCCACCAAGTTCGGCATACCACGCCAGGCGGGTGTAGTGAGTGAGATTCCCGGCACAATAATATTCGAAAAGCCCTTCCGTACTCCTGATGCTATCAGGGGTCTGGAAGGGTTCGATTTTATATGGGTTATATGGCAGGCTGCCTCTACCAATTCCTCCCCTACTGTCCGTCCTCCCCGTCTGGGAGGTAATACCCGCATCGGTGTATTTGCCTCACGCTCCCCACAGCGTCCTAACCCCATAGGACTCTCCTCGGTAAGGATACATCATATAGACTATGACGGCCCCGAGGCACCGGTAATACATGTCGAGGGAGCTGACATAATGGACGGCACTCCCATTCTCGACATAAAACCCTACATACCTTATACCGACAGCCATCCCGATGCACGTGCCGGATTTACGGACACCACAGAATGGAAGCCCCTAAAGGTCGTCGGCACCGAAGACCCCATATTACGGAAAATACTGGAGCAGGACCCGCGTCCGCATTATCATGATGACCCGGACAGGATATACGGAATGGAGTACGACGGCAAAGACATACACTTCAAAGTCAGCGAAAACACCCTCACCATAATAGGGATGAAGGATGAAAGATGAAGGATGAAGGACAAAAAAGAAAAAGTTTTTTTCGTTTTCGTTTTGGTTTTCGTTTTTTTTTCGTATCTTTGCATCCGATTTTCAAGGAGAGGTGCTCGAGTGGTTGAAGAGGCACGCCTGGAAAGCGTGTAACCGACAAAATCGGTTCGCAGGTTCGAATCCTGTTCTCTCCGCAAGAAGAATAGGATTCAAAGCTTTTGAAACAAAAGCGCGGTCCTGTTCTCTCCGCTAAAACTTAAATCATGAAAATACTAAAGATTATTATCTGCCTTTTGGCATGTTCTTTATCAGCGACGGCCCAGAAGAATGGTGGCATCAGCACACAGATGTTGCATCAGATGGAAAAGCAATATGCTGCAAATCCCTCCAATAAGGCCCTATTTAATGCTATCGCCTCCAATTCTATTGACGACCTGGCAAAGAACTTCAAGAACCAGGGACCGATAGATACACAGTTTTCTACCGAGACACCGAAGCAGTCCATACATGACCAGAAACAGAGTGGCCGCTGCTGGATGTTCTCAGGTCTTAACGTGCTGCGTTCTAATTTTGCGAAGCAACACAAAGACACCCTCGCCGTAGAATTTTCACAGGACTACCTGTTCTTTTACGACCAGCTTGAGAAGGCTAATCTCATGCTGCAGGGAGTTATTGACAATGCCCAGAAGCCCTTTGAGGACCAGCGCCTGCAATTCTTCTTCAAACACCCCATCAACGACGGCGGTACCTTCTGCGGTGTTGCAGATTTGGCAGACAAATACGGTTTGGTGCCAAAGAGCATCGTGCCCGAGACATATTCGGCAGAGAATACCAGCCGCATGGCACGTCTGATATCATCAAAGCTGCGTGAGTTTGGCCTGGAACTGTACGAGATGGCAGGCTGCAAGACACCGTCAAAGACCATTCAGGAGCGCAAGGCAGAGATGCTCAGTACGATATATGGTATGTTGTGTCTGACATTGGGAGAGCCCGTAAAGGAGTTCACCTATGCCTTCACCGACAGCAAGGGAGTGAAGAAAGGTGAGGCAAAACGCTATACCCCGAAGAGTTTCTATCAGGAGACCGTAGGCGGCCCGATAAACGGTTCCTTCATCATGGTAATGAATGACCCCAGACGTCCGTACCACAAGACATACGAAGTGGAGTATGACCGTCACACCTACGACGGACACAACTGGAAATACCTGAACCTGCCGATGGAAGATATCAGTGCTCTGGCTATAGCGTCACTCAAGGACGGACGCAAGATGTACAGTTCGTATGACGTCGGCAAGCAGTTGGACAGAAAACGCGGTTATGTGGATACCGAGAACTTTGACTATGCCTCGCTCTTCAATACCACCTTTAACATGAGCAAGGCTCAGCGCATAGCAACATTTGACAGCGGTTCCACACACGCTATGACCCTTTCTGCGGTAGATATCGATGCTGACGGAAAGCCCCGTAAGTGGAAGGTCGAGAATTCATGGGGTGAAGCAAGCGGACAGTCCGGTTGCATCATAATGACAGACAGATGGTTTAAGGAGTATATGTTCCGCCTTGTGATAGACAAACAATATGTGTCTGCGGAATTGCTGAAAGAGGCAGAGCAGAAACCTGTTATGGTAATGCCCGAAGATCCCCTTTTCGATGTGGATGAGTAACGGGTAACGGTTAAAGGTTAAAGGTTAAAGGTTAAAGGTTAAAGAGTCACCTCTTACCTCTTACTTATAATAATTTCTGTCTTTTTTGCCGTTGAAGGTCATCTGTATTGATGTGACGTGTTCGTAGAATATGGGCACTTTGTACTTCTCCAGTTTTGACAAAAGATAACGGGCAAGGTCTTTCTTGCTTATGTCCTCGCTGTCTTTGGTGGTATATAGGAGTTTTATTGCTGTTCCGAGGATTATATGGGGTGTTGCGATGCAGATACAGTCGTTTATGCCAGGATATCCGTTTGCTGCATCTTCTACCTCCAGCGGATTGACCTTATATGCTCCCGTATTTATCACATCATCATCCCGTCCGAGGATATGCAGCCTGCCCTCTTCGTCTATCATGCCTTTGTCGGACATCTCCACTACCCCATCCTTAAGTATCTTATTTGTCAATACCGGGTCATCCAGATATCCTGTCATCAGAGTCTTTCCGCTGCAAAGGATATGACCCTGTGGCGAGATGGTGACAGAAGAGTTTTTCAATGGCCGTCCGACGCATCCTGAGATACATTCTCCCATGCTATATTCATAGGTCGTTACGATGCCGCTTTCTGTTGAAGCATAGGTGTTGAAGAGGCGAGTATCGGGGAGCATCTGGCACAGGTGTTTCATGTCGGCTTCTGCCATCGGTGCGCCACCTGTCTCAATGAAGGCTATCCTGTCTGCATATTTCGCCAACCTGTCACTACACAACTGCATGAGCATCTTAATGCTTGACGGTACCATGAAGGTTGCTATCTTGGTGGCAGAACGGTCTATCGTGTCGAACAGTTCGTCCATAAACTTAAGTCCTTCCAGCAAATATATCGTCATGCCCTGCATGATGCACGGAAAGACCTTCGACCATGCCCCGTAATGGTTCAGCGGGGCGCATATGACAAACGATATCTGGTCACAGTATCCGTGTGCTGCTATGAGGTTCTCGGCATTTGCCATAATTGTCTCACGGCTTATGATAACGCCTTTCGAATTTCCTGTAGTCCCTGTTGTAAAGAGTATGTCAGCCGTTCCCTCGGGAATTGAACATTTATCTCCTCCCCTCGGGTAGGTCGGGAGGGGGCCTTCCCCTGCCAGCGGTACGACGATGCCGTTATTGAGGTGTACGGCAAAATAGCTGATGAGATAGTCTATCGTAGGAGTGGCTCTGAGTGGCACCATGTCCCCCTCCGACATGCCAGCGGCAGTCATCTCCGCAGCCCTGCTGACGGATGCGGAGTAAAGTTCGCTATAGGTTACCTGTTCCCTGCCACAAACAATGGCCGGCTTGTCTGCCAGGGGAATAGCGTTTTGTCGGAGAAAATCTTCTATCATCAATCTTCAATTTTCGATTTTACTAACCTCACGAGGCTGTCAATATCTTTCAGGTTTCGTGGTGTTATGTCGGAGGCATCAAGTTTTATGCCATACTTTTCCGAGAGCAGCATGATGATGGTTGTCACTCCCAGAGAATCCAATTCACCCAACAGGAAGTCGGAATTGAAATCGACTAACGGAAGGGCGTCTTCCAACATTTTCAGTATTTCTTCTTTCACCGTAACAAATTATGAATTATGAATTTTGAATTATGAATTAACAATAAGGTTTTTTACTAATCCGTGGGCGCTATGTTGTGCCAGCAGCCTTTTGTCGGGGTCTTCCTCGATGGAGTATATTGTTTTGTCCGGATGCACCAGTGCTGCCATGAGTGCCAATGCTCCGCCACCGCAGTTTCGTATGGTTATTGTCGTGCTGTCATCGGCATTGTCTATGCGCTCGAGGTTCTCCTTGGTGAGGGCCCTGCAAGCCTCCACATACGCCTCCCTACCCTTATAGAGGTAGCGTTCCTTTACGAGATGCAGGAAGTATGACGTTGTCTCCAGATTGCGTTTCATCCTGTCATACTCCGCAAGGAAATGCCTGTGAATCCTGCGTGTCGTCTCCTGATAGTCTTCTCCCCACAGGGATGAGTCGGACGTGATGCGCTCTCCTACTACCATAGTTGCCGTAGTGGGGTGCATGGCAAAGCTGCCACGTGGCATGGCATTATTCAATCCGTGCAGATAGATTGGCAGGATGTCGAGGTTCAGTCTGCTGGCAAGCATGAAGGCACCCTTATGAAATCGTAATACCGTCGATTTGGGATTGCGCTCTCCTTCTGCATATACCGCGATGCTGTAGCCCTCCCTGACATATTTCTCGAACAGTGGGATGTCATCCTCAAACTTATCTTCTATCACGGTATAGAAGTCCAGCCATCCGAACATCCGCCGCACTATAGGGTTCCAGCTGGAGTGTTTGTTTGCCACGATTATTATGCGTGGGCTAAGTGCCATCAGGTAGGCAGGGTCTATCATCGACTGATGGTTGCATATTATGACACAGGGTTCCTCGAATGTCTCGTTGTGGCGGTTTATGATATTACTCCTGATACCGGGCAGAAGCCACAGGTCGAGGCGATGGCTCATCGTGGCAATCCGGTGGAGAAGGCCTTTCGTCCACGCCCTCTTGCCAAACAGTGTGAATATCACGAAGCCCAGCACATAACCGATGCACAGCTGTGTCAGCCACCATGCTCCGCAGAACAACGTCCTTGCCAATGCTCCGAGCGTCAAGGGGCGCTTACGGTACTGTCTGCCACGTCTCGTAATCACGTTGAATAAGAACGGCGGTATGAGATATGCCATCAGCACCACGCTGAACATACCGATGATGGTCACCTCCGCCAGAGAGAACAGCGCGGGATGACGGGCAACTATCAGCGACCCGATGCCGACGAACATTATGAGTGCCGAGAGGATGATGCTGTTCTTGTACGACGCCAGCATAGGTTTGCGATAGGCATATTCGTGGGAACATCCCTCTGTCATGAAGATGGTGTAGTCGTCGCCCTGACCAAAGATAAACGTGGCGAGGATGACATTCACGATATTAAACTTTATGCCAAGCACAGCCATAAGTCCCAGTATCCATATCCAGCTGACAGCCATCGGCAGGAAGGATATTATTGCAAGCTCTATGCGCCCGAACGACAGCCACAGGAACACGAAGACTATGACGGAGCATGCTATGCCGATATAGTTGAAGTCGTTGGAGAGGCTGTTGGCTATGGCGCTGTTCATGCCCTTTACGTCAAAGCTGCCCGGGAAGAGTTTCTTGGCATCCTGCAGATGAGATATTTTTACGCGTACCCTGTCGATGACGGAATACCGGTGCTGCGCCTTGTCGATGCTGAAATTGCCGGCAAAGACGCTACCTGTCAGGGGCGAGAAATAATCAAAAGGCCTCGGCTCATAGTCATGTGACATTATCCGGAAGAAATCCTCAAAGGCATCGCTGGTAAATCCCACCATGGCAGCCTCTCTCAGCAATTCCTGCCGGAGCGTATCGAAGTATTTTTTCACCAATTCCTGCCACCTTGCGAGCCGCCGCTGCTGCTCCTTCTCAGAGGTGATAAATGCCGCCGTATTCTCCCTGTCCGTTATGATGCCGCAAGACATCAGCGAGTCAGCCGTCTGTCCGCTGCTGCCGCACTTGTCAAGAGCCTCGTCCATCGTGGCGGCAGAGGATACGATATAGAGTGTTTCCGTCGTATCCTTGCTGTCAGATGTGAGCAACGACTGAAAATAAGCCATATCCTCCCTTTGCTGCTCGGTGAGGTAATTGATGTTCGACATGTCGGAGTCAAACTCCGTATCGAGACAGAACCATCCCAGCACCACCGTCAGCAACGCCACCACCGCAAGCAGCCACGGTTTGCTCTCAATTCGCGACTCTGTCACGAGGCGGAAACTCTCACTCTTCTTCCTTCCACCTTTCATCATGTGAGGCAGGAAGATGAGCACGAATAGTATGGTGCCCAGCAACAGCAGCGATGCGAACAGCCCCAAGTCGCGCAACGCCACCGACTTCAGCGGTACCAATGCCATAAAAGCACCTATCGTCGTGATATTGCCCACCACCAACGGCGTTACTATCTCCTTGAGACAACTCCGCACGTCCGGCTCATGGTTCGTATGGTCTATCAGATGCAGAGGATAATTGACGGCAATGCCTATGATGATACTCGATATCCCGATTACGATAATAGAGATATTGTCGTGTATCACGGACAGGCATCCCATGGCGAACAATACTCCCCACGCTATGGAAATGACAATCAGGGAGATATTCCAGACAGACCTGAAGGCATATACCAGCAGCATGACAATCAGCACCACCGCTATCGTCACGGCAAGCATACTATCATGCTTTATCTGACTCGCATTATCCACCGCTATACACGGTCCGCCAGTGAGATGTATCTTTACTGAAGGGTAAGCCTTCTGCACCTGCTGAATGCTCTTCTCCAGAAGAGATATTATCTTTGCATTATTCTCCGTCTCACTGTTACCGTAAGGTGAATGGGCCATCACAAAAGCCTTCTTCATATCCGGTGAGAAGATATAGCCTTCGTAGTTCTCAAAGTGAGAGGTCTTCTGCAATTTGCTCAAACGGCTGACAACAGGAGTGAACAAGTTCAGCGGGTCACGGGAGATATTCTGCGACAGCAGACCTCCCGACGGGAACATCAGCATCTCATGATCCGCCTTCAGCTGTTCCGAGACATACCCTGGTCTGCCCAGCAGGCTGTCAATACGGTCATAATCCGCATCAGTAAGAAAGTATGGTATGTTAGTATATACGAAATCCGCAATGCGCGACAGTTCCCCGATGTCGAATTTTGAAATGATATTTACATCCTTTATTCCTTGCGCTCTTACCTCCTCGCAAAACCTCTCTATTGCCTCTACCGTTACATCGGCATCGTCAGGGTTATCAAATATCGCTATTATCTGCGAGGAGCCGGATATTTCCTGATATATGGTTAACGCCTCCCTGTCATGAGTACCGAGAGGCAGGAAGTCCGAGATATCTTCTTTATATGACAGCCTTGACACCAGCAGTATCAAAACCACCGTTAAGACGGAGAAGATTCCCCATCTTACCCTGGAATGAGTACGAAAATATTCAAACAAACGGATTATCATATTAAACGAAAATTCTTACCTCATTACCTCATTACTATCTCTTTCATCCATGTCAGGAATTCCTCTTTCCACCTTCTGCATTCAGGTGTCCCCTTTTCGTCAGAAGCCCCGAAGCCATGTCCCCCTGTGGCATATTGTATGTATTTATGCTCTACTCCCTGTGCCGTCAATGCCGAGTCGAGAAGTTCAGAGTTTCTGTAATCTACTATCGGGTCATCAACACAGTTTACGAGAAAGACTGGCGGACAGTCAGTCGGGACATTCTTCTCAAGAGACAGCATCTCCCTGTACTTTGTTTTACGTTTACGATACTCTCCCAACAAGCCTCTTCGAGAACGTTTATGTGTACATTCATCCGTAAATGAGACAACCGGATATATCGGCGCGACGAAAGCAGGGCGGCTACGTGGAGAGTCATATTTCTCTGCTACCGACATCACCAGATGTCCTCCTGCCGAGAAGCCCATGGCGCCAACCTTCGTAGTATCAATGCCGTAAAGGAGTGCATGGTTTTTGACATATCTTATAGACTGCTGCAAATCATTCTGCGGGTCCGGATACTGATTGCCTCGTACCACCAATCTGGTGCGGAAGATAAAAGCCGACACATAAGCCGTTCTATAGTTCAGCACGAAGGCAGAAATACCATTCTTCTGCAACCATTCCGCCACCTTTACGCCCTCATTCTCGGTATCGTGCCAAAAGTAGCTGCCCCCGGGACACACTATCACACACGGGGTATTCTCACCCTGTGCTATATATGGCGTCAGCATCACGTGTTTCTTCACGTCTGTATCGGCCCAGATATCTACAGGCAGATTCTGAGCACGTCCGACGGTGCAAGCAAGCAGGAGTATTATAATGCATAATGCATAATTCATAATTTTTCCTTGTAGTACTTTCTAAACCGTGATGCTATCTCCTGACTGGTTCCATATTTGCTGTATTCCTCATAGGGGATTCTCTCATTTATCTGCAGTCTGATGCTACCCTTTCGGAGATATTTACCCCCCTTGGGCAGTACCTTCCCAGCACCATATTCCACGAATGGCAGGATGTCAAGTTTCAAGGCGCTGGCAATATGAAAAGCCCCCTTATGAAAGCGTCCTATGCGACAATCTTTTGAGCGTGTGCCTTCCGGATATACGGCTATAGAATAGCCTCTTTCGGCAAGGTCTCTCAACTTCGGCAGCATTGTCTCTATTCCCATCGAGACAGGATAATACTCCGCATTCTGCAGTACCTTACCAAAGAACGGGCTGTTCCATACCCAGTCGTTGGTAAGCACTATCATCTTCGGTGTCTGCGACAACATCAGCATCAGGTCCAGATGCGACTGGTGGTTGCAGATTATGACGGCAGGTTTCTCGAATGTTTCTCCACAATTTTCTACCGTACATTTCACACCAGGAATGCCATGCCGGAATACGACAAATCGAGTCAGGTGATACAACAGTTTACGAAGCCGCACAGATTTCTTCTCCCTGTCAATATGCATCAGGTTTAAAAGGGTCGTATATGGCAACAGGATGCCGAAGCATGCGATGAGATACAAAAGCAGCGAATAAAGCGTCCTGCACATTATCATCAGCAGCCGAAACAGTTTCAGGGGAAGGGCATATACTATCGTCAGGATACAGAGACAGGTATTCAGGATAAAGATTCTCGAAAAGTCCTTTATGGGCCTGAAATGCGACACTCTCTCTTCCTTCGGTGGATAGAATACATTTACTTCTTTGGAAACTATTTCTATCCCGTGCCAGCTACTGAACACCATCAGCTCCAGCTCTGCCTCATAGCGTGATGTCAGCATACTGAGACACGGCAGTTTTTTCAGGGGATACAGTCTGTAGCCCGTTTGCGTATCAGGCAAATGATGCCCTGTCTGCACCCAAAACCAGAAATTGCTGAATCTATTGGCAAACCTACTTCCCGACGTGCGCTCTATGCTTTCCATGCCTTTACGCCGCCCCACTATTATCGCTTCGGAATGTTCGATGTTTGCTTTCAGGAAGGCAGGTATATCTTCCGGAAAATGCTGTCCGTCAGCATCAAGGGTTATGGCATACCGGAAGCCCATCTGCAGAGCCTTCCGAAAGCCCCTCTTTAACGCGACACCCTTGCCGCCGTTACGGGGATATGACACGATGGTAATGCCCACCATCTCCTGCAGGCGAGCCACTGTGTCATCGGTACATCCGTCACATACCACGATGACATCATCACATTGCTCCCTGCTGCGTTTCACCACATCGACGATAGTACCGGCATTATTATATGTCGGAATTACCACGCAGATGCCTCTCTCACGGAGCAGGCGCCGCTGTTGCTCTATGTCTGTCAGATATCCTTGCATATCAGGGATAACTTTGCGTATATCACATCGTCCGATGTCACGACCACTTGAAGATGGGTTAAGGCATCGTCTGCCGGTTTCTCTCTGATGCTATACCGAAACGACCTGCCGCCACCAGGTATCATAGCCTTCAGGAACTTCGCATTCTTCACCTTTACAATGTCTATGCCCTTGAACTCCTGACCACTTAAACCCTTGAACCCCTCATATATCTCCACTGCAATCTGTACGATACAAGCCCCCGGGGTAACAGGCTGCGTCGGGAAATGAGCCTTATAGACGGGGCTGTCTTCCATCAGATGAATGGTGCATGAAAGCCCCTCCTCCGATTGATGGATAGCATTGACGCTGTATAGATTATTCTGCAGTCTCATCCTGAACCTCCAACGGAGTGAATGTATATGTTATGTGATATTTTCGGTTTGTATATGTAGAGCCCCCCTCTCTGAGGATTTCCATCACCTCCCTCATATCCTTCTTTATGACACGTCGTATATACCACTTGTTGAGTTTTCCCATGACGCTGAGAATCCTAACCTTTTCCTTCTGGGGATTATACGAAAACGACAATGCCGAAACGCCAAATTCGTTAAAGACAGCTCCCCGCACCTCTCCGTCAGCATACGCCAGGATACCGACACCGCTGATGTAAGCCTTCCCAAAATCTATTTGTACGGAATAACGGGCTCTCCCCCCCTCTTGCGTAGGGAAAGAGTCCTGGGCACATGCGGCAGTAGCCGACATCAGTATCACGCCAAATATGCTAATCAACAGTAAAAGTCTTCGCATCAATCTTATGGTTCTTAATGATGTTATTAAGCACTACGTGAACATCTGTTTCAGTTCCTTTGAGAGAGGAACCAACGTCGCAACCCATTCCGCAGAAGTATCCCTGACTGTCGTCCTGAACGATTTCTTATCAGTCAGGCACTTTCCCACGACGCTGTTCATCATAATGGAAGCAATCTCCTTGAACATCCTGTTCCGGTTGACATCGATGACATCATTACGGTTGTTCTTCTTCAGCGATACCTTCGCCCCGTTGAAGACAAAGGTGTAAGTATATGGCGTCAGATACTCCCAACGCAGTCTGTTAGGCTGCTGATACCACATCCGGCCCTTGGAAACCAACTTCTCGTTAAGAATCTTCACCGTCTTTGTCTGCACAAAGTCACATTGCATGGAAGACAACTTGGAAGTAGCACTGTTTATCTGATCAATAATCTGCTGACTGTTCCCCTGAGCAAAACAGGTTAACTGCATCAGCATAAAGATATATATTATTGAATGTCGAATATTGAACATTGAAGATTATTTTCGTTATTGTTTTCGTTTTAAAGATTATCTTGCAATCAATATACATCCGGTCATTATCAGGAACACGCCCACCCACTTGTATATATCAACACTCTCATGAAAGAATACTATAGCACCAATCATTCCGAAGACATAACTCAATGACACCATAGGATAAGCCATGCTCAACGGAAAATGTTTCACTATATACATCCACAAAAGGCTGGCAGCAGCGAAAAAAATGCCACACAAAGCAAACTGCCAGTTGATGAATACAGACTTCCAAAAAGCCGCACTCCACGAAAACGGCTTCATGTTATTCAAACCAAACTTCAACAACACCTGCCCAAGG
Source organism: uncultured Prevotellaceae bacterium (assembly GCA_902799455.1). Lineage (GTDB taxonomy): Bacteria > Bacteroidota > Bacteroidia > Bacteroidales > Bacteroidaceae > Prevotella. The sequence continues at coordinate 11,906 of CADCAX010000008.1, forward strand.
GCAAGCAATAAGCTTTGAAGAAGTGCGATAGGTATGAGCCTTATTGAAAACTGAAGATTGAACATTGAAGATTATTTTTGGGTTTCGTTATTCTTTCTTTTAACAACCATACTCTTTGAATAAATCATGGGGCGTTCTTTCTTGCCTGCTTTACTCAACAATTCATTCAGCAATGGCGTAGACTCATCATGCATTCCGACAAGTACGCTATCAGCCCTTCCTGACCGTATCAGTCGTATGGCATCACGCATAGCCCATTCAAGAGAGTCATTTCCTTGAGTATATGTAGTATTATATCCGTGACATCCCAACCGTATGGCAATACTGCTGCCAATGGTGTTATGGGTACTTTGCATAAACAACGTGGGTTTTAGGAGAGACTCACCATTTTCTACCATATCCACTAGGAATTTCTCACTATTTTCCGTCATTCCAAATGACGTTGCTGTGATTATAGCATCTGGTTTTTCTATCCCGGCAGTCTTCAACACCCTCAACGATGTCAGAGTAGCAGCCTTTAGCAACTTTCCCATACGTCTGGACTCCATAGGAGGTATAATATCTCCAGTATCCTTCAGTTGCTCCATATTGTCAATAATACACTCTGCTAAGACTTCAATCTCTGTATTTTTGTTAACAATTTTCCCTCCACCAGTACTATTCCTGCTGATTATTAAAGAAGAATCATTACCTCCGAAACCGAAAGCGTTACACATTACATTGTCCACCTTGCAATTCACCATTCCCGTTGATGGTATGATGCCATCATGTAACGGTGTTATGCAGCCGAGATTAGACGGTATGAAGTTATGTTCCATTGCCAGCAGACATATAACCAGTTCTATAGCTCCTGATGCCGATGTGGTATGCCCCGTATATGCTTTTGTACTGGAAATATATGGTATATTATCACCGAACACCTTCTTTATTGCAACACTTTCGGTAAGGTCATTATTAGGCGTTCCTGTACCATGAGCATTGACATAATCGATATCATCTGTATTAAGCGACGACATTTTCAAAGCCTGACTCATAGCAAGAACAGGTCCCCACGCCTCCTCTGATGTCGCTGTCTGATGGAAAGCATCGCAAGAATTGGAATATCCTGAAATATAAGCTTTGAATGTCCCATTACAATCCTTTTTGCGTTGCAACACCACATAAGCAGCACCTTCACCAAGATTTATTCCAGCTCTTGTCTCATCAAAAGGTCTGCAACGCTGGTGATCAAGAATCATCAGGGTATTGAAACCATTGAGATGAAACTTTGACAATCCTTCTGTACCTCCTGCAATTACTACATCTGCCTCATCATTCTTAAGCATTTCAGCTCCAAGGATAACAGCATTTAACGCTGACGAACAAGCTGTACTGACAGTGCATATATCAGCATTAATATCACAAAGGGCTGCGACATCTCTTGTACAACTTCCGCAATCATGCTTGTCTAACATTTTCAAATATTCAGCATTTGCCTTCATATCAGAGAAAAAATGCTCCGTGACATCCATCCCCCCTACAGTGGTGCCATTTATAATAGCAATCCTCTTATCACAGTTTGTGGTAACGGTAGCATCCTTGATAGCCTGCCTTAAGGCAACTGCCCCTAAAAGAGTTGTTCTACTGATGATTTGTTCATGAGGAATCCCCAAGATATCCTTCATTTGAGCATCTGACAGTTTCACCTCTCCAACTGGCAATTCCTTATGAACAGATGACAAATATCTCATCTCTCCTATCCCGGATTTCCCATTTTTAAGAGATTCCAAAACAGAAGATGTATCGTTTCCTATTGCAGAAACTATACCGACACCTGTGATTACAATATCATCCACTACTTCTTTCGGTTCTTAGCCACGTATTCTGCTATCGATTTAACGCTTGTAAAAATGCTTTTCCCCTCTGCAGCATTGGCTAAGCGTATTCCATAATTCTTCTCCAGAAGAACGATAAGTTCTAACGCATCGATAGAGTCAAGTCCCAATCCTTCTTCACCGAATAATGGGGCCGTCTCATCAATGTCTTCCGGAGCCATCTCCTCAAGATTGAGAGATGCAATAATTTGCTTTTTCAGTTCTAACACTAAATCATTCATAATTCTGAACTCTTAATTATTTTCATTTCCGCTTCAAACGTATTTTCATTCTCGTAGTTAATCCATCCACATATAGCACTACATATTTTCCCATCTCGAAAGGAATTTTCGACAATCTTGTTTATCATATCATCTGCCTTTTGTGGTAGTATATAAAAGGATGTCTCACCATGATAACCATTTCTTATGGAGATTTCTCCCCCGCTTATATTGGGTAATGTATAGACGAAAACGGAAGGGCTTGGATAATATTCATCTGTAATTGTATGGAGGAATGCACGATCTGAGACTATTGATGCTGTATGATTGAAAAGAATTATCCCCCTATTTTCTTTATGTCTTTCGCGGTTTCCCTCGGCTTCGAGCAGCAGTTCTGAACATATAAAGGCGGCTTTGCTGAGAATGTCCATCTTATAGAATCTGGGATAATCTCCGACATGATTTTTATATAGTTCCGTCAACATGTCTTTACCTCCATTCTGCGTCGGAATCACCTGCCCGTCAAGTATGACATCATCTGTTGTCATTTTAACGGTATGCAAGACATATGTTTTATGATTTTTTGTTGTCACGTCTTCTCGGTAGTCTTTAGATATCAGTATAGCGGCATTGCATCCTCCGAAACCTGATATCATCTTCAGCAGAGTATGGCCTTTTATTTTCATCGGGACATCAGAGATGTTTATCTTTGCGGAGACTCCGAGTTCCGTGTAGCCTTTAGATGGTAGGGTTTCTCCGTCTTCGATGCAGCAAAGAGATATAATGGTTTCAAGTATCCCCCCTGCTCCCATGGTATGTCCGAAATAGCCTTTAAGAGCCAATATCGGTATATCAAGCAGGTTATTTCTCTGTAGGGCCACAGCTTCCATCTGATCGTTATATAGAGTTGCTGTGCCATGAACGCTGACAAGTGACAGTTCTGAGGCGTCACATAACAGTGCGCTAACTGCACGGGAGAGTCCTTCTGCGGTCTTTGAGGGATTACTGATATGCTCTGCATCGCTTCTTACAGCACAACGGATGATATGCCATGCGCCGTCTTTCCCACTGTCTGTCTTACCCAATATCATAGTGGCGGATGCTTCTCCGAGGTTCATTCCCGTTCTATCCATATCGAATGGTCTGCTTGGCGTAGATGACAGGGCTTTCAGGGACGAAAAGCCGGAGACAACGAACTTGCTCAAGCAATCGGTTCCGTTTACTATTGCGTAGTCATATTCTCCTGCTTCTATCAGCCGTGATGCTAGCACTTGGGCGGATGTGCCGGATATGCATGCGCTGCACACGACAATAGGGGTCGTGGTGACACCTATCGTCCGGGCTATGTTCTTTGCGGAATCGGCAAGGTTTACTCGCACTCCTCTTGCGGTGTCATTCTCTAGCTCTTGTATGTTGCCCTTCGTTGATGCTAGGATGAAAACTACTCTCGGAGAAGATATATCAAAAGTCGTCCTTTTAAGTGCCTCTCTTATGGACGCTACGGCCAGAGACTCAAAAAAAGTGAGGCCGTCTGTCATGAGATTGCGTTTCTGACTGTCGCTGAACAATGATGCACATATCGGTTCAGGAAGCCCCCATAAACCTTCGTGGAGGCATAAAGCCGTCTTACCTGACTTCAAGGCCTGGTAATTATCTCGCGTAGTGAAACCCAACGGAGAAATTATATTATCGGACAGTATGACGGACAATTTTGAATTATAAATTAATAAGTTCCCAATTTCATTTCGCCATCGGCGATTAGTGTTCCTTCCACATACACCTTTGCCTGAACGAGTATCATCCCGAATGCTTCGCCCCCTACTTTAATCGCTGTCTTGAGGACATCGCCTGTGTGTGGAAAATTGTATATCTCGAGGTCTTTGACGGCTCCTATGACACCTGCCTCCACCGTCTTACGCAAGATGTATCTGTTAATGTATCCTATGCGCGCCGCGCATGTCTGGGCGATATTTTCAATGATGCCTGACGATGTAAGTCTGCCATCGTTGACAAACATGTTGCTGCTTTTTATTTCAAAGGACGTCACCACCCTCGATATTTCAAAATGCCGCATGGTATCAATCATGACAAACGGCTCTTGCTGCGGCAGTATCTCATGGATGTCCAGAGAACGGAGGAACTCTTCCGATGGATTATGATAGTCTGTCTGTATCATGCCCAGAAGTCAAAATAGTTGTACCACTGTTCAGGATATAGTCTCACCATGCGTTCAAGTTCCCTGACATAGGCAGAGGACAGTTGCCTTATCTGTTCGCCCTTCGATGCCGATTTATCGTAGGGCAGAGGGGTAACGTAGATTTTATAGGCCGAAGATGACGTCCTCATCACATTAACGGCAAGCACATCCAGAGAACGGGAGGTAGCAACAGAAAATGGTCCAACTGGAAAAGAGGCTTCACGACCGAGGAATGTGTGGGATATCTGTTTCGTCGAGCCAAGCATCCTGTCTGCCGGCATACTGACAATTTCACCGTTTGACAGGGCATCGTTGATTGCAAAAAGATGACTCATATCACTCCCAATACCTATCATCCGGATATTGGCGCCCTCGAACATGCGGCTTCTGTTTTCCATTACAGTCGCTTTCTCGCCACTGAACACCAGGGCGTTGAACCTCTTATTTTCCGCCTTCAGCATATAGCCTGCTATTTCGTAGTTTCCAACATGCGCACTCAGCTGTATGAACCCGTCAGGACGCTTTTCCAATTCCTGGAAATGGACATATCCTTCTGTCTCGATGTCAAACTTCTTTCCGGCATACATAGCAAACTTGTCAACGACAACCTGACCAAAGAGGTAGAAGTTTCTGTAGGTCTTCAAAATGGCCCCTAGCGGTCGCAGCCCCCATATCTCACGGAAGTATCTGTATATCACCTTCCTGCCGGGATTGACAACCATACAGACGGGTATCACACATACTGCCATGAAGGCATATACTATCCTGATATCAAGAAAGCGTAGCAACCGGATAAGCCAATGGTGCATCCAGCTGTTACCGTATGTGGTACCTACCCATTTCCTGCCGTTTGCCATTACGATAGTTTGGACTCTATATAGTCATAGAACTGGTTGAGCGTCACGACATCCTTTAGCTCACCACTCTGAATCTTGAAGCCAAAGACACGGTGGACAATGACGACAATATCTATATAGTCGAGACTGTCAATGCCTATATCTTCCTTCAGACGCGCCTCAGGAAAAATCTTCTCCTCGTCTATTTCCAATTCCTCAATGAGGAAATCGTTAACTTTTTCAATGATTTCTTTTCTATCCATTTTTATCTCATTATTTCATTTTACAAACTATTATACTGTGCCCCTGACCAAGCCCGTCATAGATATTCTCTACTACGAGACCTGCCTGCTCTACCAGTCTTATCATGTCATCTGAATGGTACATCTTACTGTTGCCATTTGCCATGGCAGCAAAATACAGGCTTGTCATCGTCAGGCAGAATGCTGCTGGTTCAAAGCGTTGTCTGTCCCATAATGTCTCCATGATAAAAAGGCGCGTATCCTTCGTCATGGCTGTCTTGGCACGGGTAAGAATGCTTACGATCTCCTCCTCCGAGAAACAATCCAGAAACTGACTCATCCATATGGCATCCAAGCCGTCAGCACATGGCGGAAAAGAGGTCTGGAAGTCCAACAGGTTGATGCCATAGCCTTTTATTCGCTCAGCTCCTTCCCTACCCTTTACATTCTCCCTCATCATCTCTATCTGCTGCGGCAAGTCGAGAATCGTGACCTTTACATCCTTATCATACGATACACATTGCAAAGCCCACCTGCCGGTATTGCCGCCGACATCATAAAGAGTACGGGTGGTATATTTCCCAAAAACTATCTCCAACGCCTCAGGAAAGGAGGAATCGCTATAGAAATGGTCAAAGCCAAACCAACTCTTCCGGACCTGATCGGGAAGGCTCGACAGACCCTCATATATCGTCGGCCAGTCACCGAAATGTTTCAAGCCGACAGGCTTTCCCTCCTTCAGGGACTCTTCCAGACGAAACCATCCTTCATAGTTGACATCGTGATTGAAATCCATGTTGACACGTGTAGCAGGGTCATTGAGCAGGAACCAACCCGTCTTGGATATAGTATATCTGTCGGTATCGGCATCCACTATAATCGTGCCGATGCACAAAGAAGCTTCCAGCAGACACTTCACGGCATATTCCGACAATCCAGTCTTCTCTGTTATATCATTTAAGGTAAGGCCCTCATCGCTGTCGCGGAGCATGTCAAGGATGCCGAACTTAATCATAAGGCGTGAGACCTGAAACACAGCAGGTCCCCACGCAATAAACTCTGCCAGGCGCTGAGCCTCGCGGGCGGAAAGACGATCGTCTGTATACCTCTTACTAAGTTCCGGAAATAACTTCATTCTTTCATTTCCCCTCACCTCTTAATCACAATGGCACTGTTCGTACCGCCAAATCCGAAAGAATTGCTCAGCACAACATTGAGGTCTTTATCTTGCGTTGCTGAAACAATATTCAACTTCTCTGAATACTCATCCGGATTCTCAAAGTTTATATTAGGTGCTATAAAACCGTTCTGCATCATGATAATAGAATAAACGGCCTCACTTGCGCCCGCCATCCAGCATTCGTGTCCCGTCATGCTCTTTGTACTGCTGACGGGGGTGTTGTATGAACCAAACAACCGTGACAAGGCTATCGCCTCACACATATCTCCCTGACTCGTACTTGTGGCATGGGCATTTACATAATCTACATCCTGGGGACATATTCCGGCATCTTCCAATGCACGGGACATCGCAACATACGAACCGTCTTCACTCGGCTGGTTTACACCACTGCCATTGCTCGAAAAACCATATCCCACTATTTCAGCAAGTATCGTTGCACCACGAGATATGGCATGCTCATAACTCTCAAGCACCAAGGCTGCAGCACCACCGCTGGGAACTAAGCCGTCCCTGTCTCTGTCAAATGGCCGGGAGGCTTTTTGCGGCTCGTCCAACCGTTGCGAGAATGTTCCCAGAGCATCGAAAGAGACCATGGCATATTTGTTCACCTCCTGTGCTCCACCGCATAAGACAACATCTTGAAGACCTTGCTTGATAAACATATAGGCAAGACCTATACTGTGACTACCACTCGCACAGGCAGCACTGACGCTGAAATTTATGCCGCAAAGATGGAAAATGGTACTCATATTCATGTTTACGGTAGAGTTCATTGACTGAAAGATATTCCCTGATCCAATCAATTCCGAATCATGTGTTTTGTCAATTATCTCCTTACACTCAATAACGGCTTTTGCAGAAGAATCATTTCCAAAAATAACACCAACCTCATTATTCTGCAAATATTCATCATCAATACGGGCCATGTCGAACGCTTCTTTTGAAGCCATAAAAGCATATTCGGATTCTTCTGACATTCCTATACGCACGCGGCGATCAAGAACCTTCTTCAGATTGGGCCTCGGCACAACGCCCGTCAAACCTGAATGATATCCGTAATTCAGTCTCTCCTGATCAAGGACAATACCTGATTTTCCGACGTAAAGGGAGTCCTTTACCTCATCAACATTTGTCCCCAGACACGACCATATACCAATACCAGTAACAACGACTCTATTTGACATGAATATTACCTTTTCCTAATGTTTTTACCATCTCGAAGCTATCGTGCTTTGCACGATTTCTCGGCAAAATTACAAAAAACTTCCGACTTATACAAATTTTTGCTTTAAAAGATAGCCTTTATCTATTTTTGGCAAGCAATCTCATTAAGGAGTTGTGTACAACCTTCGACACAATCTCTCCATGTGGCATCGAAATTGTCGGTGTACCAAGGGTCTGCAACATCCCGGTCTAACAACTTACGGATCTTGCCGTTGGGGTCTCCGCCGCACATTCTGGTCATATTGCGTATGTTATAGGTGTCCATGCCGATGAGCAGGTCGTAATAGGCATAGTCTCTGCGCGTCAGCTGACGCGCCGTCTTGCCCTCGCAACTGATACCGTGTTCTGCCAGTTTCCGACGTGCCGGGGGATAGACGGGATTGCCTATCTCCTCAGTACTGGTGGCGGCAGAGGCTATCTCAAACTCCCCTGCCCTGCCGGCCTCGCTGACGAGGTGTTTCATTATGAATTCCGCCATCGGGCTGCGACAGATGTTCCCGTGACAGACAAAGAGAATCTTTTTCAAGTTAAGAGTTAAGAATTAAGAGTTAAGAATTAAGAGTTAAAAACAGCGGAACACCCGCTAAGGAGCATTCCGCCAAAGATTATTAAATATCAGAATTTCTTATCCCTGAACAGCTGCTACGCCTGGGAGCACCTTTCCTTCGATAGCCTCGAGGAGGGCACCGCCACCGGTTGAGATGTAGCTAACCTTGTCAGCAAGACCGAACTTGTTGACACATGCTACAGAGTCACCGCCACCGATGAGTGAGAATGCGCCGTTAGCAGTAGCTTCTGCAATAGCATTGCCGATAGCGCGTGAGCCGTCGCAGAAGTTGTCGAACTCGAATACTCCGGCAGGACCGTTCCACAGGATTGTCTTACAACCCTTGATGGCTGCTGCGAATTTCTTCTGTGCCTCAGGACCTGCATCAAGACCTTCGAGGTTTGCAGGGATAGCGTCTGATGGATAAACGCTCTGTGGTGCGTCGTTAGCGAACTCTGGTGCGCAGATAGCATCTGGAGCCATAACGAGCTCTACGCCATTCTTTTTTGCCAGTTCTTCAACGCCAAGTGCTACGTCGAGCTTGTCGTTCTCGCAGATTGACTTACCAACCTCACCACCGTGTGCCTTTGCGAAGGTGTATGTCATACCGCCGCAGAGGATGAGTTTGTCAACCTTACCGAGGAGGTTCTCAATGATACCGATCTTTGAAGACACCTTTGAGCCGCCCATGATAGCGATGAATGGACGCTGGATGTTATTGAGGACGTTGTCAACGGCCTTTACCTCCTTCTCCATGAGGAGACCGAGCATGCGGTTGTCCTTATCGAAATAGTTTGCTATAACGGCTGTTGAAGCGTGTGAACGGTGTGCTGTACCGAAGGCATCCATTACCCAGCAGTCAGCATAGGAAGCGAGCTTCTTGGCAAACTCCTTCTGACGCTCCTTCATCTCCTTCTTGGCAGCGTCATAACCCGGATCGGTTTTCTCGATACCTACTGGCTTACCTTCCTCTTCAGGATAGTAGCGGAGGTTCTCGAGCAGCAATACCTCACCTGCTTTCAGGGCTGCTGCCTCTGCGTCAGCCTTTGCGCAGTCAGGAGCAAACTTCACCTCTGCAACACCGAGAGCCTTGGCAACAGCGTCCTTGATCTGCCCCAGTGACAGCTCTGGCTTTACCTTACCCTTTGGCTTACCCATGTGGGACATGATGATGAGGGCACCGCCCTTCTCAAGAATGAGCTTGAGAGTTGGAACTGCACCACGGATACGGGTATCGTCGGTGATTTTACCATCCTGAAGTGGCACATTGAAGTCAACACGTACAATGGCCTTCTTACCTGCAAAATTGTAATCGTTAATGTTCATTGCTAAAATTTGTTTGATTTATAGGGTTGAAAAATATTTTCGCGGAGCAAAGATATAAAAAATAATTATGAATTATGAATTATGAATTATGAATTTTTCTTTTTTTCTTGCATTTTCAATTATTTTTCGTACTTTTGCAACCGAAAGATTACAATCGGCATGATAAATTACGACCTAAAGAAAATATCCACCATCATATTTGATGTAGATGGTGTATTGTCAAAGAACACCATTCAGATGGACAAGGAGGGTAATCCGCTCCGTACCGTAAACATAAAGGACGGTTACTGCATGCAGCTGGCCGTGAAGATGGGACTGCGCCTTGTCATCATCACCGGAGGACACGATGTGGCCATCGCAAAGAGATATAACTATCTCGGCATAAAGGATGTCTTCCTGTCATGTGGCGTGAAGATACTGAAATATAGGGAATACCTGCAGAAAAACGGCATCACCGACGAAGAGGTTATCTACGTTGGTGATGACATACCCGACTATGAGGTCATGAAAGAGTGCGGATGTCCCTGCTGTCCGAAAGATGCCTGCTCCGAGATACGTGATATTTCGACCTACGTCAGCCCTTATAACGGTGGCGAAGGCTGCGCCCGTGACATCGTAGAACAGGTGCTGCGCGCCCAGGGCAAATGGCTCTCAACCGAAAAGGCCTTCGGATGGTAGTAACGGCTAACGGTTAACGGTTAAAGATAAAAGATTAGGCTGGCACACTGCGCCAGCCTATTTTAATTATTTACAATATACCTTACCGTCAATGATGTAAATGCCCCTTTCAGGGATGTCAGACAATCTGCGTCCCATGAGGTCGTAAATCTTGCCTTTACGTTCCACCTGCGGTTTAGTATTGACACCTTTTATGTCGGTAACATTATTGACATAATCGTCAGTAGCAGCCTCCAACGTGGTTCTCGCTGCATCAACCTCTGTTGGAACAGACGACAGGAACGTGAGGGCCTTTTCTGCCTCAAGGATTGCGGCTTCGAATGTGGCTATCTGCTCTCCCGTCCTTTGACCGCGATATTCCTCCAGAGCCGTCAATGCTGCCGCACACTTTCTCGTAAACTTATGCAGAGCCGTCTCCAAACCTGATACGGGAGTCAAAGCCGTCGCGAGACGCATATCTTCAGTACTATAGCACGTAAACGAAGGAATCACAGTCCCTGCAGTTGTCTCCTCAAACCTTCTGCCAGTACAAATATACTGACTTCCATCCGTAGTGATATTGCTAAATGTTCCGATATAGTTTGGGTTAGCAGTATTTTGCGTCATATCTTTCAGAGCATATACCTGAACATTCTCTGCTGATAATTCATCTAAACCATATACTACATGGAAGAGATATTGCTTACCAGCCTCTATCGTAGCATTGTATATCTCTGTTTCGGTAGCAGAGTTGAACTGTCTGGCAAGCACACCATACGGCGTCGACATAGTAAATGGTAACACGAGAGGATTCCAATAGTATACAGATGCCGTGCATGGCGTACTGTTTATATGACAGGTCGCTTTCTTGGCAGTAAATGTTTCTATCGGATCATAGTTGCTTCCAGAGTATAGTTCAACATCCTCACACTCGCCATTAACGACAATGTTTACACCTTTCACGTTTCTGTCAGCAGCGAAATACATAATCGCATTGGGATTCTCGGTTTTGAAACCATCCGGCATTCTACCACTGTAATTGCGGAAGTCATAGCTGGTAACAGTGGCATCAGCAAGGATTTCTGTTAACAATGATTTTTCATACGACGTGCCGATAACAGAGACATAACTGCCTTCACGCTTGATTTCAAAGTCTTTGCCCGTCAAGGTGAAGAATACAACACTGTCTGCATTCTCTTCATTATACTTCAGAACATAGGATGTTTCTGACATATAGTTCTGCACCAGATTGTTTATGGATGCTTTGTACAAAACACCTACTGACAGATTGTCTATTTCGTATTGCAAAGCCTTGGTATCACCGACTTTGAAAAGGCTGTCGCGATTTACCTGAGTATCAACCGTCGTGCATACACCGGTCTGTTCATCAATGGATGAGATAATTGCCGTGAGTGCCGGCATACAAACAGTAGAACCGCTATTGTTATTGCTTACCACAGCAGACATCTGCACCATCGAACCGCTTGGAACATTATACACCTTTCGGATAACTTCTTCTCCACCATACATAAATGTCTTCTCTGTACTACCGTTATTCTCCACAGCAACGTATTCCATCAAAATATTCAGCCTGGAGTTCTTCAACTTCACCGGTTCCTGAGTTTTGTACAGAACACTCATGTTTTTGTCCGTTACATAGAGATATATAGAAGTTTCTGAAGCCACCAAGTCTGCTGAATATTCAACAGAACTTCCCTTTTCCAACTTCACATCGAAAGAAGCGAACGCATCGCTCAATTCCATGGTTGAAGGGAATTCAGAAGCCGTGCTACAGAACAAATACAGGCCGTCAATTGCCATAGAAGAATTATTCTGAACACTGAGCTTTATAGGATTCTTGATGTTACGATACATCGTTTCGTTAACAGAAGTTATCTCAAATGTTCTGTCAATATTCTGCGAATACAGCTGATATACCATCTGCTGATGGTCTGGTCTGCCGGCCATAGCGTCACGCTTATCTGTTTCGGCCATCGTCCAATAGCCGTCGTAGCCGTCTCCCCATCCAAGGTTGATATGGAACAGATTGCCATTTGTCTTGTAACCATCAACAACGTATGCATGACCGTCCCAGTTTTCCTTTTTTATATTATAAGAAGAGTAAAGTATCGGTCTTCCCTGTACAAGATCGCTGATAACCATATTTTCCCATGCACTCTGGGAATAGTTATCCTTCTCAACATACGAACCACGCGTCATGCCAATCTGGTTCTGGAATACATCTTGCATATTATATATATATCCTCCCGTGCTAGCACCATAGGTAAGCCAAGCACTGGTTCCCATCAAGACGACAAGACGGGCCATTGCAGCATTACCGGCAGACGTAGTACTTCTGTCAGCCATCTTTTCCCATTCAAAAGGCGTACCTTTCTTGACAATGACAGTAGTAACTGGAGCATCACCATAGCCATAAGTGGGGGTATCATACTGTGACACGGCATTCAGACCCTCATTACGCCAGTAATAGGCTATCTGCGATGCTGCCGTTGCCACACATCCAGTCAACGCCCTGCCGCCACCGTCACTACGCTGGGGGCAAAGATTGTTCCACGGGCTACCTTGTCCCCAGTGGCAGGTGAGCAGCGGTTCTATATCCTTATCATAGGTGCTTGCAGTAACAGAAGAATAAGGTCTGTTCACACCTCTTGCCTGCGCATCTTGTACGGCCTCAGCATAGTGCTCAATAATAGCCTTCAATGCCGGTGGCAAATTTTCCTCATCATAGTCACCGCCCTCGGTATATCCTATGATATCCGGCAAGCAGTTATCACCAGAAACAACGACAAAGCCCTCGCCCTCACCGCGAGAAAAAATGTACAACGGCTGTGACTCGGTCGTAGTAGCGGTTTTCGATACACCTCTCATAGCTCTTGCCATCGAACTCTTAACCTTAATGTATGGCTGAGCCTTCTTCCAAGCCTCACTCGGAGTAATTTCATCAGCAATAGCCGCCTGAGCAATAAAGATAATACTCAGGAAGAGTATGCTCTTTAATAATAGATTCTTCATATATGATTTATTCCTTATGGTTTACCTCTTACTTCTTACCTCTTCAAAAACCTGCAATATTCGCTTGCCGCGAGTAGGAAGGCACCGGTGCCGAAGTTTGATGTAGAATTCTTGTCAACCACCTGACCTGGTATCGCCTTCTCGCCTATCGGCTGCACATATCCGATGGTGTTATCAGGTTGCAGGGCTATGGTAGAAAGATATTTCCACGCCTTACCGGCTGCCTGTATATAGGTCTTGGGAAGGTACCCGTTATTGATACCCCAAAATAATCCGTAGCACATCAGAGCCGTACCACTTGTCTCGTAGCCTGGAGCCTGCTCAGGGTCGAGGATGGAGCGTGTCCAATAGCCTTCCGACTGCTGACAATCGACAAGAGCCTTGGCAAGTCGCTTGTAGGTCGCAGCTATTTCCTTACGATATTTGCCCTTCACTTTTTTGCCCTGTTTCTTTGCCGCATCAAAATCCTTTAGCACCTTGGCAAAGGCAGCTATCACCCAACCGTCACCACGTGCCCAGAAATCCTTCTTGCCAGCACGGGTAGTATGTTTAGGATATACATATTTGCCATCACGGAAATACAGGCCCGTCTCGTTGTCATACATTATGCTGTTGGCATACTTCCAGTTGGCATACATCTTATCAAGATATGCCTCATCACCCGTCAGAAGATACATCTTCGTCATCACAGGCATAACCATATACAGGGCATCTGCCCACCACCAGTAGTCATCAGCCGAGGAATAGGCCTCGTAGGACATCACTTCCCTTGCCCTTGCAATCCACAACTCCAGGGGAGCAGAACTGAAATTATACAGGTCAATATACGTCTGGAAACATATCTGCCAATCACCGAAGAGCACATGCTGAGAATCTTCGCCATAGTTTTTGTAAGTCCACCTTGAAGTTTCCTTTTCTGTAGCCCCCAACCATGCATTTCTCTCTGCCCATGCGAAAGAATAGTCATACCATGCCTGTGTCTTCATGAGGTCATAAGCCTCCATGTTACCCGTATGGTATACGGCATTGTCCCAGAAAGCGCTGAGCCCTGCCTTGGTACCGCCATATTCAGGGGCCCCATGCGACTGCTGCCAAGCATCATTGACACGGGTAATGATTTTCATTACTTCTGATTTCTCATCTGCAAAAACAGAAAGAGAGGTCATGCAGCAAACGACTGCGCATATTAATATCTTTCTCATGGGAATATTTTCTTGATAATTATCGGGGAACCTCCCCATTACTATTCTGCCTTAAACAAATCCTTTATGCCACCGATGGCGCCCATCATATTGGATGCCTCATACGGTAGGTAAACCGTCTTTGTATCATTTCCGGTAGCAATATCCTGCAATGCCTGGATATACTTCTGCGCCAAGAGGTAATTGGCAGGATTGGTGCTCTTGCCCACAGCCTCCGTAATCTTATCAATAGCAATAGCTTCAGCCTCTGCCTTACGGATGCGAGCCTGTGCCAAGCCCTCTGCCTGAAGGATGGCGCTCTGCTTCTCACCCTCAGACTTCAGAATGAGACTCTGTTTCTCACCCTCAGAGGTAAGAATAGCTGCACGCTTGTTACGCTCTGCCTGCATCTGCTTCTCCATTGCCTGCAGCACAGAAGCTGGAGGAGTGATATCCTGAAGCTCAACACGATTAACCTTCACGCCCCACTTATCGGTAGCATCGTCAAGGACCTCACGGAGCTTGGTGTTGATGGTATCACGAGAGGTAAGAGTTTCGTCAAGTTCCAACTCACCGATGATATTTCTCAGCGTCGTCTGCGTCAACTTCTCAATAGCATTGGGAAGGTTATTGATTTCATATACACTTTTGAAAGGATCTACTATCTGGAAATAGAGCAATGCATTTATCTCCATCTGAATATTATCCTTCGTGATAACATTTTGGCGGTCAAAATCATACACCTGCTCGCGGAGGTCTATAGTATTTGTCAGCACATACCTGCCACGATGTTGCGCAATCATCTCCTTAGCCTTGTCAATAAAGGGGATGATGATATTTATTCCAGGTTGAAGCGTACTGTAATACTTTCCGAGACGCTCGATAATCTTTGTCTCAGACTGGGGAATAATCACTATAGTCTTTTTTAAGACGATTACTGCCAAAATAATGATGACAACAAGAAAAGCAATACCAAATTCCATAATCCTTATTATATGTTTAGTTTATTTTTACTGTTAAAATAGTACTCTGGCGACTTACCACCGTCACCGACGAGCCTTTCGGGATGGCCTCACCGGAAGCTGAAATACTACGCCATTCATCACCGGCAATCTTCACATATCCATAACCGGAAGCAGGCACATCAGCTGAAACAACACCCGTGACACCTATCAAGGCATCAGCATTACTCTGGCGCTCATGCTTATTATGAAGACGCGCCACCAGAGATGGCCTGACGAAGAATACGCACAACATCGACGCCAAAGCCCAGAACAACACCTGCAGCCATAGCGGAGCGCCACACAAATCAAACACCATTGACACAAGAGCTCCAATAGCAAAACATATGAAATAGAGATCACCACTGTTGAGCTCTACGATAAGGCAGACGATGCTGACCACAATCCATGCCAGCCACAGATTATTAAATACCAGTTCCATTTTGAATATCTTTTACTTTCTTGAACAATTCAGATGCAAAAACAAGTTCGTTGAGGTCCTTGTTCGTCGAAGTCATAACCTTCGTCTTATCCCCTTCCCACTCTTTCTTGCCACGACATATGAAGATAATATTGTCGCCTATGCCGAGCACGGAATTCATGTCGTGGGTATTTATGATTGTCGTCATGTTATACTCTACCGTAATGTCATGCAACAGTTCGTCAATCACCAATGACGTCTGAGGGTCAAGGCCAGAGTTCGGCTCGTCGCAGAAGAGGTATCTCGGATTTAGCGCTATGGCACGTGCTATCGCCACACGCTTCTGCATTCCTCCAGAGATTTCTGCAGGATACTTCCTACCGGCATCGGAAAGATTTACCCTATCAAGGCACTCCTGAGCACGCCTCTGACGATCACGTAACGTCATGTTGGAGAACATATCCAGTGGGAACATCACATTGTCGCGAACCGTCAGCGAATCAAAAAGAGCAGCCGACTGAAACAGCATACCCATCTCACGACGCACATGAGCCTTGGCACGTTTGTTCATTGCCACAAAATCACGGCCATCGTAAAGAATTTCACCCTTCGTGGGGGTAAACAATCCAACCAGATTCTTCATCAATACCGTCTTTCCCGAGCCCGACTGACCGATAATAAGATTCGTCTTGCCATTCTCAAAAACAGCATTGATGTCCATCAGAACATCCTTATCCTCAAAAGACTTATATAAATGTTTTACTTCTATCATGATAACAATTGTGTCAAAAAGACATCAGCGAAAAGGATTAACACACTAGAAGACACTACAGCCGAGGTAGATGCCTTACCCACCTCTACCGAGCCGCCCTCAACCGTATAGCCGCAGAAAGCAGACACGCTGGCTATGATGAAAGCAAATACCAGACTCTTGATAATTGACATCCACACAAACCATGAATTAAAAGCATGCTGCAAACCGAGGGTCAAATCATCCGGAGTAAGAATATGACCTATATATGCCGTAGCATAAGCACCGACGATGCCCATCACATCCGCAAATATCACCAATGCCGGCATCAGTGTCATGAGTCCCATTATCTTGGGCGCAATAAGGTAGTTCGCACTATTTACCCCCATTATGTCAAGAGCATCAATCTGCTGGGTAACACGCATAGTACCGAGTTCCGAAGCTATATTTGAGCCCACTTTACCTGCGAGGATAAGACACATAATGGAGCTGGAGAACTCCAACAGCATAATCTCACGCGTCGTATATCCGCTGACCCAGCGAGGCATCCACGGTGACTGAATATTCAGTTTCATCTGAATACAGATTACAGCACCGATGAAAAAGGATATAAGAAGTACGATGCCGATAGAATCGACACCCAATGATGCCATTTCCTTAACATATTGCTTCCCAAACATGCGCATACGGTCCGGAATAGCAATAGCACGCCACATCAGGACGAGATAGTTTCCAAAAGTTTGTAAATAATTAATCAAAAACATAGTAAATATACACTTGCGATGCAAAGATACAATTAAGTGAGCAAAAACCAAACAAAATAGGAAATATTATGCACTATTTATTATAGATTTTCACTCTTTTTTTTGTCATTTCACAATTTTTCTATATCTTTGCGTACAAATTTGACAGAAATTATCGTAATAATACGCCATTTTTGAAGACTAAAGCAATCTTTCACCAACTATTCAGCAACGAAACGGACAACTGGATAACACAGTTGTTCAGGTACACTATTGTGGGAGGCATCGCCTTCTGTGTGGATTACGGATTGCTGTACATACTGACAGAATTTATCCACTTCCACTACCTCGTATCTGCCACGATATCATTCCTGGCAGGCCTGGTGGTAAACTACATCCTCACAACATGGTGGATATTCAGACACCACAAGCTGTCCAACAGAACCGCAGAATTTATCATCTACGGCATAATAGGACTCATCGGTCTTTTGTTCAACAACATACTGATGTACTTTTTTACGGACATACTACATCTTCACTATATGTTCTCCAAACTCATCACCGCAATACTGGTCATGGGATGGAACTTTTTCGGAAGGAAAATCATACTTTTTAAGGACAACACATCTAAAGACGTGTAAGATATGAAGAAAGCTATCATTGCAGGAGCAGGTCCCGCAGGACTGACAGCCGCTTGTGAACTACTTGGGCAAACAGACATCCACCCAATCGTAATGGAAAAGAGTGATGTCATTGGCGGTATCTCACAGACAGTGGAATACAAAGGCAACCGCATGGACATTGGCGGACACCGTTTCTTCAGCAAGAGCCAACGTGTGACAGACTTCTGGCAGCACCTTATGCCCTCGCAGGGAAAGCCCTCAAAGGACGACATCCTCATAGGACGTGAGGTTGAGACAAGCAAGGGCGGCCCTGATCCGGAGACAGTCGACAGGGTTATGCTGCAACGTGGAAGGGTTTCAAGGATATTTTATCTGCGTCATTTCTTTGACTACCCCATATCACTCAAATGGAGGTTATTCACAAACATGGGTATATGGCGCACCGTCAAGGCCGGATGTGGATATATCGCTGCCACGATTCACAAGAGAAAGGAAAATTCTTTGGAGGATTTTTACATAAACCGTTTCGGAAAGCCCCTGTATAGTATGTTCTTCGAAGACTATACGGAAAAGGTATGGGGCATACACCCTTCCAAACTAGGTGCTGACTGGGGAGCACAGCGTGTAAAAGGTCTCTCAATACTGACGGTACTGAAAGACATGATAACGAAAACTATCGGCACAAAGGGTAAGAAAGAGGTTGAGACATCGCTGATAGAGTCCTTTGTATATCCGAAGTTGGGACCAGGTCAATTGTGGGAAACAGCCGCCCAGGAAATAACGGACAATGGTGGAGAGGTAAGGATGGAGCAATGTGTAACCAACATACACATAAACGGAAACGTTGTGGATTACGTAGAAGTTACTGACAAGACGGGAACCGTAACAATGGAAGAGTGTGACTATTTCCTCAGTTCTATGCCGTTGAAGGACCTTATTGCTGCCATTTCCGGAATCGAAATACCAGAAGACGTAAGGAAGGTTGCCTTGGAATTGCCCTATCGTGACTTCATAACCGTAGGCATCCTGGCCAAAAAACTCTCAATGAAGAACGAAACCCATATGGCGACATACAAGAACCGCATCCCTGACACATGGATATATGTCCAGGAACCTGACGTCAACGTGGGACGTCTGCAGATATTCAACAACTGGTCACCATATCTTATAAACGACTATGAAAACACCATGTGGATTGGAATGGAGTATTTCTGTTCTGAAGGAGACGAGTTATGGAATATGCCAAAAGATGATTTCATCAAGATGGCTATTAAGGAGCTGATATCCATAGGATTCATAGAAGCCGACGATGTGCTTGATGCCACACAGGTAAAGATACAGAAGGCATATCCAAGCTATTTCGGCAGTTACTATGAAATAGATAAGGTTAAGAACTTCCTTGACAAGATAGAAAATCTCTACTGTATCGGGCGCAACGGCCAGCACAGGTATAACAACATGGACCACTCCATGCTCACCGCAATGGAGACCGTTGACATCATTAAGAAAGGCATTCACGACAAGTCCTCCATATGGTCTGTCAATACCGAGGAAGAATATCATGAAACCAAGTAAAGATTTACTGATAATCTACAGCCTCGCTATTCTCGAGGCCATACTGCTCCTCATCGGTCCTGGGGCAAAATACATGAATGAGATCGACACCCTCTCCTACATGGATGCATGGGAAGTCTTCTCCGGTGGCAATATCGACCTGCTTCGCACCCCCGTATATCCCGTCATCATCGGAATCCTCAAGGAACTCTTCGGCATACCCGCATGTTACTGGGTAACCGTTTTCGTACAACATATTGTCTATCTCCTTTCCATCGGCATATTCCACAGCACCATCAGCCGTTTCGTAAAATCTGAACGCATCAGTTTCTGGATAACCCTGTTCTATGCCATTTTCCCCGCCTACACCTTCAACAACAACTGGATACTCACCCAGTCCTTTGCTATAAGCGGCAGCGTATTCCTTATGTATATGATTGTAAAGCTGCGGGAAAAACCCACCATCATCAACGGCAGTCTCTTTACACTCATTCTGATGTTCCTTCTGTTTCTGAGGCCCAGTTACCTCTATCTCCTGCCAGTACTTGCAGTAACATGGTTCCTGTGTTTCCTCGAGAAACAGCGCAGAGCAGCAACCATCGGATTGGTAGGAGTATTCATAACAACCACCTGCGCCCTCTGCTACATGAAAGCCTTTGAGCGCCAACATGGTCTGTTCGCATTTTCCGGAATAGGAGTAAAGAATCAGTTTTCCATAGCCCAGGATGCAGGCTTTATCAACAGCAGTTCCCAGTTAGTTACCGATTTCAACACCATCTACGCCGCCATCTATCCCCTCCATCACAACTGGGCAGAGGCAGACAGATACTTCTATGCAAAGCATAGTCTTTCCGAGGTAAACGATACTGTTACTACAGCCTTCCGTAAAGATCCCGTCAGATGGGCAATATTCTGTTACGACCGCCTTTGCAGAACGGCATTAGAACCCCTTACCGAACTTTTCCAGATACGCTACCAAGGACAGAAGATACACATCATCGGCCCACTGGTCAACAGTGTCTATGTCTTCATACTACTTTATACCATCCTGCTCATACAATGGATAAGAGTAAGAAGAAGAATCCCCTGGCTCTCATCCTTTCTTTATATGTCATTAGTCAGCAACATCATAACAACAATCGTCGGAGCCCCCTATGGAGCCTATCTGCTCCCCGCTACCCCATTCTACCTGTTATTGCTGGGACAATTCCTTCGCCACCTCAGCTTCACCCCCACAAAAGATATTGAATTAAAGTAAGAGGTGAGAGTTATGAAAATACTCTAAAAAAAAATAAAAGTTTTACTTTTACTTGTATTTTTACGCTTTTTTTCGTACCTTTGCGCGCAAATTCAAAAAAGTAAAGAATTATGGCATCATTTATTGAAGACAAAGTTGTTATGGAAGGTATTACCTTCGATGACGTATTGCTGATACCAGCTTATTCAGAAGTGCTTCCGCGCGACGTATCTCTCAGTACTCAATTCTCACGCAACATCAGCCTGAAAATTCCTTTCGTTACTGCTGCTATGGACACAGTAACCGAGGCTCCTATGGCTATTGCTATTGCCCGTGAAGGTGGCATTGGTGTTATACACAAGAACATGAGCATAGAGGAGCAGGCTCGTCAGGTGGCTATTGTAAAACGTGCCGAGAATGGTATGATATATGACCCTATCACCATCAGAACCGGCAAGACCGTCAGTGACGCCCTGGACCTCATGGCAGAATACCACATCGGTGGCATTCCTGTAGTGGATGACGAGAACAAACTGGTGGGTATTGTGACCAATCGTGACCTGCGTTTCCAGAGTAATGGCAACCGTCTGATTGATGAGGTTATGACATCAGAGAATCTTGTGGTAACACATCAGCAGGTGGATTTGGAGGATGCTTCAAAGATACTTCTGGAGCACAAGATTGAGAAGCTGCCTGTTGTGGACAGCAACAACAAACTGTTGGGACTCATCACATACAAGGATATAACAAAAGCTGCCGACAAGCCAATGGCATGTAAGGACTCTAAGGGTCGCCTTCGCGTTGCAGCAGGTGTGGGTGTTACTGCCGACACCTTCCAGAGAATGGAGGCATTGGTGAAGGCTGGCGTTGATGCTATCATCATTGATACAGCACATGGACATTCCGCTGGAGTAGTAGAAAAAGTTCGTGAAGCTAAAGCTGCTTTCTCTGGTGTAGATATCGTAGTTGGTAACATTGCAACAGGAGAGGCTGCCAAGATGCTTGTGGAAGCAGGAGCTGACGCTGTAAAGGTCGGTATCGGTCCTGGCTCTATATGCACAACACGTGTTGTTGCAGGTGTGGGTGTACCACAGCTGTCTGCAGTATATGATGTTGCTGCAGCACTTGAGGGTACAGGAGTGCCATTGATTGCTGATGGTGGTCTGCGTTACTCTGGTGACGTGGTAAAGGCTCTGGCTGCCGGAGGATATTCTGTTATGATAGGCTCTCTCGTAGCAGGAACAGAAGAAGCTCCTGGCGAAACAATTCTTTACAATGGCCGTAAGTTTAAGGCTTATCGCGGTATGGGTTCTCTCGAAGCTATGGAGAAGGGTTCTGCAGACAGATACTTCCAGGGTGGTGTGAAAGAGGCAAAGAAACTCGTACCAGAAGGTATTGCCGGTCGTGTGCCATATAAGGGAACTGTTCAGGAGGTTATCTATCAGCTCGTTGGTGGTCTGCGTGCCGGTATGGGATATTGTGGTGCAAAAGACATCACAAGCCTGCACAATGCGAAATTTACCCGCATCACAAATGCCGGTATGTTGGAGAGCCATCCACACGAGGTTATTATAACATCAGAAGCTCCTAACTATTCAAGACCACAGTAAAGGGGGGATAGTTTAGAGTTTAAAGTTTAGAGTTTAAAGTTTTAGTTTATAATTCTGTGAAGAAGATATTTTTTTCTGTTGTGTGTCTCTGCACGGCATTGACAATATGGGCACAGACTGATGACCCTATAGTAATGACTGTTGCAGGAAAACCTGTCACGAAGTCGGAATTTGTCTATTCCTATAGCAAGAATAACGGGGATGATGTTATTGACAAGAAGACTGTAAAGGAATACGCAGAACTCTTTGCCAACTACAAACGCAAAGTGCAGGCGGCTCTGGATGCCAGTCTGGACACATTGACATCATACAACAAGGAATTCAGGCAATATCGCGACCAGCAGGTGCTCCCTACCCTTATCAATGATAATGATGTGGAGCAGGAGGCAAGAAACATATATCAGCGTACGAAAGACAACATAGGTCCTGACGGACTTGTTAACGTAAGCCATATACTGTTCATGATTGGACAGAATCCGAGCGACTCCCTGAGAACTGCAAAGGAGATATTGGCTGACTCTGTGTACTATGCCATAAAGAAAGGTGCTAATTTCAGCACTCTGGCAATGAGCAAGAGTGACGACAGGGGTAGCGCACAGCGTGGCGGAGAAGTCGGATGGATAAGCAAGGGACAGACATTACCTGCCTTTGAGGAAGCAGTCTTTTCCATGAAGGACGGAGAAATCAGCAAACCTATCCTGACAGAAGTCGGTTATCATATTATAAAGGTAACAGGACACAAACAGTTGGAGCCCTTCGATACCCTGAAGAGCGACATCTATAACTTCATCGAGAAGAGACACATCCGCGAATCACTGGCTCAGGCACGTCTGAAGGCCATCTGTGCTGCGAAGGGTGAGACCCCAGAGCAGGTAATGGATATGCGTGCTGACTCTCTGGCAAGCTTAGATCAGGACATGAAATATCTCATACAGGAATATCATGACGGCTTGCTGCTCTATGAAGTAAGCAATCGCGATGTATGGGAGAAAGCTGCCAACGACGAAGCAGGACTGCAAGAGTTTTTCAACAAGAACAAGTCTAACTATAAGTGGGATGCACCTCGCTTCAAGGGCATCGCATACTATACACGTGACGAGAAAGACATCAAAGCCGTGCAGAAGAGTGTCAAGGGCAAGAGTTTTGACAAGTGGGTCGAGATTCTCCGCACCACTTTCAATAACGACTCTATACTCCGCATACGTGTAGAGAAGGGTATCTTCAAGCAGGGAGACAACAAGATTGTCGATAAGAATGAGTTCAAGGACGCTAATGCACAGATACGCAAGGTAAAGGACTTCCCATACACAGCAACCTTCGGAAAGATAATCAAGAAGCCAGAAGAAATGGGAGATGTTCGTGCACTCGTTACTGCCGACTATCAGGAACTGAAAGAGCAGGAATGGCTTGAGGAACTGAAGAAGCGTTATCCTGCAGTTATTAATGAAGACGTTCTGAACACAATAAAATAACATGAACAGACTCTGCTTTTTATCTTTACTACTTTGCTTGTGTTCTCTGACAACACCAGCTCAGAATAATGACAGCATTACAGTTGATTCTGCCAAGGTTGTCAAAAACGATATCCCAAATCCGAATTATATTGATGAGGTGGTATGGATTGTCGGAGACGAAGCCATACTGCGCTCTGATATCGAGATAGCTCGCATGCAGGCAGAACAGGAAGGCATCAAGTGGGATGGTGATCCTGACTGTCGCATACCGGAGTCGATTGCTGTACAGAAGCTCTTTATCAATCAGGCAGCACTGGACAGTATTGTTGTCACAGAGGCCGAGATATCTCAGGCTATAGACCAGCAGATAAACGGCTGGATACAGATGATTGGCTCAAAGGAGAAACTGGAGGAATATCGTAAACAAAGTGTTGCGAAGATGAAACAGGAGTTGCACGACGAGTTCAAGAATCGTGAACTGGCGCAACGAATGAAGCAGAAACTTGTTGAGAATGTTGCCGTACGTCCTACTGATGTGCGC
Source organism: uncultured Prevotellaceae bacterium (assembly GCA_902799455.1). Classification (GTDB taxonomy): domain Bacteria; phylum Bacteroidota; class Bacteroidia; order Bacteroidales; family Bacteroidaceae; genus Prevotella. Next base: position 36,341 of record CADCAX010000008.1, read on the forward strand.
GAATACTTCAAGTCTGTCCCACAAGACAGTTTACCCTTTGTACCGACAACAGTAGAGGTGCAGATTATTACCAACCAGCCAAGGATTCCTCAGGAGGAAATCAACAAGGTGAAGGATGATTTGCGTTACTATACCGACCGCGTACAGAAGGGAGAAGTGTCATTTGCTACCCTAGCCCGCCTCTATTCCGAAGACCCGGGAAGCGCACGTGACGGTGGCGAGATGGATTATGTGGGACGTGGAATGTTGGACCCTGCTTTTGCTCAGGCTGCATTCAATCTGACAGACCCTAACAAAATATCAAAAATCGTAGAGTCAGAGTTCGGTTTTCATATCATCCAGTATATTGACCGTCGTGGAGACAAGATAAAATGTCGCCATATCCTCAGGAAGCCGGTAGTACCGCAGAAGTCTATTGACGAGACATTATTACGTATGGATTCCATCGCTGCAGACCTTCGCGAGGGAAAATTCACATTTGAAGAAGGGGCTACCGTCATATCCGATGATAAGGACACAAGAAATAATCGTGGCCTTATGGCAAACATCACAGAGGAGGGGCGCACATCACGTTTCCAGATGAAGGAACTGCCAACAGAGGTGGCTCGTGCTGTAGAAAATCTTAAGGTGGGAGAAATATCCGCCCCATTCACTATGACCAACACACGTGGCAAGATTGTATGTGCTATCGTAAAACTCAAGGCAAGGAACGAAGGACACAGAGCCACCATAACAGAAGACTTCCAGCTAATGAGTAATATTGTGCTTGAGAAAGAGCAGGCAAAAGTACTGAAGAAATGGGTTCAGGAAAAGATAAAAAACACATATGTACGTATTGACGACCGATACAAAGGTTGTGACTTTGAATACGAAGGTTGGATCAGGTAAAGCATTATTTACATAGACGCACAAACATGAAGGGCTATAATAGAAAATCATGTCTGACAAGGGCAGGAATTGTTGCACTCATCGCAGCTTTCACCTGTCTCATAATGTCAGATGGCTATGCAGCCCGCAAGAGGACGCAACGCCCCCGCAAGCAAACCGTTGACCAACGTGTGTACCTGCAGCATGCAGATGAACTGATGTATGATGCATACGGTTCACATCCTGATGCCCAATTTGTTAAGGGCAACGTAGCTTTCATGCACAAAGGTATGCACCTGACCTGTGACAGCGCATATTTCTATGAGGAATCAAACTCCTTCGAAGCCTTCGGACATGTTCATATGTGGCAGGGAGACACTCTCTCGCTAACAAGCGTGGACGGCTACTACGACGGAAATAATGAGATGGCACATGCATGGAAAGATGTCGTCATGAAACATCGTGGAGAGACACTCTATTGTGACACTTTGGATTTCGACAGAATGTATGGCATTGCCGACGCATATGGTTCCAACCGCATAAAACTAACGAACAAGACCGATGTCCTGGTTGCCGACTGGGGACGACACTTTACAGATGATGACCATTCTGAGTTTTTCTATAATGTTGTTCTGACAAACGACAAAGGACTGCGCATAGAAACCGATACGCTGTATCATTATAACAAAACATCTATGGCACATGCTGTAGGTCCCTCTATTATAACACAGAAAGACAGCAAGGTACACAGTACTGACAGTTGGTATAACACCAAGACAGAGAAATCCGAACTCTATGGTCGCTCTACCGTATATAATGGTGCCAAGGAAATCACAGCAGACAGTCTTTTCAATGACGATAATACAGGTATAAGTGAAGGTTTTGGCAATGTTATATATCATGATACCGAGAATAAGAATATACTCCTCGGTGACTATTGTATATACAACAACAATACAGGCGACGGCTTTGCCACCATCAATGCCCTCGGTATAGACTATTCACAGAAGGACTCTCTATGGATGCATGGTGACACCATCAAGATTCGCACTTTCAACATCAATACCGATTCCGTACAACGTGAGATATATTGTTACCACCATGTGCGTGCATACCGCAATGACGTGCAGGCTGTATGCGACTCCCTCGTCTTTCATTCCAAAGACTCATGCATGACGATGTATAAAGACCCTGTTGTGTGGACGCAGGGAAGTCAGCTGCTGGGAGAAGAAATAAAATGTTACTTCAACGACTCCACCATTCGCTATGCGGAAGTATTGCGTCAGGCACTCTCTGTAGAGTTGATGGATGACTCCATACACTACAACCAGATATCCTCGCGCGACATGCGCGCGTATTTTAAAGATGGTGCACTACGTGAGAATTGGGCTGTATCTAATGTAAAAGTTGTATATTATCCTATTGATGAGGCCGATTCGTCAATCATAGGTCTCAACTATACCGAAACAGACACCCTGAAGATGTATCTGACACCTGATAAGAAATTAGATCATGTATGGATGTGTAAAAACGTCGGAACATTATACCCTCTCACACAAACACCTCCTGAGAAACACAAGCTTCCGACATTCGCATGGTTTGACTACATGCGTCCGGTTAACAAGGACGACATCTGGGTGTGGAAGCCAAAGACAGCCGGCCTGGAGTTAAAAGAGGAGAAACGTCGTGAGGCTCCCAAACGTGTACCTAAAAAGAAGAATCCATAACATCCCATGGATATAATTCACCTTCTTCCCGATTCTGTTGCCAACCAGATTGCTGCTGGTGAAGTAATACAGCGTCCTGCATCAGTCATCAAGGAACTGATAGAGAATTCTATTGATGCCGGTGCACGCAGTATTAATGTGTCTGTAGTAGATGCGGGAAGGACGTCCATACAGGTTATTGATGATGGATGCGGAATGACAGATACCGATGCAAGACTGAGTTTTGAACGTCATGCTACCTCAAAAATACAACAGGCTGAAGATCTCTTTACCCTTCACACTATGGGATTTCGTGGCGAGGCATTGGCAAGTATAGCAGCTGTTGCACAGGTAACATTAAAAACCCGCACAAACGACGACGAAGTAGGTACCGAACTGCATATAGAAGGCTCTCGCCTCATCAGCCAGGAACCCGTAGCATGCCCCGTCGGAAGTAACTTCACCATAGAAAATCTTTTCTTCAACATACCAGCACGACGGAAATTTCTGAAATCCAATGCCACGGAGATGAATAATATCATGCAGGCATTTGAACGCATAGCATTGGTATATCCGGACGTAGCCTTCTCCATTCGTTCCAACGGAACGGAATTACTGCACCTGAATTCATCCAACACACACCAACGTATATGTGACATATTCGGCAAACGCATAAACCAGGAATTGGTGCCGGTAGAGACAGAGACAACATTATGTACTATTAAGGGATATGTGGCAACACCCCAAAATGCGAAAAAGAAAGGATGCCATCAGTACTTCTTCGTCAATGGGCGATATATGAAACACCCATATTTCCACAAGGCAGTAATGTCAGCATACGAAAGACTCGTACCAGAAGGAGAACAGATATCATATTTTCTATACCTCACGGTAAATCCTGAAGATATCGATGTCAATATCCATCCTGTCAAGACAGAGATAAAATTTGATAACGAGCAAGCTATCTGGCAGATTATTATGGCAACCGTTCGTGATGCCATAGGACGTTTTGCAGGAGTAGCATCGTTAGAATTTGACCAGGAGGGGAAGCCCAATATTCCTGTCTATACCCCAGACGAGAATACGATGGTTAAAGCCCCACGTATAGATTTCAATCCCAGTTATAACCCCTTCAAGGAAGGAGCCACTTCCTCCCGTCCTTCAGCAAAGGGATGGGATGAGTTATTCAAAGTTGGCGAGAAGGTCACCCCTTCTACACCTCCCTCTCACTCCTCTCTCACTTCCCTTTTCCACTCCCCTACTTCTCCCCTCTCACTTCTCCAGCAACCATACAAAGGACGTTATATCCTGTGCGAGAGTGAAGGTGGTATGATACTTATAGACCAACACAGGGCATCACAACGTATCCTATTCGAGAGATACAAACGAGCCTTTGAAGATAATAGCGCACACACCCAGAAAGTCCTCTTCCCTGAAGTGATACAATTTCCTGCATCATACTCCGACCAACTGCCCTCAATATTGGAAGAACTGCAGCATCTGGGATTTGATATCTCAAATTTGGGAGGCGGCAGTTACTCAATTAATGGCGTACCGGCAGGATTGGGAGGTATGGATGCCACAAAACTGGTTGGTGAACTGGTCAACGAAACCATTGAGCAAGGCGTCAAGGCCTCTGAAGAGGTACATTCCATCCTTGCTTTGGGACTCGCAAAACGTGCAGCAACACCCGTCGGAGAAATAATGTCAACAGAAGATGCCGAAAAACTGATAAAGCAGTTGTTCGAATGCTCGACCCAGAAATACACCCCAGACGGAAAACTGATACTAACCGAAATTCCCGATGACGAACTTCTGAGGAAGTTTTAGTTTACTGTTTAAGGTTTTTGGCTTCATTTCCGTTAAGAAACCGTCCTTTCAAAACTTTTTTTGAAAAAAGTCAGAAAAAAATTTGGTAGTTTCAAGAAAAAGTATTACCTTTGCACACGCAAATCCCAAAACGAGGATATTGCACTGCTTAGCAGAGGGCGTTTAGCTCAGTTGGTTCAGAGCATCTGCCTTACAAGCAGAGGGTCGGGGGTTCGAATCCCTCAACGCCCACCTCTCTCTCTCTAACTCTGAGTCCCATGGTCAGTTCGCTGGCTGTGGGGCTTCCTTTTTTATTACCCTCACCTGCTAACTTCTAACCTAGTGTGGGAAAGTAGATTATCGGGCGCTAGATTACAACTTTTTTTTCAAACCGCAAAATATTTACCTTATTTTTTAAGGTTTTTTTATTGAGGGAATTGAAAAACCTAACTTACTCACTTACTCACTTACTCACTTGGGACATTAAGGTTTTTCAATTCCATAGTTAACATTAAGAGAGAGAAGGGGAATTTATTAATTAATAATTTTATATTATATATATTATAATATATATAATATAAGTTTTCTGCCTCAAGTTTTTCAGAATGCTAATGTCCCAAGTGAGTAAGTGAGTAAGTGAGTAACCTCATTTTTTTTTGAAAAAATATGGGAAAATCCTTGCACATTTCAAAAAAAAGTCGTACCTTTGCATCGGAGATGCAAAAAGGCCGAAATGCATAAAAAGTTGCGACATCGATGAGAAAATTTTGCGGCATAGCTACTCCGCAATTGTTACATAGGCATCCCCGTCGCAAAACATCGATTAAGGAATAAGTTTTAAGGAAGTGTTTTTATTTAAATCTTTAAAATTTATAACGCAAGCAGAGGTTTTTTAGCTCGAAAGCCGTGAGGAAATGAGGGCAGACGAAAGGCCCACCCCAAAGGGTGAGCCTAGCATTGGTGGTTTCATTATTGGCATTCTACTTCTTTCTTACTGGTTCGCAAGTGAGGTTCACGCCCAATTTCTTGAATATCTTCCTATCGACTTCTGAGAGCATTACTGTGGCATGTGCCTGACAGCCTTCCAGCTGCGGAAGCGTAGCCAAAGCTTTTTCGCACCTTTCGTCACTCTCACTAAGTACACTCAGGGCAACAAGCACTTCATCGGTATGCAGACGTGGATTACGCCCTTTGAGGAATTCTACCTTAGTCTTCTGGATAGGCTCTATCATCTCCTGTGGTATAAGCTTCACATCATGATCTATACCAGCAAGATATTTCGTAGTATTAAGAAGCAGGGCTGCAGAGGCACCGAGTAGTGGTGTTGAACCTCCCGTAATGATAGTACCATCAGCGAGTTCTATGGCTGTACTGGTATGTCCTGTCTCTTCTTTCCTGCGGAGCGCTGCGCCAACAACTTTACGATAGTCCTTGTCTATCTTCGCCTGATTGAACAGCATACGGATTTTCTTAATCTCCGCCTCGTTGTTTGCTCCAGCAGCGAACTTATTGGTAGCGTCATAATAACGACGTATTATCTCCTGCTTGGAAGCCTCAGCACATACGTCATCATCACTGATACAGAATCCGACCATGTTAACTCCCATATCAGTAGGTGACTTATACGGGCTTTCGCCATAGATGCCTTCGAAAAGGGCGTTCAGAACAGGGAATATCTCGATGTCGCGATTATAGTTGATGGCTGTTTCTCCGTAGGCCTCCAGATGGAATGGGTCTATCATATTCACATCGTTCAGGTCTGCTGTAGCAGCTTCGTAGGCGATGTTTACAGGATGTTTCAAAGGCAGAGACCATACAGGGAATGTCTCAAACTTCGCATAGCCGGCCTCTATGCCTCGCTTATGCTCGTTATACAGTTGTGACAGACATACTGCCATCTTACCAGAGCCTGGACCAGGAGCCGTAACGATTACCATAGGACGTTCTGTCTCAACATAGTCATTCTTGCCAAAGCCCTCGTCAGAAGCAATCAGAGAGACATTGTGAGGATAGCCGTCAATAAGGTAGTGTACATAGGACTTAATACCCAAACGCTCAAGGCGCACGCGAAAATCATCGGCAGCATGCTGACCATTGTAATGGGTTATTACCACACTACCTACCATAAAACCGCGTTCCATAAAGGCGTCACGCAAACGCAAAACGTCTTCATCATACGTAATACCCAAATCAGCACGCACCTTGTTCATGACGATATCTTCAGCAGAGATAACAATGACAATCTCTATCTGGTCACTAATCTTGCTGAACATACGCAGCTTGCTATCAGGCTGGAAACCCGGCAGCACACGACTGGCATGATGGTCATCAAACAACTTACCGCCCAACTCAAGGTACAGTTTTCCCTTGAATTTGGCAATACGTTCTTTCAGATGCTCTGATTGTATCCGTATATATTTCTCGTTATCGAAACCAATCTTTTGCATTACAGCGCCTTGTTGAGGTTCACCATCTCGATAGCTGATATCATAGCATCAGCACCTTTGTTACCAGCCTTTGTTCCTGCACGCTTTGTTCCTGCACGTTCTACTGCCTGCTCTATAGAGTCAGTTGTAAGGATGCCATTGAGTACTGGTACACCTGTCTTGAACGCAGCCATAGCGATACCCTTTGCACTCTCATTTGCTACCATATCAAAATGTGGGGTAGCGCCACGAATTACGGCTCCAAGACATACTATTGCATCATACTTGCCGCTTGCTGCCATCTTCTCTGCAGTAAGAGGAATCTCGAATGCTCCCGGAACAAGCACTAATGTGATGTCATCGGTATTACCACCATGACGTACGAAACAGTCTTCTGCACCATTAACCAAGTGGTCAACGATAAAATCATTAAAACGAGAGGCAACAACGCCAATCTTCATGCCAGTAGCAACCAGCTGTCCTTCAATCTTTTTCATTTTTATTTATTATTTGTATTTGGTTTTTTTACATGTAACAAATGGCCCATCTTTGCATATTTGGTGTACATATAGAATTCATCCTTCTCATTACACGTCATCTCGATAGGTTCGCGACCTACCACCTTAAGGCCAAAGCCATCAATGCCGGATATCTTCAATGGGTTGTTTGTCATAAGAATCAGTTCGCGAATACCGAGGTCTGCAAGGATGCTTGCTCCCGTGCCATATTCCCTCAGGTCGGCAGCAAAACCGAGTGCTATATTAGCCTCAACAGTATCCATACCTTGATCCTGCAGTTTATATGCCTTCAATTTGTTGATAAGTCCTATTCCTCGCCCCTCCTGGCGCAGATAAAGCAATACCCCCCTACCTCTCTCTTCTATGCGCTTCAAGGCCTCTGCCAACTGCTCTCCGCAGTCACATCGCAGCGACCCGAAGGCGTCGCCCGTAAGGCATTCTGAGTGTACTCGGCACAAGACAGGCTCAGGTGTCGTGACATCGCCCTTTACAAGCGCTACATGATGTTCACCTGTCACCTTATTTATATATCCATAGGCCCTGAAAGAACCATACTTTGTTGGCAGTTCTGCATCAGTAACACACTCTATGAGTTTCTCTGTGCGACGACGATATTCCACGAGACTCTTGATGGTAACACACACAATGTTATGCTCTTTCGCCAGTTCCATGAGTTCCTTTGTACGCATCATGGTACCATCTTCACGCATTATCTCGCAGCACAAACCAGCCTCTGTCAATCCTGCGAGGCGACAAAGATCCACTGTTGCCTCTGTATGTCCTGTGCGCACCAGTACCCCACCCTCTCGTGCCTGCAGGGGGAACATATGCCCTGGACGGCGGAAGTCTATCGGTTTGCTGTTAGGGTCGGCTATAGCGCGGGCAGTAATGCCACGTTCTACAGCAGAGATACCTGTTGTTGTCGAGACATGGTCAACACTTACCGTAAAAGCTGTCTGGTGATTATCGCTATTGTGCATCACCATCTGTGGCAAATCCAGTCGCTCACACAGTTCCTTGCTCATCGGCATACATATCAGGCCTTTGGCAATAGAAGCCATAAGGTTCACATTCTCTGTCGTTGCAAATTGCGCTGCACAGATAAGGTCGCCCTCATTTTCGCGATCAGGGTCATCAATAACCAAGATACACTGGCCTGCTCTCAATGCCTCAAGAGCCTCTTCTATAGTGTTATAATTATTTTCCATTTTTCATAAATTGTCTGTAGAGTTCTGTCTTGTCAGTCTGGTCTTCGTCATTTGTCACCATCAACTTCTCCACATACTTTGCTATTATGTCTGTTTCGATATTTACGACATCTCCCACAACATTTGCGTGCAAGGTTGTCTCCTCTTGTGTATGAGGGATAAGGCTGACAGCAAAGCGTGTTGCCTCTACCTTTGCAACAGTAAGGCTGACGCCCTGTAATGTCACGCTTCCCTTTGGAATGATATATCGCATCAGGTTTGTATCACACTCTATCCACAGCCATATTGCGATGTCGTCCTGTTCCTTTCTTACTACATGTCCTACGCCATCCACATGTCCTGAGACGATGTGTCCGCCAAGACGGGTATTCAGAGTCAGAGCCCTTTCAAGGTTCACTTTCGAGCCAACCTGCAGTTTTGCCATTGAGGTCTTGCGAATAGTCTCAGGCATCACATCAGCCTTGAACCATCCCTTTCCTTCTGCAGCAGAAGAGATATCTGTAACAGTAAGGCACACACCATTGGTACAGATGCTGTCACCAATCCTAGTATCCTCCAGCACCTTGCATGCCTCAATGCAGAACGTGATGCTCTTTGCACCACGAAGGACATTCTTTATCCGACCTATTTCTTCAACTATCCCTGTGAACATAATCCAGAAAAGAGTATATCCTCTCCTATTGGCTCTACTACTCTATTTTTTAGTTTTATTGCATTTCCCATCAATTCGATACCTTCTCCCTCGACAGGTGTCTTGGCATTTCTGCCACCAATAATCTTTGGTGCTATGAAAGCCACCACTTCGTCAGCCAGTCCTTCTCTCAAGAGCGATTCGCTCAAGGTTCCTCCACTCTCTACGAGAACGCTGTCAATCTTCTCAGCACCTATGCGCTGCATCAGTTCTTTCAGATTGTCACACTCCCATAGTGTCGCCTCTGTTTCCTGCAGTTGCTCCAGTTTGTCAGCATCCGCACCTTCTGCAAAGACCACTACCACAGGCTGTTCTCCAGCAGTACGAATCAGTTGTGACTCCAAGGGTATTCGTGCTCTTCTGTCAAGAACGAAGCGAACAGGTTGGCGAAGCACATCATCAAGACGTACATTCAGCATCGGGTCATCAGCAAGAACTGTTCCTATGCCTGTCATGATTGCCATATTATTGCGACGCATCTGATGGACTCTCTCACGTGCTTTTTCTCCTGTAATCCATTTGCTGTCGCCAGTATGCGAAGCAATCTTGCCGTCTAATGTCATAGCCCATTTAAGGGTTACCCAAGGCATTCCTGTAGTGATATATTTCAGGAAAACACGATTCTGCATTTTCAGTTGCTCCACCATCTGGGCAGCTTTCGGCTCTTCCTCAAGCATATCGACCTCTATTCCTGCCTCACGCAGCTGTGCCGCACCCTTTCCTGCTACCAGAGGGTTGGGGTCTGCAAGACCAACTACCACACGAGCTATCTTATGTTCTATTATAGCTTCCGTACATGGTGGCTGATGTCCTTGATGGCAACAGGGCTCGAGGGTTACGTACATCGTAGCACCAGTGCAGTTGACTCCCTTCTCGTCAGCATCCTTGAATGCCATACGTTCGGCATGCAGGTCACCATACTTCATATGGTAGCCAGAGGCAATGACATCATCATCCCTGACGATGAGGGCACCAACGAGAGGATTTGGATTTACTGCTCCCTCACCCTGCTGGGCAACTATCATCGCCTCATGTATTAAATATATATCGTCGTCTGTTATCACAAATTATGAATTATGAATTTTATTCAACCACTTCGTACATGAGTACTGCACCATTCTTCCTTGCAGGGTCTGGACCGGCATAGTCACATGAATAAGAACTGCCAGTAGTAGGGCTCTTGCCCACATACTTATGATTTTTCAGCGAGAGAAGCATGAAGTCATGGTCGAGGAAGTCCTGCCAGAGGAACGTTGTGCGATAGAAATCGTCATCAGAGAGTCTGGTTGCCCCGCCGGCAAAGGGTGCATCATCGGTAAAGAAGCGCACATCGCCGGGAAGTCCGTCGCCATAGACCTTTACATAGCGGCCATCAGCACATTGCAGGGCCACCCTCCCCTGTCCTCGATCTATCACTTTAAACTTTGTCAATTCGCTCTTGTCACCAGCATGGGTATCGTGAAGCACACCATGCTTCAAGGCAATCATCGGACGGCCCGTAGCCTTGTTGATGATACGGATGGTTTTACCATAAGCATAAGGGATATTCTTTGAGCGGTCGGCACAAGGCTCCTCAACGGTGAAGTTGTCGAACTCGGCATATCCGCCCTGCTTTCCTTTCACGTTGAAAGCGAAGAGAGCGTGGCGCGACCCCTGGAAACTGATGAGCTGATAAGTCAGCGGCATCATGCGGCCCACAGTCTGGAAGTTAACGCCATCTGTAGAGTATGCATACTGCATCTGGTTATTGTCGTAGTCACCAATGCAGCGGAGCCATATTTTATCACCAGCAAAACCGGATGGCACAACAACTGTGTCGTTAGTCATCTGCTCAAAGGAACGTAATGAGAGTGTGTTACCCTGCTTTACGAGACCTATCCACGAGCAAGGCACATTGATATTGCCAAGACCACAGACATCACCATCCTTCATGCCTTTTGTATAAAGTTCAACAGTAGCTATTGACTTCGGACCTATCACACGCTGTGTCAGCGTATTACGAGCCCACATCAGCTGTTCTGCAGGCTGTGCCTGGATGCGCAACTTTCCACCTTTGAGACTCCATAGTTTCTCCTCTGGATTATGGTTCCACTGCCAGATGGGCTTCAGAGACTTTCCATTGAAATCATCACTACGTTCGTAAGGAGCACGCATAGGTTGTGGTTCCTCGCCAATGCTGTAGCAGCCGAGCTTTGTGTCAGGCTTGAACCAAGTTCTCGGAGCACGACCCAGGTTACCTTTCAGACCCACCATGGGCCAACCGTCCTCCCACGTCATAGGCATCAGACAGACAGTACGTCCAATAGAATGGAAGTCCTGCATGAAGAGAGCCCACCACGTACCGTCCTTAGCCTGCACGATGCCACCCTGATGGGCATTGTCACAACCAGTAGCATCGGGGCTGGCAGGATTAACACCAAACTTCGTACCATCCTCACCAATGCGGTACTTCGTGCCTCGAGGCACCATCGTACGCCCTACCCCATGATAGCCATAGGTCTCATCAGCCTGAATAATACGAGTCTCGTATGGCCCCCAGATGCTCTTTGAGCGTGAGCATGTAGTACGCCCATTAGGGCTGTAGTCAGTGGAGATAAGGTAGTACATACCATCAATCTTATACATGTGGTGTCCCTCGCCAATGCCGTTACCCTCCGGGATAATCACACGGTCGGAACCCTCTACTGGTCCACTCATGTCTGGCTTCAATTCTGTACAATGTACCTCACCATATTTATGGATAGCGTATATCTTGCCGTCATCGTCGAAGAGCACACCCAAGTCGTAGATGTTACCCTTCAGGTTATGATGCTTCCAAGGGCCCTTGATATCCTTTGCCGTATAGCATTGCAGGCCCTTGCCATTGATGTTTGAGAAGACATAGAACTGTCCGTTGGCATATCGGATACATGGTGCCCAGATACCCCGGCCATATACCTCCTGATGATTCTTCAGGGCAAACTTGTCCTCAGGAAAATCGAAACGGTCGAAACAATAAGAGGCAAACTCCCAATTCACGAGGTCTTTTGAGTGAAGTATCACCAATCCAGGCACTGCATGCATCGTTGTTCCAGCCAGATAATAGTCATCGCCAACGCGGATAATGTCCGGGTCAGAAAACTCATCATAGAAAAGCGGATTGGTGTATGTACCATTTCCATTGTCTGCTGTCCAACTGCTCTGCGCAAAAGCCATCAAAGCAGAGAAAGCAGCGAAAAGTGTTGAAAGAGAGAATCGTTTCATATTGTAATAGATGCAATAAATATGTTTTAGCCGCAAAGTTACATAAAAAATATCATATACGCAAAACATTTGCAATTTTTCACCTTTTAAGTTTTACTTACTCCTCGGAGAATTTTTATTTTTCTCTAGGGGAATTTTATGTTTAAGGGCCTGAAACACCTGTCCAAGGGCTGTGAACTACTGTCTAAGG
>CADCAX010000009.1 GCA_902799455.1 uncultured Prevotellaceae bacterium
GCGGCATAAAGCTGCATCTCGTTGATAACGAAATTCTTATATAGTATTGGTATTACTACACCACTTTCTCGTGCAGCAGTAATAAAAGCATCCTTTCCACCAAAATACTTCTCGTCTGTCAGTATGGATATTCCAGCTGCACCATTCTGCTGATAGCTGAGTGGGATTATCTCTGCTTTTCCCTCCTGCTTTATCCAGCTTTTTGAGGGAGATTTGCGTTTAAATTCCGCTATAATACCACTATTACTCTCCAGCAAAGCCTGTCGCAAAGATGGTTTGGGAGCATAAAGCTGCTCCACCTCCTTGCGTTTGTGGGCTACTATTTCTTCAAGAATGTCTTTCATAATAATCTTGTATTAAGAATTAAGTTCTACGAATTTCTTGAAGGTCCTCAATGCACTTCCGCTGTCGATGCTCTCGCGGGCTATCTCTATACATTCCTCGATGCTCTTCTGTCCCTTTTCCAACACCTGTATGCCGAATGCCGCATTAGCGAGTACAATATTCTTCTGTGCAGGAAGGGCGCGATTCTCAAGTACACTGTCGAATATCTGTGCTGCCTCTTCTTCTGTTGCACCACCTACCAGTTCTTCTGGTTTTGCTATCTCAAAGCCCAAATCCTGTGGGCGGAAGATGCGTTCGTAGTTGTTGGTAGTAACCTTGAAGTCGCCAGTCAATGATATCTCGTCATATCCGTCGATAGAGTTTACAATACCATAGTCTATACCCAACTTCTGATAGACATTATTATACAGTCTCATCTGGTCGAGGTTTGCTACTCCCAGAAGCTGGCATTTTGGCTGTGAAGGATTCACGATAGGTCCCAGAAGATTGAATATTGTTGGGAACTGCAAAGCTTTTCGTATTGGTCCAACGAACTTCATAGCCTTTGCAAACAGCTGTGCATGCAGATAAACGATACCAGCCTCGTTGAGAGAGCGGTTGAGCTTGTCTATGTCATCAGTAAACTTTATGCCATGATGCTGAATGACGTTTGAAGCACCGCTGACAGAGGTGGCGGCATAGTTACCATGTTTTGCAACCTTATATCCTGCTCCTGCTATCACGAAGCATGCTGTTGTAGAGATATTGAAGGTATTCTTTCTGTCTCCTCCAGTACCCACAACGTCGATATATCTGTCAGCATTCAGTATTGCCGGAACGCCTGTCTCGAGTATGCCATCGCGAAAACCGAGCAGTTCATCTACTGTTACGCCACGCATCTGCAGACACGTCAGCAGGGCGGTAATCTGTTCGTTGGGATACTCACTGTGGGTTATGCCAATCAGTATTGTCTTCATCTCCTCGCGGGAGAGCTCTTCGTGGTTTAGCAGGCGGAAGAGATAGCCTTTCATTGTCTGTTCCATTGTGTTGTTTTATGTTGTTTTTAAAATGATACGTATGAATTGGTCGAATGATACGTATGAATTGGTCGAATGATACGTATGAATGGATTAAATGATGCGCATGAATGGAGTAAATGATGCGCATGAATGGAGTAAATGATGCGCATGAATGATTTTAATCATGCGGATAACCAGTTTTGAAGCATCTTTTTTCCGTCTGGTGTAAGGACAGATTCCGGGTGAAACTGTATGCCGTGGATGTCATATTCCTTGTGCTTTATGGCCATTATGCAACCGTCATCACTCTTTGCCGTTACTGCGAGGCAGTCGGGCAAACCTTCTTCAGCAATCACCCATGAGTGATAACGCCCTACAGTAACCTGCTTCTGCAGACCTTTAAACATATAGTCGTCAGCAATAATGTCGCATGGTGTGGCTATTCCGTGTTTCACCTCTTTGATGTTCTCCAATCGTGCTCCGAATACCTCTCCTATGGCCTGATGTCCCAGGCATACACCAAGAATAGGTTTCTTTCCACCATAGGTACGAATCACATCCAACAGTTTTCCTGCTTCCGAGGGAATACCAGGACCTGGTGAGAGAATTATCTTGTCATACTCTTTCAGGTCATTCATCTCGAACTGGTCATTACGCACAACAGTCACCTCTGCACCGAGCTCTTTCACCAGATGACTCAGATTATATGTGAAAGAATCGTAGTTGTCTATTATAATTGTCTTCATGTTTATTAATTCATAATTCAAAATTCATAATTCATAATTACTATAGGATTTCTGCCTTTTCTATTGCCTTTCGGAGTGCTCCGAGTTTGTTGTTCACCTCCTGCAGTTCGTATTCCACATCACTCTTTGCCACAATGCCACCGCCAGCCTGAAACCACAGTTCGCTGTTTCTTGACACAAAGGTGCGGATGGTGATGGCCTGATTCAGAGAGCCGTCAAGACCTATTATTCCGATACAACCTCCGTAAGCGCCCCTGTTGTGTGGTTCATATTCGCTTATCAGTTGCATAGCCCTTACCTTTGGCGCTCCTGACAATGTACCAGCAGGGAATGTATCAATAAAAGCCTTTATTGGGTCAGCATCATTATCAAGTGTTCCTGATACCCTCGAAACAAGATGTATCACGTGGCTGTAGTATTGCAGCTCTTTATATTTCTCCACCTTTACCCCGTGGCAGTTACGGCTCAGGTCATTGCGAGCCAGGTCCACCAACATTACGTGTTCAGCATTCTCCTTCGGATCGTTTCGCAGGTATTCCGCCCCTTGTCTGTCAGCCTCTACATCTCCTGTGCGACGTGTAGTGCCGGCAATAGGGTCAATATATGCCTTTCCGCCCTCTATGCGACAATGGGTCTCTGGTGAAGAACCGAAGATGCGGAAACCACCGAAGTCGAAGTAAAACAGATATGGAGAAGGATTAATACTACGGAGCGCTCTGTAGAGTTTGAAGTCATCGCCTTCATATTTCTGTATGAAACGTCTGCTCAATACAATCTGGAACACATCGCCCCTCATGCAATGCTGTATGCCCTTGCGGATATTCTCCCTGTGCTCGTCATCTGTCAGAGTGCTGTATGTCTCACCAACAGGATGAAAATCGTAGGTCTGCTTGTTGGCTTTGTTTATAGCCTTCAAAATAGCATCTATGTCCCCGTTTTCGTTTTGGTTTTCGTTAAGGTTAACTATCTTCAGGGTGTTGTTGTGATGGTTGAATTCTATGATGCTCTTATACATCACATACAGCATATCAGGAGCATCGTTCTTGTCCTGTGTCTCGTCCTTTACGTTGATATCCTCGAAATATCTCACCATATTAAAGGAAGTATATCCCAGCAGGCCGCAGATATTCGCTCCCTCTCCTTCCACCTTTATATTATCAATAAGTTCGTGGATGGCATGATGCGACTGATATTCCTTGTTTATGTCATGCTCCTTCGTGCTGCCGTCAGGAAATTTTATGGTAGCCTTTCCGTGACCAATGGCAACAGATGCCATAGGATTGATACCTATGAATGAGCGTGCGTTGTTCATATCATGATAATCGGCACATTCCATCAGCGCACTCTGTGCATAGAGGTCACGTAAGCGCATATAGACACCCACTGGGGTATAAAGGTCCGCAAGAACCGTCTTGCAGGTAGTTTGATAATTATAAATCATAACTTTAAACTCTTATTTCTTAACTCTTAATTCTTAACTCTTAACTCTTAATTCTTAACTCTTAATTAGAACTCCCCGTATTCTTTTGCCATTTCTTTGTTCTTCAGATAAGTATCCACATCTTTGTCGCCTCTTCCGCTGACGGTAAGAACCACGATGTCGCTATGCTTGAATTTCATTTTCTTCAAAGCTGCTATAGCATGTGCAGATTCTATTGCAGGGATTATTCCCTCTGTGCGAGTCAGTTCATATCCTGCATAGATAGCTTCGTCGTCATTAATGCTCAGCACCTCTGTCCTGCCAGCCTTATACATATTACAATGCATTGGTCCCACACCTGGATAGTCAAGTCCGGCAGAGATAGTGAAAGCCTCCTCTATCTGTCCGTCCTCATTCTGCATCACGAGCATCTTTGCTCCATGCAGTATGCCTGTAGTACCTTTGTGGAAGGTGGCAGCAGTATGGTCTGTGTTGTATCCGTGTCCACCTGCTTCTGCCAATACTATCTTCACTCTTTCATCGTTGACGTAATGGTATATGGTACCAGCAGCATTACTGCCGCCTCCGATACAAGCAATAAGGTAGTCAGGATAGTTACGTCCCACCTTTTCCTGCAACTGGTCTTTCAGTTCTTCAGAGATGATGCTCTGCATTCTTGCTACAATATCAGGATAAGGGTGAGGACCCATCGTAGAGCCGACAAGATAGTAAGTGTCACGTGGATGACAGCACCAGTCTCTGATAGCAGCAGAACAAGCATCAGAAAGTGTCATGTTACCTGTCCTTACCGGATTAACCTGAGCACCCAGCATCTTCATACGCTCCACATTGGTATGCTGACGTTCTACATCAGTAGCACCCATGAAAATCTCACATTTCATATTCATCAGCGCACAGACGGTAGCAGTTGCCACACCATGCTGTCCAGCTCCTGTCTCAGCAATAATGCGTGTCTTACCCATCTTCTTGGCAAGCAGTATCTGTCCTACCGTATTATTTATCTTATGGGCACCTGTATGATTGAGGTCTTCACGCTTCAGGTATAGCTGACAGCCATACTTTGCACTCATCCTCTTAGCATAATAAAGAGGTGAAGGACGTCCTACATAATCTCTGAGCAGAGCACGATATTCGGTTTTGAATTCCCTTGACTCTATGATAGGAAGATAAGCCTCCTGAAGTTCGTGAACACACTGATAGAGAACTTCTGGTATGTAAGCACCACCAAATTCTCCGTAAAATCCATTCTCGTCAACGTGATAATTTTCCATCTTTAATTATATTGAATATTGAACATTAAACATTGAATATTGAATATTGAATATTGAATATTATTCTTAACTCTTCACTCTTCACTTTTAATTCTTAACTAAAAAAGAGACCCATCGTAAGAACGACAGGTCTCATGTATTTTTCTATATCCTCATTTCTTTCTTATAGGTACATGGCTATCTTCTCACGATTGTTAGTCTTGAGTCACGCCACCACCAAGAGAAAGATGAATTAATCATTGTTTTTATTATCGTTTTGGTATGAAATTTTGAATTTCCGGGTACAAAAGTACTGTTTTTTTTCAAACTACCAAACATTTTGCACAATTTTTTTTAAAATTTTTCCTGTATAGAACACAAAAATGACTAAATAGAAACATCGGAAATAATATATGGTACATAACAAAATGCCTCCAAAGAAGATTTTTTTTATCTTTGCATCCAGAAACGATTAAATTCACAATTTATAATTAATAATTCATAATTGTCCAATGAACACATTTTCTTTCAAACGTCCTCTGGGATTATGTTTCCTGATGATGTTCCTGTTGTCATTTAGCGTTAATTCTCAAGCCCAGAATCCTTATCTGCCTCTGTGGGAGCATGTACCCGATGGTGAGCCACGCGTTTTTGAAGATCCTGATAATCCAGGCAAATATCGTGCATACATAATAGGTTCGCACGACGTACATTTTACCAAATACTGCGGTAATGATATCCGTATGTGGTCAGCACCAGTTGAAGACCTTTCTCAATGGCGTGACGAAGGGCCTATCTTCTCCTGGTATGTCAACGGACAGTGGGACACTATGTATGCTCCTGATCTGGTAGAGACTACTGACCGCTCAACAGGTAAGAAGACATATTGGCTCTATCCTCACTCTCGTGGTAATGGACGTGTACCAATGGTTTGTAAGGGCGACCGTCCAAACGGACCTTTTACGCCTGTAAATCTCACTCCTGATGGTACTCGTTGTCTGCCTGGTTCTATGATAGACTTCGATCCGTCAGTATTCGTAGAGCCTGTTAATGATAAGAAGGATAAAGACTACCAGAAGGGCTATCGTGCCTATGTCTTCTATGGCTTCCAGCACTCTACAGCCTTTGAGCTCGACCAGAACACAATGTATTCAAAGCGTGAGGGAACAGAGATTATAGATCCATTCATTCCTGCCAGCAGTCGTGACAGAAAACTTCTCGACAAGGAAGGCAGCGTTTATAAGGCTCTCTATAAGGGACAGGATCCTCTCGACTTCAATTTCTTCGAGGCCAGCAGCATTCGTCAGGTGGGCAATAAGTACGTGATGGTATTCTCTGGCTATTCTGGTCCTGAGTATGGTCTTAGCAATACCAACAGTGCATTGCGTTATGCCTATGGTGATTCTCCACTCGGTCCTTGGCGCTCTGGTGGCGTACTTGTCGATTCTCGTGGTGTGGTACCTAATGCTGACGGCAGCAAGCTCATCACAACTAATGCGGGTCACAATACCCACGGCTCTATCCAGGAGATTAACGGACAGTGGTACGTCTTCTATCATCGTCCTCCACGTGGTTTCGGCAATGCCCGTCAGGCTATGGTGGCTCCTATAAAGATTGAGTGGGATAAGAAACCTGTTGCCAAAGGCGGTAAGGTGCGTATTGTGGCATACGACCCATTTGCTCCAAACAACGAATGGACAGCAAAGGCTTCTGACGGCACAGAATACACAGGTGCAGAGGTTACCAGTGAGGGCTTCCAGATATTCGGTCTGCCTCCTTATGGTTATTACTCTGCCGGCATAGCATGCTATATGGCAGGCCCTAATGCAAACAATTATATGCAGGACAACCACGATGTTTGGAATAACTCTATGGACCTTGCAGGTTTGATGGGTGGTTCTATCATCGGTTTCAAGTATTTCAGTTTTGCTGGACTCGACAAAGACCAGAAGGGTTTGAAGGCATTCAAGGGGTTCTATAAAGATTTGACAAATAGTTTCTACCTGAACATGACCACAGAAGGTGGTACTGAAAAGTTCAAGGTTCATGTAATGCTCGATGACCCATACAAGGGCAAGGAGATTGCTGTCATCGATGCTTCCAATACAGAAAAGAAGACAACACGTGACCTTGGTGTTGATTTATCAAAAGAGACAAAAGAATACCTTGCAAGCCTAAAGGGTAAGCATGCCCTTTATCTTGTTGTTGAAGGACCTGAGGTAAAGCAGCCAGAGCAGCCACAGCGTGGTCAGTTCGGACAGCGTCCACAGCAGCCACAGCGTCCGAGGGGTCTCTTCACACTTCATGGCTTCGGATTCTCAAAAGGTGGTCATAAGATTCCTGTTGTGCCAAAGGTGACTATTACTGTTGATGGCAAGAAGGTCGCTATTCCTGAGAGCCCTGTCATGGCTACCAATGCCAACGGCTATATGGATGCCACGAACTATCAGACCTATGCCCCACTCTCTGCTGATTCAAAGATAGCTGTTTCTGCATCAGATCCAAGTGTTAAGTTCGAGGTCAGCGCCATCAATGCAGGACGTGCCACAGTAAAGGCAACCTATAATGGCAAGACAAAGACTTTCTTGATAAACTAAAAGTAACGGTTAGCGAAATAAGAAAAGCGTCAGCAAATGCTGGCGCTTTTCTTGTTATCTATAGGTAATAAATCATTTAAAATTCCATTTTGAGTTATCACTCTGGAAGTCATATTCTGCAAGGGTCGGCGTAGAATCGGCTGCAGAATAGATGACATATCGTTTGTTGACGCCCTGCTGACCAGGAATACGTTTTGGCATAATGCGAAAAGTGCCGTCTGTGAGTTGCTCTATGCGCCACAGCTGTTCGTCGCTGCCTGTGAAAGAAGGCGTCGTGGTGAGCTCAAGGTCTGCTGTTGCAGCAAGGGCACGATTGGTGCCGGCAATGGTTATCTTGAAATAGGGATTGCTCAGATAACCGCCTGCTTCCTCAACAGGAGTGATAGTCCACAGCTGATGAGGACGGAACATATAGTCACCACAGCGCAGGGCGATGTCTCCTTGAGGCCAAGAACCCTTCACACTGTCAAGAGGCTGTGCAGGAATCTGTACGAGGGGTTTGGAGAGGTCCAACTGCCAGAAACGTTCACGCTGCTGGTTCATGCGTACAAAATCTACTGCCAGCTCAAGGCTATAGCCGCGACGTTCTGAGAGTATGGCATATGTGCCGCTCTTGAAACGCTCGCCTGCAACAGGCCAGCCGTTCTTCCAGAGAAGAGGACGTATTCCCAGTACGGAACGTCCGCTACGGTCGAAGTCTGCCTCATAATGGCACGACATTATCTCCACACCGTCATCGATGATGGTACGTCCGAAATGACCAGGACCTGTTACCCTGTCACCAGCACAGATTACCATACGACCACCTCCGTGGAACATATCACGTCCGATATTGTCGAGATAAGGACCTTCAACACTACGCGAACGGCCTACCACGATATTATAGGTGCTGTTGACGCCGTCGCAGCAAGTGCCGTGAGTGCCAAGCAGATAATACCAGCCATCACGATATATGAGGTCTGTAGCCTCACAGTCTATGGCAATGTCCTTCTCCCTGTTTCCCTTTACTCTGTAGCCTGTAGCAGGGTCTATCTCTATCAGGCGGATAGAACCGAAATAGGTACCGTAGCATACCCACAGACGTCCCGTCTGAGGGTCAAGCAGCAAGCCCGGGTCTATAGCATCCTGATCTTCCATACCGTCGCTGGAGCATACCTCTATGGCTTCTGTCCATTTGAAGTCGGGAGACTTTGGGTCTAATGTCTTGTTCCACATCGTGAGGATGCGTCCGTTATGGCCACCATTGAGACCGCCACCCGTAGCACCATAGATGCAGAGATAACGATCGCCAATCTTCAGCACATCAGGAGCTGCTCCCCGACCTGGTCGGTCTGCACCGCTATGCCAAGACCAGCCATCATCGGAGATAAGGCCACCGCCACCAGTACCGAAGGTGTAGTATTTCCCGTCGCACTCGGCAATGGTAGATGGGTCGTGGATATATGGGACACCAGTTTGGGCGTTACAAATTGAAAATTGAAAATTGAGAATTGAAAGTTGACAGTTGACAATTGACAATATTAGGAGAAATATCTTTTTCATGTTATTTCAGGGTTATTTGGTAATTAGTAACTGGGTTACCTTTCTCATCGATGAAGCGCACACACATGTCACTCAGTCCAGGGCCGTTGATGATAGCACCACGTAAGATGTTGCGGCCCTTCTTCAGAGTCAGGCGATGCGACACACCATCATCCTCCACCATACGGCGGTCACCCTCCAATAGCAGTACCTCGTCATTATTGAGCCACCACATAGAAGCTCCGTTCGAGCCTACTGCCAGGCGCACATTTTCTATGTCTGCTGCACTATCAATGGTTGTCTCACACCAGAATAGCGAGCCGTAGGTCTGCTTGCCATACTGCTCGGCAAAGCGAAACAGTTTCATGTTGTATGTTTCGCTGTCAAGGTTGTACCACTTACCCTTCTGTTTAGGCAGTTTTGCCAGTTCCTCAGCAAACTTCTGACGAAGCCATGAGTCAGTGAAGATGACATTGGAGCGTATCTCCTGACGTATTGGTTCCAGCATGTGCCAGCGACGTATAAAACCCTGTGCATCTGGCTGTGACGGAGCAGCCTTGGGCTGTACCAGTGTGAAGTATGCAGGGCGCTTCGACATAGACACTACCCCACCTCCATTGGTGGTAGGCTTTATCTCGGCAATGGTGCCATCTTCATTGAACTTCACCTTCTCTATGCGTGCAGAACGGCGCTTGTCGTCATTGGGTGACAGGTCATTACGATGGTAGAACAGGTACCACTGGCCCTTATACTCCACGAAACTGTGGTGGTTGGTCCAGCAGCCGTTCTCGTGTTCTGCCATAAAGATACCCTTGAAGTCCCAAGGTCCGAGAGGTGACTTCGACATAGCATAGGCCAGCGTCTCGGTAGGATTATCACCGTCAACACCTTTCTTGCCACGTACCCATGGGAATGTGAGATAGTACCAGTCTCCGCGACGGAAGGCAAAAGGACCTTCCTTAAAGCCCTCTGGCAGTCCCTTCATCTCTTCGCCGCCCATTATTATCGGTGGCATATCGGGCATTCCTTCGCGTCTTGGCATCGTCACCTCCTTCAGCTTTCCGTCAAGTTCCTTCATATTGGCTTTCAACTTGGCACCGCGAATGCCCATGCCACTCCAGTAGATATAGGCCTGACCGTCGTCGTCAACCAATACACAGGGGTCGATGCCGCTGATGCCCTTGATGGGCTCTGGCTCACACGTGAAAGGTCCCTCGGGACTGTCGGCAACAGCCACACCGATGGCAAAGCCGCGACCATTACGGGGAGCATCGGGGAAATAGAAATAATACTTACCGTCCTTCTCCACACAGTCCGGAGCCCACATGGAATAGCCGTCCGGCTTACCCCAGGGCACCTGTTCCTGAGAGAGAATGACACCGTGGTCAGTCCAGTCGGAAAGGTTCTCGGAGGAGAATACATGATAGTCAGCCATGCAGAACCAGTCCTGTCGCTGTCCCTGTGGTGGCACTATATCGTGTGAAGGATACAGATATACCTTGTCATTAAAGACGCGCGCCGTAGGATCAGCAGTAAACTGGTCGCGAATGATAGGATTCTGTGCCGCAGCAGTAACTGTGGCAAAGAAGAATATTGAAAATAATTTTAGTTTCATGTTTGAAGTTTCAAGTTTCAAGAATCCTTTTCTCCTCCCTCTCGGTGAGGCTCGGAGGGGCATTACTTAAACAGCAGCGGAGCCATTTCGCGCAGAGAACGGCGCCATGTGAGGAATTCGTGGGCGGTACCCTCGCTGATGAAGCCATGGGCATTGAAGCCGGCAGCCTTCAGTGCATCAATACTATTGCGGATGCCGTCAGGACGCTCCTTCGAACCGCAGCTCTCGAAAATCATGCGTACAGCCTTAGGGTCCTTGATTTCCTCAGGCATATATTGACCACCGCTGAGCAAGCCCCAATAGCCAAACACCTCAGGACGACGCAGTGTGATGAGTTTTGTTTCTATGCCACCCATTGATAGACCAGCCATAGCACGATGCCATTTGTCAGCCTTGGTGAGATAGTTGGCGTCGATAAATGGTACTAGTTCATCAACGAGCACAGCCTCAAACTCCTTGGCTGTGAAGCTGCCGATGGTGCCAAACTTCACATTGTTGGTCAGACCATAGGCCATTACGATGATGAAAGGCTCAACCTTTCCGTCAGCAATGAGGTTGTCCATGATGATGCCGGCATGTCCCTGGCGGCTCCAGCTCGTCTCGTTCTCACCCCATCCGTGCTGCAGATAAAGCACAGGGAAGCGCTCCTGCTTGCCCTTTACGAGCTTGCCATATGTTGGGGGAAGATAAACCATAGCAGTCTGCATCTTGCCCTGACTCTTAGAATAGTAGAGAACCTCCTGAACAGCGCCATGTGGAATATCTGTGCGGAGAGCATAGAAGTCCTGGTCGGGAGCAGGAATTTCGATACCACTCTCCCACCGGCATGAGCCGAAGTAGTTATGAGTGCCAGGGTCGTTGAAGACGCCACCGTCTATTGTAATGTGATAATAGTGGAATCCGGGATCCATAGGTCCCTCGGTAGTTCCAGTCCATACACCTTTCTCGTCTTTTTGGAGAACAGTACCGCCCCTGCCACCAAGACCAAGACTTACGACTACAGACTTAGCCTCAGGAGCAACTATGCGGAAGCGGGCATATCCCTCAGAGTTCACCATAGGATACTGCTGTCCAGGTTGATTCATGATGTTAGGGACAAAATCCTCCTTAACCTGTTTCTGAACATCTCCTGCAGTCTGTGCCACAGAAGTAAATACTGCCAAAAAGGCAATGATACACAAATAGAAAAAGCGTTTCATAGTTTTATTGTTTTTTATTAGATATATGTTTGTTCTTCACTAATCACTGACCACTAATCACTAATCACTAATCACTAATCACTAATCACTGACCACTAATCGCTACAATTTTGCCTGCAAAAATACTAATAATAATGTAAAAACTCTTTTTCTGTTGTATCATTTTCTTTATTTTATGTCCCGATATAACAATATAATCATTGTATACTATTATTTTTAGCTATAAAATCAATAAAAAAGCCCCGACAGATGACTGCCGAGGCATTAATGTATTGTAAAGAATGTTTTAATCCTTAACCTTTAACCGTTAAACCGTTAAACCATTAACCGTTATAGTGACGCATTACCTTATTATAATACCTTTGTGTACCACGAACTGTGTAACGTGCACCACCATTCCACATGCGGATAGCCTTCTCAACGTTGTTGGATGGATTGTATTTGCTCATAAATACAACGAACATCTCTCTTGACTTTGTTGCGCTGAAACGGTCGTTGAGCTTGAAACGCTTTGAAGAACCTTTCTGCTTCAAAATAGCATTACACTCAGATACCATACCTGGTGAGATCTGCATAACACCAACGTAAGGACCACACACGGCACGTGCGTTACCTCCGCTCTCTACCTTTGTGATGGCATCCATTACAGGACCCCAATCAAAATCCTCCTCTTCCTCTACACGAGCAATAGCGCTGAGTGAAAACACAGCGATAAATGCGAAACAAATTACTTTCTTAAAAAAAATATCTCCAAATATCATGACTTTGATTTTGGTGGAACATAGATACGAGATGACAAATCCAAATGCACTACAATTAAATAATGTAGATATGAGATGTCGGTGGGGTAATCTCGTACCGCAATCATTTTGATTTGCGGGTGCAAAGGTAAAAAGATTTTCTTGTGTACGCAAACAATTTTACATTTAATGTGGAAATTTTAGGGATTTTTTGATATGTATCAACATGGTAATAATATTTATTATTTTTTAACAACTTAATCTCAGTTATTACATTTTTCGGGCTGTTATATAAAATATTTTTTATATCTTTGCAGCGCGTAATTAAGTTTTTTTGAATATGGACAACAGATATATGCTACGCGGTGTGAGTGCTGCGAAAGAAGATGTTCACAACGCCATAAAGAATATCGACAAGGGTATCTTCCCACAGGCTTTCTGCAAGATAATCCCTGATATTCTTGGAGGTGATGAGGAATATTGTAACATCATGCATGCTGACGGTGCTGGAACAAAGTCAAGTCTAGCATACATGTATTGGAAAGAGACTGGTGACCTTTCAGTATGGAAGGGTATCGCCCAGGATGCGTTGATAATGAATACCGACGACCTGCTGTGTGTGGGTGCTGTGGATAATATTTTGGTCTCAAGTACTATCGGCAGAAACAAGATGCTGGTGCCGGGAGAGGTAATCAGCGCCATTATCAACGGTACAGACGAACTGCTGAAGGAAATGCGCGAGATGGGTATAGGGATCTATGCTACAGGCGGTGAGACGGCAGATGTGGGTGACCTGACAAGAACCATTATAGTTGATTCTACTGTAACATGCAGAATGAAGCGTAGCGATGTTATAGACAACGCCAATATACGTCCGGGAGACGTGATTGTAGGTCTTGCAAGCTTCGGACAGGCAACATACGAGAAGGAGTATAATGGCGGTATGGGTAGCAACGGACTTACTTCTGCCCGTCATGACGTATTCGCAAAATATTACGCAGAGAAATATCCTGAGAGCTATGACCATGCTGTACCAAACGAACTGGTATATTCCGGCTCATGCAGATTTGAGGACGAAGTGGAATACAGCCCTGTTAATGCAGGAAAACTGGTTCTCTCCCCTACCCGCACCTATGCTCCAGTGATAAAGAAACTGCTTGACATGATGCGTAGCGACATCCATGGAATGGTACACTGCACAGGCGGAGCACAGACAAAGGTGCTGCATTTCGTAGGTGACAACTGCAAGGTGATAAAGGATAATATGTTCCCAGTACCACCTCTCTTCAAACTGATTCACGACCAGAGCGGAACGGATTGGAAAGAGATGTACAAGGTATTCAACATGGGACATCGTATGGAGATATATGTATCACCAGAAAATGCAGAGAAGGTGATAGAGGTCAGCAAGTCATTCAATATCGATGCACAGATAGTTGGTAGAATTGAGGAAGGTAAGAAGTCGCTGACCATCAAATCTGAATTTGGAGAATTTGATTACTAAGTATGGATTTATTAGAGAAATTAGACGGCCTTGAGGCACGCTACGAGGAGGTTACGACACTTATCACCGACCCAAGTGTCATAGCTGACCAGCAGCGTTTCGTAAAGCTGACACGAGAATATAAAGACCTTGGCGACATTATGGCAATCCGCAAGAGATATGTGGCTTGTCTGGATGCCATCAAGGAGGCAAAGGATATTATTGCCAACGAGAGTGATCCAGAGATGAAGGAAATGGCTCGTGAGCAGCTGAATGAGAATGAACCAATGCTTCCCTCCCTCGAGGAAGAGATAAAGATAGCCCTCGTACCAAAAGACCCTGAGGATGCTAAGAATATAGAAATGGAAATAAGGGCAGGAACAGGTGGCGATGAAGCTTGTCTGTTTGCCGGCGACCTTTTCAGAATGTATAAAGCTTTCTGTGAGTCAAAGGGATGGAACCTTTCTGTGACAGACGTTTCAGAAGGCGCCGTAGGTGGCTATAAAGAGATAGACTTTGCCGTCAGTGGTGATGGTGTCTATGGTATCATGAAGTACGAATCTGGAGTACATCGTGTACAGAGAGTTCCTGTGACCGAGAGCAACGGCAGAATGCAGACATCGGCTGCCACTGTTGCCGTACTGCCAGAGGCTGACCCCTTTGAGGTGAATATCAACGAGGGTGAAATAAAATGGGATACCTTCCGTTCAAGCGGTGCAGGAGGTCAGAACGTGAACAAGGTGGAGTCTGGCGTTCGTGCTCGCTATATGTGGAAGAACCCCAATACTGGAGAGGTAGAGGAAATTCTGATAGAATGTACTGAGACCCGTGACCAGCCAAAGAACAAGGAGCGTGCCCTCGCAAGACTGAGAACATACATCTATGATCGTGAACACCAGAAATACCTTGATGATATCGCATCAAGAAGAAAAACCCTCGTGAGCACTGGTGACCGTTCAGCAAAGATACGTACATACAACTTCCCACAAGGACGTGTGACAGACCATCGTATAGGATATACCACTCACGACCTGCAGGGTTTCCTCGGAGGCGACATCCAGGCAATGATTGATGCCCTGATTGTTGCAGAAAATGCTGAGAGAATGAAGGAAGCAGAGCTGTAACGGTTAGCGGTTATAGGTTATCGAGAATAAAAGAGTAATTGAAAAATGGGAGTATTCACAAGTATCAAGAAAAATGATGAAAAGGAGGATGAGCGTACTATGCCAGCCTCTGAATTCATAGAACGCTTAACCAGAATACAGCAAAAGCAAGATCAACAAAAGGATATTCCATATACAGAAATGCCCAAAGATAATTAAGATAGCATTATGACAAGACAACAATTAATAGATCAGATTTTCAAGAAGAAGTCATTCCTGTGTGTAGGACTTGATGTGGATTTAGACAAGATACCACAATACCTGCTGGAAGACGATGACCCTATCTTCTCGTTCAACAGGAAGATTATAGACTCTACTGCACCCTATACCGTAGCATACAAGCCAAACCTAGCTTTTTATGAGGCATACGGTCAGAAAGGCTATGCGGCTTTTGAAAAGACTGTAATGTACATACAGCAGAGATATCCTGAAATCTTCATCATTGCCGATGCCAAGCGTGGTGATATAGGAAACACCTCGAAGATGTATGCAAAAACATTTTTTGGAAACTATAAGGTTGACGCCCTTACTGTAGCACCATATATGGGAGAAGATTCAGTAACACCATTCCTGAATGGATATGACAACAGCTGGGTGATTCTTCTTGCCCTCACCTCAAACAAGGGATCGTATGACTTCCAACAGGATGCCGACGCAAATGGAGAAAGGCTTTTTGAGAAAGTGATACGCAAGTCACAGGAATGGGGAACACCAGAGAATATGATGTATGTCGTAGGTGCCACAAGAGGCGAGATGTTTAAAGATGTCAGAAAGGTTGCACCAGACCACTTCCTCCTCGTTCCTGGTGTTGGAGCACAAGGTGGTTCTCTGCAGGAAGTCTGTGAATACGGAATGACAAAAGATTGCGGACTGCTCGTCAACTCATCTCGTGGAATAATATATGCTGACAATACTGAGTTTTTTGCAGATACTGCGGCTCAGAAAGCAAAAGAACTGCAGGAACAGATGGCGGCTGAGCTTGAGAAAATTGAACGTTGAACATTGAATTTTGAAAGATAATGGAATTTAGTGCAAAGCAAATAGCGGAACTGATACAGGGACGTGTGGAGGGAAATCCAGATGCATGTATCAATACGTTTGCAAAGATAGAAGAAGGAAAGCCTGGTGCTATCTCATTCCTCTCGAATGCAAAGTATATCAACTATATATACGAAACAGAATCAAGCGTAGTGCTTGTTGACGAGGCTTTGGTATTAGAGAAACCAGTTAAGGCAACCCTGATACGTGTAAAGAGTGCTTACGAAGCAGTAGCAAAACTGCTACAGATGTATGACTCTATGAAACCAAAGCGCAAAGGTATCGACAGCCTCGCCTTTATAGACCCTACTGCAAAAATTGGTGAAGACTGCTATATAGGACCGTTTGTAGCCATCGGTCCTAATGTAACCATCGGAAACGGCTGTGTATTGCATCCTCATGTGACAATAGGTCATAATGCCACTGTTGGCAACAACACAGAAATTTACTCAAATGCTGTGATATATCACGATTGCAAGGTGGGAAACAACTGTATCCTGCATGCTGGTAGTGTCGTAGGTGCTGACGGATTTGGCTTTGCACCATCAGAACATGGATATGACAAGATACCACAGATAGGTATTGTAACAATAGAAGATAATGTAGAGATAGGTGCCAACACCTGTATAGACCGTTCTACTATGGGTTCTACATATGTTCGTAAAGGCGTGAAACTCGACAACCTGGTACAGATAGCCCACAATACTGACATCGGTGAGAACACCGTAATGTCTTCACAGGTAGGTGTTGCTGGCAGCACAAAGGTAGGAAAATGGTGCATGTTTGGTGGACAGGTTGGCATCGCAGGCCATATCACCATTGGTAATAATGTACACCTAGGAGCACAGTCAGGTGTTCCAGGAAGCCTGAAGGATGGTGAGAATCTCATCGGCACCCCTCCTATCCCACTGACAAACTATTTCCGCTCATCTGCAATCTTTAAACGTCTGCCAGACATGTATCGTCAGATGAATGAAATGCAGAAGACCATTAATGAACTACAGGCACAACTTGCCGAACTAAAGAAATAAATACTAACAATGAACAAACAAAACACTCTGAAGGGGTCTTTCTCACTATGTGGTAAGGGACTTCACACTGGTATAAATCTTACAGTGACCTTCAACCCCGCCCCAGAAAACCACGGATACAAAATACAACGCATTGACTTGGAAGACATGCCTATTATCAATGCTGTAGCAGAAAATGTGGTAGATACCCAACGTGGTACAGTAGTAGCAAAAGGAGACGTTCGCGTATCAACAATAGAGCATGCTATGGCTGCACTTTATGCTATGGGTATAGATAACTGCCTGATACAGGTAAACGGCCCAGAGTTTCCTATCCTCGACGGCTCAGCAATGACCTATGTAAACAAAATCAACGAAGTAGGAATACAACAGCAGAATGCCCCGAAAGACTATTATATCATAAGGAAAAAGATAGAGGTAAGAGACGAGAATTCCAGTTCTGTCATTACTATTCTTCCAGATGATGAGTTCTCTATCACAGCAATGTGTTCATATAAGTCAAAGTTCATTGACTCACAGTTTGCCACCATTGACGATATGTCACAATTCCCTACAGATGTGGCATCTGCCCGCACCTTCGTATTTGTAAGGGAGATTATGGCGCTGCTGCAAGCAGGACTTATAAAAGGCGGAGACTTGGATAATGCAATCGTTATCTACGAAAACGAGCAGCCACAGGAAGTTATCGACAACCTCTGTGACAAACTCGGTTATGACCGTATGGATGCAACAAAGCTAGGATACTTGCAACACAAGCCTCTTACATGGGAAAATGAATGTACCCGTCATAAGCTTCTTGACATCATTGGTGATATGGCCTTGATTGGCAAGCCACTCAAAGGTAGAATCATCGCAACGCGCCCAGGACATACTGTAAACAATAAGTTTGCACGCCTGATGCGTCAGGAGATTCATAAGCACGAGATACAGGCACCAATATATGACCCTAATCAGGAACCGGTTCTTGATGTGAATCGTATTCGTCAGGTGTTGCCACATCGCTATCCTATGCAGTTAGTTGATAAGATTATCAGCATATCAGGTACAACGATTGTTGGTATAAAAAATGTTACCAGCAACGAACCTTTCTTCACAGGACACTTCCCAGAGGAACCGGTTATGCCAGGAGTGTTGATGGTAGAGGCTATGAGTCAATGTGGTGCAATTCTCGTACTCAATACACTCGAAGACCCAGAGCGTTGGACATCATACTTCCTGAAGATTGATAACGTAAAATACAGAAAGAAGGTAGTACCTGGTGATACGTTGATATTTAAGGTAGAACTGCTGGGGCCTGTTCGTCACGGAATATCATCTATGCAGGGATGGATATTCGTTGGTGACCAACTTGTAGCAGAAGCAACATTCACAGGTCAGATGGTGAAGAATAAATAAAAGGTTAACGTTTAAAGTTAACGTTTAAAGTAAAATATTAACAAAATAAGAAATGAATACAATCAGTCCATTAGCATACGTTCATCCTGATGCAAAGTTAGGAGACAACAATGTTATCGGTCCTTTCTGCTACATCGATGCGGACGTAGTGATTGGTGATAATAATGTCTTGCAGAATAGCGTAACCCTCAATCAGGGGCTGCGAATGGGAAATGGTAATGAAATAATGCCTGGTGCATCAATTTCTACCAAGCCACAGGATTTGAAATTCAAAGGTGAGATAACAACATGTCAGATCGGAGATAATAATTCCATCAGAGAGAATGTAACCATCTCACGTGGCACCTTCTCAAAAGGTACAACAATAGTTGGCAGTAACAACCTCCTGATGGAGAATATGCATATAGCGCACGATTGTGTGATAGGCAACGGATGTATCATAGGCAATTCTACCAAGTTTGCAGGAGAAGTGATAGTTGATGATAATGCTATCATCTCTGCAGAGGTTCTCGTACACCAGTTCGTACACATCGGTGGATATGTTATGGTACAAGGCGGATGTCGCACATCACAGGATATTCCGCCATACGTCATAGCAGGAAAAGAGCCTATACGTTTTGCAGGACTTAATCTGATAGGTCTTCGCAGACGTGGTTTTGACAATGATACTATCCTTGCTATTCGTGAGGCTTATAACACCATATATTCAAAAGGTATCATCAAGGAAGGATTGGAAGAGGTGCGCAAGACAATGACGATAACTCCTGAGATACAATATGTCCTTGACTTCATCGAAAAGGCAGAAAGAGGAATCATAAGGTGAACCTAATCGTCATAACTGGTCCTACAGGAGTTGGAAAGACAGATCTGACGCTGGAGATAGCAGAGCACTATGGACTTGACATCATAAATGCTGATTCCCGACAGATATATGCAGAGATTCCCATAGGAACAGCAGCACCAACCACAGAACAACAGGCAAGAGTGAGGCATCATTTCGTCGGAACACGACACATTGGCGATTATTACTCTGCTTCCCTGTATGAACAGGATGTGATGAAACTGCTGACGGAATCAAAAGCAAAGCAGAAGGATACCTGCATAATGAGCGGCGGCTCGATGATGTATATTGATGCTGTATGTAATGGTATAGACGATATCCCCACCATACGTGATGATATTCGCATAATGATGAAGGAACGTTTGGCTAAAGAGGGACTTGAGGCTCTTGTGGAAGAGTTGAAAGAAATGGACCCTGAACATTGGCAAATTGTTGACAAACATAATCCACGAAGAGTGGTTCATGCTTTGGAAATATGCCATCAGACAGGAAAGACATATACCTCTTTTAGAAAAAACAGTATTGCTCCAGGCAACGCAAGGACACTACCCGATGGAACAGAATTAAATATAATAAAGATAGGTATCACACGAGAAAGAGAAGAACTGTATGAACGTATCAATGAACGTGTACTACTGATGGTAGGAAAAGGACTTATAGAGGAGGCACGACGAATGTTGCCAAACCGAAATGAGAATGCCCTGAATACCGTAGGATACAAAGAGATGTTCAAATATTTCGATGGAGAGATTCCTGTAGAAGAGGCAATACGACAGATACAAAGTCACACTCGAGAATATGCCCGAAAACAATTGACATGGTATAAAAAGGACCCAACGGTGACTTGGTTTAACCTTTCAAACAAAACAATAACAACAAAGAACATAATTGAAAACGTTAGCAACCATATTTAAAAGTCTGTGGAACTTTCTGAAGAAGGTATGGCAGAAGACAGTAAAATTCTGCAAGTGGTATCACACCACCTATGTCAATCATAACAGATATGTAAAGGCAACAATGTTGTTATGTACGATGATTGTGGCCTTCTTTCTGTATCTCGGTGCTGTTGATATGAATTTTCTGTGGCTGTTCGGTAAGTCACCAGGTTGGTTGGAGATTAGTCAGCATAAGACATCTGTAGCGTCAGAGATTTACAGTGCTGACGGTGTGTTAATAGGAAAGTTCTACAACGAAAATCGTACTCCTGTAGAATATGATGAGGTGGCACCTGATTTCTGGACTGCCCTAATAGACACTGAGGACGAACGGTATTATAGCCATTGGGGCATAGATCCTCTGGGTATCATAGGTGCTGTAAAAGATGCTGTAACAGGAAAAGGAGGACGCGGCGCTTCGACTATCACACAGCAACTTGCCAAAAACATGTTTAGGGTTAGAACCCAATATAGCACAGGTTTGTTGGGACGTCTGCCAGGTCTCGCCATTCTGATAATGAAGACAAAGGAATGGATTACGGCAACAAAGCTGGAGTTGTACTTCTCCATAACAATGGGACGTGAAGACGGCAAGAGAGAAATATTAAGACAATATGCCAATACCGTTGACTTCGGACATAATGCTTATGGCATAAAGACTGCTGCCAAGACATATTTTGACAGCACGCCAAAGGAGTTGTCCACAGACAAGGCAGCAATACTTGTTGGATTGCTGAAGGGTACGACAGTTTTCAATCCTATCTCCCACCCAGAGAATGCTCTGCAGAGACGTAATGTCGTAATGAACAATATGGTGGAGCACGGACACCTTACACAGGAGGAATATAACAAACTGAAGAACCTGCCTCTCGGCTTGAATTTCGTGGTGCTGGACAGCGAGAAAACAGGTATCGCACCATATTTCCGTGGAGCGATAGCAAAATATGTAAAGAGTCTCAGCGAAGAGATAGATGACCTTTCTGATTTGGATTTATACAATGATGGTCTGAAGATTTACACCACCCTTGACACCAGAATGCAGAAATATGCCGAGGAAGCAGCAAAGAAGCAGATGGAGGTGGTGCAAAAGAATTTTGATTCCCATTGGAAGAATATGGAACCATGGCGCGATGAACATGGAAAGGTCATTCCTAATTTCATAGAAGACATCGCCAAGCGACTGTATGAGAAGAATCCAAAGCTTCTGGATGATTCAGCTTTCTATGCACACACCTTGGACTCCATACGAAAAATGGTCAGCTATATGCACTGTGCCTTTGTTGCTATGGAACCACAGACAGGACACGTGAAAGCATGGGTTGGTGATATTGATTATGACAAATGGAAATATGACAAGGTAACTGCAATGCGTCAACCTGGTTCCACATTCAAACTGTTTGTCTATACAGAAGCGATGGAACAGGGATTGACTCCTTGTGACAAACGAAGGGACGAATTCTTCTCAATGGAGGTATGGGATAAGGCTCAAAAGAAAAATGTCATCTGGAGTCCTACAAATGCTAATGGTACATTCTCTAATGATTCTATGCCTCTCAAGACGGCTTTTGCTCAGAGTATCAATTCTGTAGCAGTTCGCCTTGGTCAGGAGGTGGGTATCAGCCATATAGCAGAAACAGCTCACAACATGGGTATTGTAAGTCCACTTGATGAAACCCCATCATTGGCTTTGGGTTCAAGCGATGTAAATCTTCTGGAACTGACAAATGCATATTGTACCATTGCGGCAAATGGTAAGACACATCCCGATCCTATTCTGATAACTCGTATAGAAGACCGCAAAGGAAACGTGATATACACGGCTCCTACTGAACAACGTCAGAGTATTTCCGAGAGAGCAGCAGTACTGATGCAGACAATGCTTATGGCTGGTCTTACAGAACATAATGGTACCTCAATGGCCCTGAACAGATATGTCGGCAATTATCATGACACAGACTTCGGAGGTAAGACAGGAACATCTAACAACCATTCTGATGCATGGTTTATGGGGGTTTCACCAAAACTTGTTGTCGGAGCATGGGTAGGTGGTGAATATCGTTGCATACACTTCCGTACTGGTGCCCTGGGACAAGGGTCCAGGACAGCACTTCCTATCTGTGGCCTTTTCCTCGAAAAAGTAATGGCAGACAAACGTTTCAGTAACTATCATGCACACTTTGTAAAAGACCCGTCGTTGTTGGAGTCGTATATGTATGATTGCAGTTATGTTCATCAGGCTCATCCTGACACATTGTCTGCAGACACCTTAGATATAGAAGGTGTGCTCGATGAAGAAGAAGTCACTTTTGAGAATATATGAAAAAACAATTAATATACTTACTTCTTGCGCTTGTTACTCTTAATGCCAGTGCACAGATAAAACGTGAATTCCGTGGTGCATGGATACAATGTGTCAACGGACAGTTTCTTGGTATGGGAACAGAGAAGATGCAGCAGACTTTGCTTTATCAACTCGACGAACTTCAGAAAGATGGTGTCAATGCCATTATCTTTCAGGTGCGCCCAGAGTGTGATGCCCTATATGCTTCATCCTACGAACCTTGGAGCCGTTTCCTGACAGGTCGCCAGGGAATGCCCCCCTCTCCATACTGGGACCCTCTGTTCTGGATGATAAATGAATGCCATAAACGTGGTATGGAACTGCATGCCTGGATAAATCCCTACAGGGCAAAGACAAAGAACACCGTGCAGCTGGCAAGTAATCACATCGCTATGCGCCGTCCAGATCTCGTATTCCCTTATGATGGCTTGTATATTCTGAATCCTGCACGTCGGGAGAACAGCACTTTTATATGTAAGGTGGTGGCAGACATACTGAGACGTTACGATGTTGACGGACTGCATATTGATGATTATTTCTATCCCTATCCGGCACAGGGAAGCGTAATAGCTGATGATGCAGACTATCGTGCTAACAGCTATGGCATATCAAACATTGCTGACTGGCGCAGGAATAATGTCAATATGTTCATCAAAGAACTTCATGACACTATAGAATCAATAAAGCCTTGGGTGAAGTTCGGTGTCTCTCCTTTCGGCATCTACAGAAACCAGAGGACTGATCCAAACGGCTCTGCCACAAACGGCTTGCAGAACTATGACGACCTTTATGCCGACGTACTGCTGTGGGTCAACAATGGTTGGATAGACTATTGTGTTCCGCAGATATATTGGGAGATAGGCAATAAGGCTGCCGATTATAAGACTCTCATAAACTGGTGGACAGCAAACTGTACCAACCGTCCGCTTTATATCGGTGAGGATATCGAGAGAACAGTGAAGTTTGGTCAGCAGGCTACAAAGCGTCAGCTGCACACTTCGTTGTTAAGTCCGTCATCACCTCTCTCTGGTACTGTGTTGTGGTATGCGAAGGCTGCTGTTGACAACGTTGGCGGCTATGCCACGAACCTCAGGAATGACTACTGGCGCTACCCTGCCCTACAGCCGCTGATGCCTTTCAAGACAGGTGGTAAGCCTGGAAAGGTAAGAAAGGTAAAACCTATCTGGACAAGTGACGGATACGTACTCTTCTGGGAAGCACCAAAGACAAAGAATATCATCAGTGCAGCATATAAATATGTAGTATATCGTTTCAACAGTAATGAAGCAATAAATATTGAAGACCCCTCACATATCGTGGCCGTAACACATAATACATGGTATAATCTTCCCTATCAGAACGGCCAGACAAAATATGTATATGTTGTAACAGCCCTCGACAGAATGAGTAACGAGAGTGCAAAAGTTAAGAAGAAAGTAAAACTTTAAACGTTATAAAAAATTATGGAACGCGACAACAAAATCTTCGAGCTCATTGAGAATGAGCACCAGCGTCAGCTCAAGGGAATTGAGCTCATCGCATCAGAGAATTTCGTAAGTGATCAGGTAATGGAGGCTATGGGCTCCTATTGCACCAACAAGTATGCAGAAGGATACCCTGGCCATCGCTATTATGGCGGCTGTCAGGTGGTTGACCAGATTGAGCAGCTCGCTATCGACCGTGCCTGTGAACTGTTTGGTGCAGAATATGCAAACGTACAGCCTCACTCAGGTGCACAGGCTAATGCTGCTGTGCTTCTTGCTGTCCTGAAGCCTGGCGACTGCTTCATGGGTCTGAACCTCGATCACGGAGGTCACCTCTCACATGGTTCTCTGGTAAATACATCAGGTATCCTGTACCGTCCTATCGGCTATAACCTCAATAAGGAGACAGGCCGTGTTGACTATGACGAGATGGAGAAGCTGGCAAAGGAGAACAAGCCAAAGCTCATCATCGGTGGTGGCTCTGCTTACTCTCGTGAGTGGGATTATGCTCGCATGA
Source organism: uncultured Prevotellaceae bacterium (assembly GCA_902799455.1). GTDB lineage: Bacteria > Bacteroidota > Bacteroidia > Bacteroidales > Bacteroidaceae > Prevotella. The sequence continues at coordinate 24,681 of CADCAX010000009.1, forward strand.
GAAAGATTGCTGACGAAGTGGGCGCTCTTCTCATGATAGATATGGCACACCCTGCAGGTCTTATTGCAGCAGGTCTCCTGGAGAACCCAGTGAAGTATGCTCATATCGTAACAACAACAACTCACAAGACACTGCGTGGTCCTCGCGGCGGTCTTATCCTCTTGGGTAAGGATTTCGACAATCCTTGGGGATACACTACTCCAAAGGGTGTCGTAAAGAAGATGTCTCAGCTGCTCAACTCTGCAGTATTCCCAGGTCAGCAGGGTGGTCCATTGGAGCACGTTATTGCTGCTAAGGCAGTTGCTTTCGGAGAGGCTCTGAAGCCAGAGTTCAAGGAGTATGCTAAGCAGGTTAAGAAGAATGCTGCTGTATTGGCAGACGAACTGGTAAAGCGCGGATTCACTATTGTCAGCGGTGGTACAGACAACCACTCTATGCTTGTTGACCTGCGCTCAAAATATCCTGACCTGACAGGTAAGGTAGCTGAGAATGCTCTCGTTTCTGCAGACATCACCATCAACAAGAACATGGTACCGTTTGATACACGCTCTGCATTCCAGACTTCAGGCTTCCGTCTCGGAACACCTGCTATTACCACACGTGGTGCGAAGGAAGATCTCATGGTGAAGATTGCAGCATGGATTGAGGAAGTGCTCAACGATCCTGAGAACGAAAACGTAATAGCAAAGGTTCGCAGCGAGGTGAATGCCGAGATGAAGAACTATCCACTCTTTGCATGGTAAAAATAAATAAACGTCGCTGGCACTGTCTGCCCAATCAGGAGCCGACAGAGCTTGACAGAAAGATAATGTACTGGGAGGACCGTGGGAAACTTGTTCCTACGCGTGACCTCATAAAGACCCCCGAACAGATAGAAGGCATCCGTCGCTCTGGTGTCATCAACACTGCTGTGCTGGATGCTGTCGGAGCTGCCATACACCCAGGCATGAATACACAGGAGATTGATGACATCTGCATGAGTATGTGCAAGAAATATGATGCCATCCCTGCATGCCTGGGGTATGAAGGGTTCCCCAAGTCGGTATGCACCTCCATAAACGAAGTTGTTGCCCACGGCATACCAAAAGTGGAGGACGTCCTTGAGGAGGGCGACATAATAAATGTTGACTTCACTACCATCAAGGACGGATACTATGCTGATGCTTCACGTATGTTCATCGTCGGTGGCAAGACAACGCCCGAGAAGGAACAGCTCGTCAGAGTGGCAAAGGAATGTCTTGAGATAGGCATGGAGGCTGCAAAGCCGTTCTGCTTCGTCGGTGACATAGGCCATGCCATTGAGAAGCATGCCAAGAGATATCACTATGGTGTCGTTCGCGACCTTGCCGGACATGGCGTCGGACTGAAGTTTCATGAAGAGCCCGATATAGACCATTACGGACATCGTGGTGAGGGAATGCTGCTCGTTCCGGGTATGGTGTTCACTATCGAACCGATGATAAATATGGGTACATGGGAAGTGTTCGTTGATGCCGACGACCCGTACGAATGGGAGGTTATCTCGGGAGACGAACTGCCTTCCGCACAGTGGGAGCACACACTATTAATGACAGATCATGGAGTTGAAATCCTCACATACTGATTATATCCTTGCAATAGAAAGCAGCTGCGATGACACGTCGGCGGCGGTAATGCGTGGCACTACGCTGTTGTCAAACGTTACGGCATCGCAGGAGGTTCACCGTATATATGGCGGTGTTGTTCCTGAGCTTGCCTCAAGGGCACACCAGCAGAATATCGTTCCTGTAGTGGATCACGCCCTGAAGAAGGCCGGCATCACGAAGGAACAGCTGGCCGCAATAGCCTTCACCAGAGGTCCGGGACTGATGGGCTCGCTTCTCGTGGGAGTAAACTTCGCAAAGGGTATGGCAGAAGCCCTCAATATTCCCCTTATAGACGTAAACCATCTGCAGGGACACGTCATGGCCCACTTCATAGACGAGCCGGAAGACCCAACTGTCACCTCTCAACTATCACCTGTCAACTGTCATCCTCCCCTGCCCTTTCTCTGCCTTCTCGTCTCTGGCGGCAATTCGCAGATAGTGAAGGTGAATGCATATAATGACATGGAGGTGCTTGGGCAGACCATTGACGATGCTGCCGGCGAGGCGATAGACAAGTGTTCAAAGGTCATGGGGCTGGGATATCCTGGTGGCCCTATTATCGACCGTTTGGCACGTCAGGGAAATCCGAAGGCATATACCTTTGCAGAGCCGCACATACCGGGGCTCAACTACAGCTTCTCGGGTCTCAAGACGTCGTTCCTGTATTCCATGCAGAAATGGGTGGAGGAAGATCCCGACTTCATAGAGCATCACAAGGAAGATATTGCGGCATCACTGGAATGGACCATTGTCGATATCCTGATGAAGAAACTGAAGCTGGCTGTCAAGCAGACAGGTATTAAGCACGTTGCCGTGGCAGGTGGTGTATCTGCAAACAACGGTCTCCGAAATGCCTTCCACGACTATGCAAAACGCTTCGGATGGACTGTCTATATACCCAAATTCTCATACACCACAGACAACGCCGCCATGATAGGCTGCGTTGCAGCATACAAGCTGAAGGATAATGACTTCTGCCCCATCGAAGCACCGGCGTTCTCGAAAGTAACGTTCGGGTAATTCATAATTCATAATTCATAATTCAAAATTATTACAATGGAATTTGAAAGCAAAGTATTAAGCAAGATTATACTTGAGAAATTGTACGAAAGCGGCAAGACAATCGCTACCGCTGAGTCATGCACATCTGGCAAGATTGGTGAGGTCATCACCTCCACCCCGGGCGCTTCCGCATACTACAAGGGCGGCACCATCTGCTATTCCAACTTTGCCAAGACAAAGGTTTTGGGTATAGATGCCGGGCTCATCGAGGAGAAGAATGCCGTTTCCGAAGAAGTGGCACGTGAGATGGTAAAAGGTGTCATCGATCTCATGGAAGCTGACTATGCCATTGCCACGACCGGCTTTGCAGGCCCTGGTGCAGACCCGGGCTTCAAGGTCGGTACGATATGGATAGCCTACGGTACAAAAGACGATATCCACACTCTGCTGATAGAAGAAGACGAAGGTCGTGAGGAGAACCTCCGCAATGCCACCTTCAAGGCCCTCCAGCTGTTCGTGGAATATCTCCGTGAGATTTATCCCGACCCAACAGACTTCGACACTGTCCCCAAACCGGGAGATAATTTGGAGTAAGGCCCCAAGGCCCCACCCCGACCCTCAAGACTGGAAATTTGCTTTGCATTTAGGTTAATCATATACTTTTCTTTTTATGGTTTATATTTATTATTAAAAGTCGCTATCTTCTTCCGGAGTTCCCGAAAATCCCACTTGATGGTCAATTCTGTCTTTCGGAGCTCCCGAAAGTCTGCCTTGAGGGTTATTTCTGCTTCCGGAGGTTCCGGAAGTCCGCCTCAAGGGTCAATTCCGCTTTCCGGACCTCCCGAAAGTCAGCCTTGAGGGTCAATTCTTACTTTCGGGCCTTCCGGCATCACCTCCGGCGGAGGGCGGCTGGATGTGTCGTTGTTCTTTTGATGCATATTCTCGCGTTTTTAATTAAATCTGAGAAAGAGGACGCGAGCACCTTCGTTATAATGCAAACCACTGGATCCTACCACAGATACAACAGCACCGGACTTCCACAATAGGGAAATCCGGTGCCGGAGAAATTCTAAGAGCTCCCGCCCCTAAAGGAGTGAAATGATTAGTCGTTTTGTTCTTTTCATATTGTTGTTATTTTATCGAATTAGGCACAAAGGTTCAATGAAGTTATGAACTACGAAAGAAAAATCTCTTTTTTCTTATCAATACCTCTTTGCTGAGCGGAGGATTGGGGAGCAGCCTTCGCAGATGGTGCCGTCTTTTACATTCAGGTTGCGGGGAAGCAGTACTTCCTCCAGTGAGAAGCAGCCCCGGAAGGGATCGCGCCCTATGGACTCTGTCGACGGGGGCAGGACGATGCTGGTAAGCGAGGTGCAGTCCTGGAAGGCATGGTCATCTACCTTCTCAGTGGTTATGGGGAGTACGAGATTCTTCAGCGACGAGCAGTTGGCAAACATGAATTTTCCAATCATGTCTCTCTGACAAAAGTAATGTTCAAAATACTTGTCGTCGTCAGTGCGTACTATCTGCATGCCTTGCATTCTGGAGCCCGGGCCGTTCTTGAAACTTATCCAGTCGCTCTTGGTTAGCGACTTTGAAAAGTCATACTTTCGGGGCTTGTTGTTTTCATAGCTTGTCCATACTCCCTTTGCAGGCTTGGAGTAGTATGCTGTCTTGTCGTCCTTTATCTTCGCCTCCCTGAGGTTGAGCTCGGTCAGGGCGCCACCTCTCCATCCGTCAAGAGAGAACCCGTCATTGGCGCCTGCCATCTTCCTGAGGAGCTTTATGTCGCTGCCGTTCAGCGGACCTTTCAGCGTGAGTTTCGTTATGGTTTCCTTTTCTGTATCGGTGAGCATATCCTGAAGGGTTCCTGCCTTCTTCAGCGTTATCTCACGGCTGACACCGCCGTCGGGCTGCTGGGGCTCGATACCGCTGATGAAATACTTGACAAGTATGGGCGGTTCTCCGCTTATCAGCTTGTTATAACGCCCTGTCATCAGCCGGTAGTAACCGTTATAGTGCCCACTCCAACCAAAGTTATAGTGGAGGAAACCGTCGCTATAGCCGTCACAGACAAATGCGTGCCCAGCGTTAGAGACGATGCACGGACGCCCTTCGTCAAGTTCCTTATACAGGATTGCCTCCATCTGCTCTTCTGTAAGATTATGGCGCCGCATATCGTGGAATGCGATGTGACCGGAATAACCGAAATGATTACATAGGGTCGGCTTTACATTCTTCATGGATGCACTGGTACCGGTGTCCGAGAATGAGGCATCGACGGAAAGGCCTATGGAGACCATCAGTTTTGAAAGGTTCTGGGCTCCCTCGTCAAGGGTGTCTTCTGGGAAGTAGATGTCCTTGTACGATTTCCACAGAGGAGTGCATTTCGAAAAATCCATCGTTGCCATCGTCTTGCTGTCCATCATATAGTAGCAACAATCTTCACCCCTTTCTGGCCATTGATGATACCTCATGGTCATGGCGACAGCAGTAGGAACGCAACCGATAAGCACCCTGTTGCCGTTTTTGGTGGGTGCAAACATATTGTACGGTCTGTACTGGTTCCATTTTGTAGAACCGAGCATCGGCAGTACTTCCTTGTTCTTCGGTGTATATATGGCTGTGGCGGTGTCAGGGCCGGCGGCACTCATCTTCAGGGCTGCCAACTGGTCCCTGAAAGGCTTCATCACGCCATTATATTGCTGACCGGGTTTAGAATTCATATACAGTGCCACCTCTGTGCTATATGCCAAAACCGGTCCGTAGAGCAACGGCCACATTTCCTTGTTCGCAACGACGCAGAAGCAATGGTTCCTGGAATCCTCAAAGACAAGGAAGCCAATATCCTCGTATGTCAGACTGAGGGATAATGATTTGGTATTCAGACCATGTTCTAAGAGCCACTGATGGAAAGACAGGCTATGTAGTAGAATCAAAACAAATATTAATCTGGAAAGCTTCATATCTTAAATACCTAACTCCCTCCCTAACTGGGGAGGGCTGGGGAGAGACTTTAGAAATTCTTTTCAAACCATGTTCTTCCGACGGGGAGGAAGAGGTCGTGACCAGCTTCGTTGAGGTGGGCAGTATCTGTACCCTTGCCGCCTTGGAAGAACTTCTTGCGGAAGGCTTCGTCACGCACCTTTATGACGCAGGCGTCATCATAGTTCCACAATACGGGGATGCCATTCTTCTTGCACACCTTTTTTATTATATTACATACATCCGCAAATCCGGGTCTGTCAACATACCATGGGGTGACGTAGCCTATCTGTGCCTTTGGACACAGAGTCTTGATGCCCTTAATCATCGTCACGAGGGAATCGCGGAACATCTTCAGGGAGTCTCTGTACATCTTAGGATTGTTTGCCGCTCTGGCCACCATGTCGGCATCGTTATGTCCTGCAATGATGATGACGTAATCAGCATTAGGGTCCATCGCCTTATAGCGCTGCCACATGGCAGGTCCGAAGTTCCACTTGCCGTCATGGGTCCTGTCAAAGGCTATGCAGGACCCATTCTTGCCATAGTTATTATATGTAAACCCTTTCTCCACTGCCAGCTTATAATGCCACGCCTCAGTATAGGGACTGCGATGATTCGCAACATACGAGTCACCGATAATATTAAAAACCTTCTGCCCATGTGAACATATTACACATAGGCAGAACATAAAAGATAAATAATATCGATTCATGATTGTTACTTACTGTAAGATCTTTAGATTATCAAAGTCTATAGTTTGTCCACCGCGAGCGTAGAATCCTATACCTGATGTTCCGAGCAAGAATTCATCTTTTGCTACACGACGACGATATGACATAGCCCTAATACCATTAACCTTGAAATTAAGCTCGTTAAGATTATATTCTACTTCAAATTCTATTCCAACGAGTTTACCTTTTCTTAATTTCAGGGCTTCTTGTTTTTTACCGACAATCTTATTTTCTCGCACAACTTCAAGGTTTGCTTCATCTTCGCAGATATAGAAAAGAATATAATTCTGGTCATCTTCATAGTCAAGAAGGATACCAAAAATCTTGTCGTCATCAATTTTCTTTGCAAGGGCTTCTACTTGCATAATGAAAGGTTTATTGATATCAAATGAACCATAGCATGTAGATGTGAGTGGAGTATCCTTACTCTCCATGTGTAGGACACCATTAGTTATCAATGCTTTTCCACGTTTTCCAACAGACTCTGTCCAACCAAACTGATTTGATTCAAAGTCATCATACATCTGTTGAGCAAATGAAATATTTGGCATTACTGCCATCAATAATATAGAAATCAGAATAGTTCTCATAATTATAACAATTTACTTTTTAGACAAACGTGATTGGAATTCACTAATCAATGGCTCAAACTTTTTCAATATACGCACAACTTCTCTATATGAATTTTCATTACTCATACCAATAAGTGGAGCTTCTTCTGATGATATCTTAATTTGGAAAGTAAGATCATCATCTGATATACCACTCTGTTTTACAGTAACCCTGGTACGAACAGCTTGTTTTGATTCGCTGAATCTCTCGTAATCCCAAGGTGTTTGTATAAATCCAGACGAAATATCTGTTGTCTGCATTTCATCAAAGTAGTTGAGCAATATTTGATGTATAAGTTTCCAGGCCTTCTCTGCATCTCTTCTGCCATTTTTGTCAACTGTGTAGAACTCTGGAGAAACAGAAACTGTGAAGAACTTATTTACCAAACCACTTGGAACAGATGCCTCATAGAACTTATCTGGGCGCATTGTAAAAGAGATAGCTTTTCTTTTATCTGTTCTGTAAAACTTTGTTTCTTGCGTAATATATCCTTCTTTTTCTAACTTAATTGCAATAAAATCTGATTTATCCAAAGTAACTTCAACTACTCCATCGCCAACATAGTTACCATCCACAGATATTTGAGCATCAGAAGGGATAACCGTGATTTTTAATAATTTCTTTGCATTAATCTGCATTGCTCCAACCAACGTCAGAACTAAAATCAAGAATAATCTTGTAACATAATGTTTTTTCATAATTGTTCTTTTTTTTGTTTGTTATTATGGATGATTCGTTAAATCTTAAATATTATCTATTAACTACAAAGTCACTCCATTTTTGAAGATGGATATCTCCTGGTAGCCGTTTATTTCATTCTTTGCCTTCTCGCCAGATGCAACTGCAAGGACCTTGTCAATAAACTCTGCAGTCAGT
>CADCAX010000010.1 GCA_902799455.1 uncultured Prevotellaceae bacterium
CTGCTTCATCGGGGTTACGTGCATCCAACGGAAGAGGTTACCATTACAACCAAGAACGAGACGGTTAGAATAATCACTCATCCATGCAGGGATGCTGATACCTACTGCTGGCCACTCGTTGGTGCTGCGCTGAGCAAAGCCCTTCAGCTGTAAGACACGGTCATTGAGATATACCATACCATCCTTGTACTCCGTCTTGCGGAAACCCGTGGTGGTAGTAACCTCGTCAACGCACTTACCATCAATGACCAACTGGGTCTTAACATCATAGAGATAGCCATAGCCCCAAGACCAGAAATTCAGGCCTGAGACTTTTTGGGAAGCCTTGCAGACAGCAGTCTTGCCAGGCTCTACTGTCACAGTCTGACCTGCGAAACTTGCTATTTGCTTGCCTCCTCTTTCATTAACCTTTATTATGTATGAAACGTTCTTGGGTGTATCTGATTCATTCTTCACCTCTGACTCGGCATTGATGACTGCCGTATGACCTTTCACATCATGCTGTGTGGCATAGACATAGACTCCTGTTGTCTTGAGGTTGCTGTAAAGGGGCAGGGTCTGATAGACATCACTCTGCATCACATGCAACCACACATTCTTGTTGATACCGCCATAGTTGCAGAAGAAATTCTTGTCGTTCCACTGGAAACCGCTACGGACTTCCTTCTGCGACTTATCGCTCCAAGTCTTAGTATGCTCCTTATAGCGCCAGTCGTTATCAACATATACGGAGAGTATATTCTCACCATTTCTCTTTATATAAGGCGTAAGGTCAAATCCGAAAGCCATAACACCGTTCTCGCCCCATCCGAGTTCCTTTCCATTGAGGAAGCAGCGGGCGCCAAAGCGCACGCCCTCGAATTCAATGAAGAATTTCTTGGCATTCCGCATATTCTCAGGCAGGACAAAATGCTTGCGATACCACGCCACAGTGTCTGTCAACTCCGCAATGCGCTTACCAAAGGCCTCTGTCTGATTGAAAGAATAGGGCAACGTGACCTTCTGCCAATCAGCATCATCACAATGTGTGCCAGAGGCTTTTGGGTCTTTGCCAACCTTCACCAGCCAACCGCTATTAAAGTTATAACGGTCGCCGGCGAAAGAGGCAATACTAACTAACAAAAAAACTTTTATGATGAAAAAACTAAAAATTCTGTGCATAAGTTTATTGTAATTATTAGTTTATTTTAGTGTAGTGTCAATAGTTAGTGTAAAGTTTTTAAAGCAGAAAAGTCGCTGAGGATTCAGCGACTTCTCCTAGTGATCCGCTTGGGGTTCGAACCCAAGACCCCCACATTAAAAGTGTGATGCTCTACCGACTGAGCTAGCGGATCGACCGTAGTTGACAATTGAGTTTTCCTCAAAAGCGGGTGCAAAGGTAATACTTTTTTTCAAAATGACCAATTTTTTTCCTGTTTTTTTTCAAAAAAAGACCATTATACCACTTAATTTCTTAACTCTTCACTCTTAACTCTTAATTTTGTAGTATCTTTGTCACATTATGATTAAAGGACCTATCACATTTGACCGCATGGCTCGCTGGATACTGATAGCAGCGGCGGTCGTAGCTGTTATTCTTGTCATTTCATACCTAAGTCATGTTCTGCTGCCATTCTTCGCAGCACTGGTGTTTGCATATCTGCTCTATCCGCTGGTGAAGTTCATACAGTACCGCATGAAGGTAAAGATAAGAGTGCTCAGCGTAGTCTTGGCGATGATAGTGGGAATATCAATATTTGCAGGAATATTGTATCTCATCATCCCACCAATGATAGAGGAGTTCTCGAGGTTTACAACATTAGCAACCCGTTATCTGTATCATGTGACGAAGATTAACAACTTCCCAGAGACAGCAAAGGTTTGGATAGAACAGAACAGCCCGCAGATTGAAGAATTCCTGAAATCAGAGAAGTTCTCGGCTACTGTAAAGGATACTGCCCCAACCCTATTTAACGTAATGGGACAATCTGTTCACATGATACTGAATATCGTAAAGTCATTTATCACATTGCTGTATCTGTTCTTCATACTGCTTGACTATGAATATCTTTCTAAGAACTGGATAAAGATATTCCCAAAAGACTCAAGACCTTTCTGGAACGAGCTTATGGATGACGTAGAGAAAGCCCTGAGCAACTATATCCGCGGGCAAGGTACCTGCGCAATGATTATGGGTATATTGTTCTGCATAGGATTCAGCATAATAGACTTCCCAATGGCGATTGGTCTTGGAGTAATGATAGGCATAATGGACCTTGTTCCATATCTGCATGGCTTTGGACTCATCCCTGCTGCTCTGCTGGCAGGACTGAAATCTGCCGAAACAGGACAGAGCTACTTTGTTGTGTTCGGTATGGTGCTGGCCATCTTTGGTATAGTGCAGATAATAATGGATGCCATCGTAGTGCCAAAGGTGATGGGCAAGCATATGGGGCTTAACCCAACAATATTGCTGCTGTCGTTGTCAGTATGGGGTACACTATTGGGATTCATAGGACTGATAATCGCCCTGCCTGCCACAACCCTCATCATGGCATATTGGCGCAGATATGTCACGAAGGACTCTGAAGAGGTGACAGGTGAGAGGTTAGAGGTGAAAGGTGAAAGGTGAGAAGTGAGAGAAATTATTAATTGTTAATTGTTAATTGTTAATTATTAATTGTTAGATGCTGTATCTGATACCTACCCCTGTGGGAAATATGGAGGACATGACCTTCAGAGCCATAAGGCTGCTGAAGGAGGCTGACGTAGTATTATGCGAAGACACCAGAACAAGCGGAATATTGCTGAAGCATTTCCAGATTGAGGGGAAACGCCTGATGGCGCACCATAAGTTCAACGAACACGGAACAGCAAAGAACATCGTAGAACGCCTGAAAAGCGGTGAGACGATATGTCTTATTACAGATGCCGGCACCCCAGGTATCAGTGATCCTGGCTTTCTCCTCGTAAGAGAGGCTGTAGAGGCTGGCATAGAGGTGCAGACACTGCCAGGGGCAACGGCTTTCGTACCGGCTCTGGTAAGCAGCGGACTGCCTTGCGACAGATTCTGCTTCGAGGGATTCCTGCCCCAGAAGAAGGGAAGACAGACAAGAATAGAGGAACTGTCGCACGAAACGCGGACCATGATAATATATGAGTCTCCACGAAGAATAGTAAAGACCCTGGAACAGTTGGCTGTGGCATTCGGAGAAGACAGAAGAATGTCAGCATGCAGGGAGATATCAAAGGTGCATGAAGAGAGCGTAAGGGGTACGATAGCAGAGGTATTGGCACATTTCAAAGAGAAAGAGCCAAAGGGAGAATTTGTCTTAATAATCGGTGGATGCGACAAAAAACATGGAAAAACTCCTTCATTACACGTGGCGTCATAAGATTTTTCCGTTAGAAGCCCTTTACACTACCGACGGCAAACCTGTGGAGGTGATAGATACTGGGTTATATAACCGCACCGACAGCGGACCAGACTTCTTTAATGCAAAAATTAAGATAGACGGATTGTTGTGGGTGGGGAACGTGGAGATACACACCAAGGCAAGCGACTGGTATCACCACAAACACGATAACGACAAGGCATACGACAACGTAATACTGCACGTCGTAGAGCATGCCGACGCAGAAGTTACTACATCAGCGGGAAAGGATGTCCCTACCCTCGTAATACCCATAGCGCAGAGTTTGAAGGACAACTATGCCGAACTGCTGAACTCAGATAAATATCCCCCCTGTTACAAGATAATAGAAGGCCTGCCCACCCTGAAGGTACATGCATGGCTGAGTGCCCTGCAGACAGAACGGTTGGAGAGAAAGACACGGGACATTGAGGAGAAGGTGAAAAACATGAAAGGCTCGTGGGAGGACGCATATTTCGCCACACTGGCCCGCAACCACGGATATGGCGTAAACAGCGATGCCTTCGAGGAATGGGCAAGGGTAATACCTATGAATGCCGTAGCACACCATAGGGATAACCTCTTCCAGATAGAAGCAATGTTCTTAGGGCAGGCAGGCCTGCTGGAGCATGTGGCACCTCAGTATGCGAAGGAATACGCCTACATGCAGCAGAAATTCACCCTCACCCCAATGGATGCCTCACATTGGAAATATAAGACGAGGCCGCAAAACCATCCTCATGTAAGAATAATGCAACTGGCAAAGATGTATTATGAGCACAGGACAGGACTCAGGGATATGTTGGAGTGTAAAAACATAGAGGAAGTGGGAAAATTGTACGATTTCAACGGCATGAAACTGACATTATTCGTCATCAATACCGTCATTCCCACTATGTTTGCCTATGGCTCCCATCATGCGAAAGACGAGCTATGCGACAGGGCTCTCGATATGCTGGAGTCTCTGCCTGCTGAGGACAATAACATCGTAAGGATGTGGCAGGAATGCGGATTGGAGGTAAAAACAGCCTACGACTCACAGTCACTACTGCAGCTGAAAAAAGAATACTGCGACAGGAAGGAATGTCTGAGGTGCAGATTCGGATACGAATTCCTGCAAGGAGAATACAAAAACGAATTTTTTAAATAGGTAAAAGGAATAAAGAAATGGTTTTGAATTATATTTTTATAGCGTTCTTCATGATAGCTTTTGCTATCGCCTTGTTCAAACTGATAGTACTGGGTGATATGGATGTATTCCCCGCAATGATGAACTCTACCTTTGACTCTGCAAAGACAGGTTTTGAGATTTCATTAGGTCTGACAGGCGTCCTCTCTCTCTGGCTCGGCATTATGAACGTCGGAGAAAAGGGAGGAATAGTGAATGTGATAGCCCGCATTCTGTCTCCTATCTTTTCAAAACTATTCCCTGACATTCCGAAGGGACATCCCGTAACAGGCAGTATCTTCATGAATATTGCTGCCAATATGCTGGGATTGGACAATGCTGCAACACCATTGGGACTGAAGGCTATGGAACAGATGCAAAGCCTCAACACCAACAAGACGACAGCGACGAACCCAATGATAATGTTCCTGGTGCTTAACACCTCAGGACTAACCCTGATACCTGTGAGCATCATGGTATATCGTGCTCAGCTGGGGGCAGAACAACCTACAGATATCTTTATCCCAATACTGATTGCTACCTTCTTTGCCACTCTGGCAGGCATCATAGTAACCAGCATATATCAGAAGATAAACCTCTTTAATAAGACAATGCTGCTGACACTTGGAGGTATGTGCCTTGTGGTAGGTGGCATAATATGGGGATTCTCTGCTATGGACAAGGAAACAATGTCACTCGTTTCCACAACAACAGCCAATGTACTGCTAATGAGTATTATCGTAGGATTCTTTGCTGCAGGAATACGCAAGAAGATAAACGTCTATGAAACATTCATAGAGGGAGCAAAGGACGGCTTTACGACAGCAGTAAGAATAATACCATATCTCGTTGCTATCCTCGTTGCAATCGGTGTCTTCCGTGCTTCAGGAGCAATGGACTCCATCATCGGTGGAATCGGCTATTTAGTTGAAGGATTAGGATTCTCTGCTGAATGGGTAGGAGCATTACCGACAGCCCTCATGAAGCCGCTTTCCGGCTCAGGAGCACGAGGCATGATGGTTGATGCTATGACGACCTATGGTGCTGACAGCTTTATCGGAAGGCTCAGTTGTATCTTCCAAGGAAGTACAGACACCACTTTCTACATACTGGCAGTTTACTTCGGTAGTGTGGGAATACGAAACACCCGCCATGCCGTTGCCTGTGGATTACTGGCTGACATAGCGGGCGTTATAGCTGCAATAGCCGTAGCTTATCTGTTCTTCGGCTAGAGTTTCTGTTCTACTTCTATCTCGGTGAATGTCTCCACGATGTCACCTGCCTGAATATCGTTGCAGTTGACAAGAGAGATACCACATTCGAGACCTGATGCCACTTCCTTGGCATCGTCCTTGTAACGCTTGAGGGCATTGAGTTCACCTGTGAAGATTACGATACCATCACGGATAAGACGTGCCTTATCCTTAGCATGTACCTTACCTTCTGTGACGAGGGCACCAGCAACAAGGCCAACCTTGGAAATTTTGAAGACTTCCTTGACCTCAGCCTGACCTGTGGCAACCTCTTTCTTAATCTTATCAAGCATACCCTCCATAGCGGCCTTGATATCATCCATTGCATCATAGATGACAGAATAGGTATTGATTTCCACACCCTCCTGTTCAGCAAGACGTTTTGCTGCAACAGACGGACGAACCTGGAAACCTACAATCATACCATTCTCTGCTGTAGAAGCCAGCATGACATCGTTCTCGGAAATCTGACCGACAGCCTGCATGATGACATTAACCTGTACCTTCTCTGTTGACATCTTGATGAAGGAATCAGAGAGGGCCTCACAAGAACCTTGTGTATCAGCCTTGACAACGAGGTTGAGTTCGTGGAACTCACCAAGTGCCACACGATGTGCGATTTCCTCAAGTGACAGCGTAGTCGTAGTACGCAAGCTCTGCTCACGTTGCAACTGCATACGCTTGTTGGCAATAGTACGAGCCTCCTGTTCTGTCTCCATGATATGGAAAGAGTCACCTGCTGAAGGAGCGCCGTTAAGACCGAGGATGATAACAGGCTCAGAAGGACGAGCCTTCTCTACCTTCTGGTTACGCTCATTGAACATAGCCTTTACACGTCCCCATGCAGTACCAGCGATAACGACATCACCAACTTTCAGGGTACCATTGGAAACGAGCACTGTTGCAACATAACCACGTCCCTTATCAAGAGAAGCCTCTATGACAGAACCTGTAGCATTACGATTTGGATTAGCCTTCAGGTCGAGCATCTCTGCTTCGAGAAGTACCTTTTCCATCAGTTCCTCTACACCAGTACCCTTCTTGGCACTGATTTCCTGGCACTGGTACTTACCACCCCACTCTTCCACAAGAAGATTCATAGCAGCAAGGTCCTGACGTATCTTATCAGGATTAGCACCTGGTTTATCTATCTTGTTTATAGCAAACACCATAGGAACGTTGGCAGCCTGAGCATGTGCTATAGCCTCCTTAGTAGTAGGCATGATAGAGTCATCGGCAGCAATGATGATGATAGCGATATCAGTTACTTGAGTACCACGGGCACGCATCGCAGTAAATGCTTCGTGACCAGGGGTATCAAGGAATGTGATACGACGTCCGTCTGGCAACTTCACGTTATAGGCACCGATGTGCTGAGTAATACCACCTGCCTCACCAGCTATCACATTGGTATTGCGGACATAGTCGAGGAGTGATGTCTTACCATGATCGACGTGACCCATGACAGTAACGATTGGCGCACGGGAGAGCAATTCTGTTTCATCATCTTCCACTTCCTGAATGGCCTCCTGCACTTCTGCAGACACATATTCCGTTGTAAATCCGAACTCCTCTGCTACGAGGTTTATGGTTTCTGCATCCAGACGCTGGTTGATAGATGCCATGATGCCGACAGACATCAGAGTACCAATAACTTTTGTCACAGGAATATCCATCATGGTAGCGAGGTCAGATACTGTCACAAACTCTGTAAGCTTCAGTGTCTTTGACTCCATTTCTTCCGTGAGCATCTCTTCCTCACGGCGTTCAGCAGCAGCATCACGCTTCTCCTTACGATACTTAGCACCCTTCTTGTTCATAGACTGCTTGCTGGTAAGACGAGCAAGGGTCTCCTTAACCTGACGTGCTACATCCTCGTCAGAAACTGTCGGCTGGGAGTTCTTTTTCTTGTTACGAGCCTTCTTATCCTCCTGATTGCGTGCCTTCTTATCCTTTTTGCCTGGTTGGTTAGCAACATCATTGATATCAACGCGTTCCTTACCGATGCGGGCACGCTTTTTCTTCACTGCTGACTGCTGTGCTGCACGTTCCTCACGCTCCTTCTTCTTCTCTTCCTTTGACTTCTTCTTAGGACGAGTGCTCTGATTGATAGCGGACAGGTCGATAGTACCAAGCACATTAGGCATGACAACAGGCTTGTTTTCGCTCTTCAGAGTGAAAACTTCCGGTTCTTCCGGCTCTGGCTGTGCATCCTCAGCCTCTTCTGACATTTCGTCAACATCCTCTGCTTCCTGTTCTTTCTCGGACTCTACGACAGGTTCCTCAACCTTTGCAGTCTCTTCAACAACAGGTGCTTCCGGAACGATGTCCTCTACTTCCTCAACAGCAGGAGCCTCAACTTCTTTAGCCTTTGGAGCTTCTGGTTCTGCTGGACTCACCTCTGCCTTTGGCTCTTCCTTTTTCTTTTTGGGTTTGTTGAGAGAAGACAAGTCAATAGTTCCTAAGGGCTGTATATCTGACTTACCCTTCAGAATAGAATCTGATGGTGTCTCTGCCTTTTCCGGAACTGGCTCCTTATGAGGTTTTTCCTTCTTTTCGGGTTTCTTGAAAATCTTCTCAGCTTGTGAGCGCACTTCTTTATCGCCTTTGAAAGCAGCAACGAGAGCCTCATACTGTTCATCATTCAATTTGAAGGACAGCTCTGGCTTCACCTCACCCAGCTTTGGATGTTTCACGAGAAAATCCACCGCTGTCTGCAAGCCGATATTAAGTTCGCTTATTGCTTTGTTTAATCTTACACTCATTTATACCTCCCTTCTTTAATTTTCAAACTCTGAAGCCAATACCTCAAGCAGATGATCTACTGTCTCTTCCTCAAGGTCTGCCCTTGTAATAAGCATCTCACGTGGAGCATTGAGAACCTGTTTTGCTGTCTCAAGACCAATAGCCTTAACAGCATCAATAACCCACTGATCTATTTCGTCATTGAATTCATCCAAGTAGATATCCTCCTCATCTGTACCCTGTGTATCAGTCTCACGGAATGCATCGATAGTATATTCCGTAATCATGGATGCGAGTTTAATATTCTGTCCGTTTCGACCGATGGCAAGTGACACCTCCTCAGGACGCAGATAAACCTCGGCCTTGCGGTTCTCCTCATCGATTTCGATAGAGTTAATCTGAGCAGGAGCCAAAGCACGCTGTATGAAGAGTTTTGTATTTGTCGTATAGTTGATGACGTCAAGGTTCTCATTGCACAACTCACGAACGATACCGTGAACACGGCTACCCTTAACACCTACACATGCTCCAACTGGATCAATACGGTCATCAAAGCTCTCAACAGCAATCTTTGCACGCTCTCCCGGAAGGCGTACAACCTTTCTGACAGTTACCAGACCATCAGCAATCTCAGGCACTTCTGCCTCCATGAGACGCTGCAGGAACAATGGAGATGTACGAGAAAGAATAATCTTAGGATTATTGTTCTCATTTGTTACACGAAGTACCAATGCACGTATTGTCTCATTCTTGCGATAGTTATCAGATGGTATCTGCTCTGACTTTGGAAGGAGCATCTCATTACCTTCATCATCAATTACGAGGACTTCACGCTTCCAGATCTGATATACCTCACCGCTGACAACCTCACCGACGAGGTCCTTATACTTATTATACAGAGAGTCATGCTCCAACTCAAGTATCTTAGATGCAAGAGTCTGGCGCAGATTAAGGATTGCACGACGTCCGAACTTTGTGAAATCGACACGTTCTGATACATCCTCACCTACCTCATAGTCACTTTCAATCTTCTGAGCCTCAGAAAGAGCTATCTCCTTGTTTGAGTCACTCACTTCACCATCTGGTACTACCACACGGTTACGATAAATCTCAAAGTCACCCTTATCTGGATTTACGATGACGTTAAAGTTAGAATCGCTGCCAAAGATTTTAGCAATTACATTACGGAAGCTCTCTTCCAGGACACTGACGAGAGTGGCACGATCGATATTCTTTGTTTCCTTAAACTCACGGAAAGTATCAATCATGCTTGGTTGCATTTCAATTGTTTTCTTAGCCATTTTATTTAAAATCTATTACGTATTTACAATATTTTATTTCGTCCATAGAGAAAGACTTCTCTACATCAACCAGAACTGGGCGTTTCTTACCCTCTTCCTTTTGTTTCTCCTGAGTAAGGACTGTGAAATCCCTACCGTTAACAGCAGAAAGGATGCCAATTATCTTTTTACCCTTTGCTTCGCCTTTGGTAGGTAACACCTCTACCTGATTACCAATATTATTGATATATTGCTGTTCCACTTTGAAAGGCTGTCCTATTCCAGCACTGCCCACCTCCAACTCATAATCTTCATCATCACGACTGATATGGTCTTCAATGAATCTGCTCAAAGATACGCAGTCATCAATCCAAACACCTTCTGCATGGTCTATCTCAACCACAATACGAGAGTCGTCAGAAACCTCTACATCAACAAGGAAATATCCTTTGTCGCTATTCTCTAACCATTCTTTGACTACACTCTCAACTTTTTTCTTATCTACCATTTCTTTTATTTTAAGGAGTAAAACCTTTTTAACGAATGATGGAAGACTCTTGTGAGCCCTCCATCATTTCTTTGCGGGTGCAAAGGTAATACTTTTTTCTTACCTGTGCAAGTATTTTGTCAATTATTTTGCTTTCTTGATGCCATTTTCAATTATAATACCCTTAGCATCAGCATTTGCACGCTTACCAGAGAGGTCATAAATGTCATCAGACTTCACATTGGAATCCTGTGCAGACTTTACACTCTTGATTGCAGTAGGAGCTTCTGGCATATTAGCTGTTGGCAACTTTTCACCATCCCAAGAATCGAGGATAGTAATATATGATATTCCACGAATAAACCCATCATAGTTTTTATATGTTGTTCTTTCCGCAGCAGTAGCTATATATTTCCAAGTACCGTCAGTATCGAAAACCATACCATTTTGAGGATATTTACTGGAACTAACAAATACGCCTCTCAACCCATTGTAGTTTGTACTTGCAGAACTTGCGGCAGAGCCGCTTTCATAGAATTGCACTTCAGAATTAGGCTCAGCACGGAAAATATATGGCCGGCCAGCAACAATCTCGTCTGTTTCCTCTTCAATTCCTACTGCAGAATAGTCTCTAAGCAATCCTGCCAACTTGTATATCTTTACTCCTTCTTTTACAGTAAATTTATATGGTAGGCAAACCACTCCGTATCCTGTCTCAGACGCTGTCTTTACATATAAAGGAATATGACGCAGTTTGAAATCTGTGGCACACCACCATCCCTCACGGTTGTCACCCGTAGATTCAGGACTTTCAACACGCATCCATTGCTTATCTATGCATCCTTTCTTTGAACCCTCAAAACCTATCTTTGCAACTTCCTTATCACTGAAATACTGATATGGTGTAACTAATGTTACCCACTTTTCTTCATCTGCTATTTGAGGCAGATCAAGCAATCCATATGGTAAAGATGTTGATTTAACTGTATCACAAGTATTAACATTTACAAAATATGAATGTTGGTCGTTCTCACAGAGATGCTGAGTTGTAGCCTTGCACTCCAATGCGAAAAGTCCATGGGTTCCCGTTGGTATAGTTATTGAACCCTGATTTATTTCCATTGTCTTATCTTCATTTCCTGCCACAGCCATACTCCACCATGCATTCCAACAGGTTTTTCCTGCCTGTGTTGTCAATTTCTGGTCTCCCGCAGTATAGGTTCCTGCTTTCGTTGTCCATCCAGTGTTTGTCGCTAAGTCTCCATTTTTTATTAGTGATTCGTTCAGATTATACGGCATTGCGAAATCCAAGGATTCCTGCAGTTTCACATATGCACTTACTATCTCCTCTGCTGTAGTTGCTTCCCTTCTCTGATTGAGAGCTATTTGAACGTCTTCATAACCAGGTAAGCTGTATGCTATCACAGTTTCTGCATCCTGTACTATCGAATCACCGGCTTCAAGCACTTTATATGCACGTAACATCAATTTAACAGAATTCTCCAATTCATTAGGATCTGTTGCTGCATCAGCTATTGCTACTATCTCTGCATTAAGATTTGCATACTTGGTATTATACTGTGTGAAAAGATTTGCGCGTTTCTTTTCCCACTCCAATGCATCTGCTAATGCCTCTTCCTTTGTTGCAAAAAGTTCGGATATTACAGCCTCATCAAACTGTGCTTTTCCACCTAATTTACGAAGCCTAAAGTGCATAAGGGTATCTGTCGTTATCTTGAACGCACTTGAGTATTTTGTCCATATAGTTGCATCTGACATTTCTACACGCCTATTCAGCTCTGAGGATTCTGATCTACCAGTTGTTATACGTTGATTGGCTGCAGCATCAGTACCATTATAGTTTCCCGCCAATGAAACATAATAGAAGCCATTCTCTTTAAGTCTATATTCCCTCCTTACTGCTGTGCTATTATCGTAATCACTGACACCCTGACCTCCTGCACCAAGACACTGCAAATATGCCGTATTGTTAAAGCCGCCAGTCTTCACTACTTGGAAATAAGGTGTCGTTAATGCCCCAAATTTACCATTTGTCCAATCAAGTGCACCCATTTCAAAGTCACCGTTGAGTAACCAGTTTCCTCCAAGATATCTGGTCTCGCCATTTACCTCCATCGCATCACCGAATTTCAGGGACTCTCTAACAGGCATAACGTAATTAGACTCTCTTTCTTCTCCGTTAGCATCAACCACAAGAATACGATATTTATATCCTTCTGTAGCATCAATCTCTACATTGTAGTCTCCCCCTAATTCTTTAAGTTCCACTGTCTGTACATCTGTCCATGCCGCACTTGGTCTCGCTGATGAAATTCTTTTCTGTATCATCATAGAGGTATTATACTCTCCATTATATTCGTGCCATGTTAGAGTAGCCTTTCCCGTCTCACTATTATAATCCATTGACAATTCATCTGGAGAATGCTGTGGAGGACACCTAGGTATAAATTCGTTATCAGCATTATAACCTAGGCCTTCGTTCATGTTCACATAATATTCACCGAGTTTGCTCAATCCTCCATCATGATAGATATGCGTTCCTGCTGCCTCACCATTCCAATATGCGTATCGCTCTACTCTGTTATTGTTATTAAGGACATTGAGAATTGGTACAGTACCATCATAGCAAATCTTTTGGTTTTCAGGAGAACACACATCTGGTGTAGACGTTTTTGCCCAGAAACCATTATGATTCCATGATGCGCCCCATACCCACTCTGAAATCCAAATAGGACGACCATTACCATAATGATCAGAATACCAATTAAGATTATTAAATGTACCTGAATCCCAATAGCAGTGCAAATCAAGAATATCACAACGCCAGCCACGTGCATCAACAGAGTCTATAAAAGCTTTCAAATGTCCCATTGAACCATCATGAGAGGATTCAGAGCACAAACGCAAACCCGTTGCCATGAGGTTTTCCCAGTTTGCAAGCACAGTTGCAACATCTTGCGGATGATCATCAGCACTATTACCTGGCTCATTATTGGTCTTCATATGGCATGAATATGTCACGCCACCACATGCACCTGACGATGGCCAATCTTCGTATATATGATTAGGAACACACTCCGTGTCAGGCAGTCTAGACTCACCCAATCCCCATGAATAACACCATGAAGAATTCAATGCATCATTTGCTTCGAAGCTTGTGTTACTTGCAAGACCAGCCTTCTTTGCATTATACCAATGGAAGACACGGTAAGATGTTATAGACTTATCAAGTATTCCTGGAAGTTCTGCGACTTCCAAGTCTGCCTTGTCTGCTATAAAGCAACGACTATATCCCCTACCCTTGGCACGGGTAGAGAAAGTTACCATATATCCTCTTTTAAGCTTAAAGGAACGTATCTTATTGTTCAGTTTCGCCTCTGTAAGGGTATTCATGAATCCGCCATCATTCTCAAGCCCAAAATCATTTATGGCAGTTCCTCCATAATTCTGCTCAGAATATACTGTTAATGGCTTAATTTCTTTAGCATACGGAAAAATGATAGCGCCATAACCATACATCTTCACCTGACAGTTCTTTTCATTAACTGCTTGCACACCATTAATAAATACACGATTCTTCAACCAAGTAGAAATAACCTTACTTGGTTTTATTGAAGAAATAATTACTACGGCATGTTCTGTATTTGTTATATTCACGCTACCTGTCGTTGTAAAAGGCTCCGTTGATGTAATAGTGTAATCAACGTCATCACTTACTTCAACACCGTCTGTAACCTGAGACACCTTTTTTACAGTATTAGCTGCTAAAATATTAACTACGAGAATCAGTCCTATAGCCAGAGTTAAAAGTTTTCTAATCATATCTTTATTTCCCTTTGTTAACTAAAATGCCACCACTTTACCATTGATAATGTTTATACCCTTCTTAGCAGAATTGAGCCTCCTGCCTGAAAGGTCATATATAACAGATGACTTATACTCATCCTTATCCCTCAAGGATTTCTTAACAATACCTGTTGGTTCTTCTCCATTATATAGTTTCTTTACATCTTCTGAAGAGAGAGCATAATTGTATATTCTGAAATCATCAATATATCCGTAGAAAAGAGGATCAGCAGAGAACTGGCTTCTTCCTATATAGTTCAGCCTCGGTCGGATGTCACTGGGACGAATAGTAATTGTACTTGATGATGCCTTCATTTCTCCGTCTATATACAAAGCAACGTTGTCTCCAGAAATAGCCACACTAATATGATGCCATCCTGTTGAAAGTTTGTCAGCCGAAAGAATCTGCTCATTACCATTATTCTTCATCACAAATCTTGCCTCTTTTCCGTTATTCGGTGTAAAGAACATATATTGATTTGTATTGTTACCAAAGTCAAATACTCTCATCCATGAAGTTTGAGAATTTATATAGGCCCAGGTTGCAATAGTCATTACCTTCCTGTCTGCTACTGATGCAGGAAGTTTCACATATGCATTAGAGCCATTTAGACGAATTGATGCTGTTCCTTTTTTCACCTGCGTGGTACTATAGGTAATATCACCGCTTGTTACGCCGTCATTTATGTTGTCGGTCTCGTCAAATGAATTCTCTTCAAATTGTAGATATTCCACCATAGATTTTGCTGAAGTTGTTTTTCCTTCAACAGTAGCAGAGGCTGCAGATCTATTACGTGCCTTATTAATTGTTTTTACCTTGTATGTGTATGTAACATCAGGAGTAACATCATTATCTATGAATTCTGTTCCAGAAATCATTCGTCCGATTACATCCCATTCGTCTGTATTCTTTGAACGTAATATCTCATATGCCACAGCATCGGAAGAAACACTTGCCGTCCAAGTCAGTTTCACTGCCGCAGGCATATTCTCAGCTTTCAAATCTGTAGGGGCAACTGATACGCTCGACTCCATAGGAGACCTATAAGGTATTAACTTCCATTTTTGATAATCCCCTCCTGTATATGTTCCCTGTTGTATGTTTGCGTTATTTGATAGACTTCTGCCTGCTACCTCCAGATACAGTCCTGAGTGTCTTGAACGGATATAGTAACTACCTTCTCCTGCATACTCAAAGAAGAACTGCTCATTAGTTCCACCATCACCATCAAAAGCAATAGCCATACCTCCTTGCGAAAGACTCCAATCCTTAATGTCTATTACATGTTTCTTTGTAGCGCTACGGTTACTGCGTATCTTGTAATATCCGAAGTCTCCACCTATTCTTTCACCTACAAATATTATTCTCCATCTTTGGTGAGCATCGGCAACAGAAGCGTTATATTCCTTCTGCACCAGTTGTGTCCCACTTTCTGAAGAAGAGTTATAATATCCTATTGCCTTCTTACTATTCATATTCATTATAGTATATACCGTATTGGTATCTAAAGGCTCTATGGGGACATCCTCACCATAGGTGATATTTATCATTCTCTCTGCATTTGTTTGTCCTATCTGGTATCCCGTACCTCCTGGTATTTCCATTGAGTAACTATATACAGGACCATATGTATCATAATATACTGGACGGTCAAGTGACACTATGTCATAAGATGATGTATTCGCTTGCCTCTCGCTACCTCCCAGAAACGCATCTATACGTCCATTCTCTCTTTTATATACCGTTGCAGCTGTCCAAGCAGAACGATTTTCATTATATCCTATTTCCTTTCCATAATATGATGCCTTACAGAATTCCCCTCTACAAGCTGCATCATATCCCCACCATATTCCTTGCTGCATACCGTAATGGATACCAACAAATGCCTCCATTGTATTATGCAATTCATCAGCTGTTGCTACATGTCCATTATTACGAACCGTCTGCCAGAAGTTCGCATAGGTATCAAAACTTCCTGCCAATTGATGAGTATTTCCCTCACTCACGTATGGCTTCATATAATTATACCACGAGAGAGCCTCATCACAATTCAGAGTATTTCCTGCACACACTCTTATACCAGCAAGGTCACTATCTTCATATATTAGTTTTGCTATCTCCTTGAAATGTGCCTGTGTTCCCTCTCCCCAAGGTCCATAGTCCGGCTCATTAAATGGAGCTATCGTTACAACGTTAAATCCCCTTGCTTTTGCATAATTGACACTTGCCTTTATCACCCTGTACCAGTTTATCGGCTTTCCGTAATAATTAGAAGATTTCAGGGCCTCATGGTCACAGTTAAGCAATACGTCCTTCACACCACTGAGTGCAATATGATCAAGACGTGACTGCAGAGCTGTTTTTTGATCACTTGACAATTCCAGGTCTTCTCCCACAATGTCTGATGGTTGGAACGATATACGTCCTATCTTCATCACATCCTTTCCGATGAAGTTCGTACCACGCAGGACATTGGCCTGATCGTCCCATGCCGTATCCATTCCCCACTTCACTGGAGCTTCAGGAATGGAGAACATGCTGATGTTGGCATTTACATCAAACACTACCGGCAGGGCATTATAAGCACCCGCTACAAGGTTTTGAGAAGCATTGGCTTCTATTTGGGCAAAAGATGTTGCTGGGATTGCTCCCAACAACATCGCAATTATACAACTCCTATACATATCTTAATATCCTATTCCTATCTGGTTTCTCCAGTTAAGGTACCAGTTACGTGTATCTGTAAGATCAACAGAGATACTTTGACCATTATCCTTACCCTTTCTTGCCTGTATGATATTTGAAAGGTAAGATGGATCATTCCTTCTGAGAGCTACTCTCATGACGTCAAAGAATCTAAAACCTTCAAAAGCAAATTCCAATGCTTCCTCTGTAATTATAAGATCTTCTACAGCATCCATCTGCTCATCAATAGTTCCTGTCGGCATAGTATAGTACTCATTCTGAGGAGTGTAACCAGACCCACGTGAGTGAATGCCTAGTGTATTATGAAGCGCACGCTGAGAAGCCGAAGCAGCTGGATCATATACCCTATAGTATTGATTACCTGTCTGAAGACTTGTCGGGAACTTAAACTCAGAGATTATAGCTTCGTCTTCCGGATATTCAGGAATGACATATCTACTAATAATATTATCATTCAAACCCGAGCTCAATACTTCAAAGGCGAATCTCGGATAACCGGCACGGTTCAAAGCCTCTGCCATACGCAGATACACCAACATACGACGATATATGTAAGTGTTGTTTGACTGTGTTAAACCATCACTTGTCTCACCTTTGTTATACTTGTATATTCTCTGACTGGTATAATTATTACCTGCATCATCAACGACGTTCTCAGATGACCAGTAACATGCATACAATCTGAGGTCACCGGAAAGGTTGTTTGGAAGATTCTTCGGAGGATATATACGTGTAGGAGTAGAACTCTCACTCACTTTATAATAATGACAATAAGTCTGCTCCTTAGATATCTCCGACATTCTTTCAGAAGGAACGAGACCTGGTTTGTAAGAATTGAACTTATTAGTGTTAAATACATTAGGCAGTTCAGAGTAGCGCCCCCACGCATCCAGAGAGTCGCCAGGTATTACCGTAATAACCTCATCCCAAGGATCGGTACCCGTAGAACAGAAATTATTAACAATATAGCTCGAATAACTCGGAGTATAGTTCCAATCTGCCCCACTACTCCACGTTACAGAACTCGTTGTAGTCGGATAAGCTATATTTGTTCCATTACGTTCTGTTATATACTTGTAATAGAACTTAGCAGCCTGCAGGTAAGTAGCCCTGTCATCTTTGTCAGCAGCCCACAATGCTAAATCTCCCAAAACAATATTTAATGGCATAAATAACAGTTTTGAATAGATATTCCAAATCTTCTTATTTCCGTAACTGGGATAACTGGCTTCTGGATTGTTTGCCAATTCCTGCAAACCATCTTCGTTAAGGAAGTAGCGGCAAATCTCCTTTAAACTCTTACGTGGATACAGGCTGATTTCGGCCTCGTCAACACTGAGTATAGGTTGAGTATAGAAAGGAACCTCTCCGTACACCATTGCCAATTGCATATATGTCCACGCACGCACTGCCTTTATTGCTGCATATTCACCAAGGAAGATGTACTGGTTACGACTGTTCTTTAATGCAGTATCAGCCTTTGCAATGTAGTAGTTACAGTTGTTTATGACTGCATAATAGTCACGTGGATTATTATATTTGTTATCACTGGAAACATTGAACTCAGCCACTTCTTTAAGATCTGTTGAAATACCTGATCCAAGGTCCATAAGGTCACCTCTTGCCTCACCCAATAAGATTGTTCTGTCTCCTATTGCCTGAAGTTTCTTCAGTATTCCTGTTGCAGAATACATGGTATCATTAGCACTGTTCAAGTGATCTTTATCTGCGTCAATGACATAATTGGAATCTACATCAAGAATTTTGTTGCATGAAACCATAGCCAAAGCCGCTACACAAGCAAAGGCTAATGCATACGCAGATTTAAACTTCTTTATATTTACTGTTTTCATAGTCATATTCTTTTAGAGGTTAATCTTCACTCCGGCAACAATACTACGGCTAGATCCTATACTGCCGACATCAATACCTTGTCCTATTACGGAATTCGTTGCTGCTACTTCTGGATCAGAACCGAGATATTTAGATATTACGAGCAGATTGTTGCCCTGAATCCAGAATTGCAATCCCTGAATAAAGGCAGACTGCAGAGGTAGTGTATAACTGAAAGTCATGCTCTTC
This sequence comes from uncultured Prevotellaceae bacterium, assembly GCA_902799455.1. GTDB lineage: Bacteria > Bacteroidota > Bacteroidia > Bacteroidales > Bacteroidaceae > Prevotella. The sequence goes on from CADCAX010000010.1 coordinate 18,982, forward strand.
ATCTTCAGATAAGATCCTTTCTCAATCCACCTGTCAGAGAATCTGCTATTTCCGTGAGTATCCTGGAAGGCAACTTTTGGAACATTTGTTACATCACCCTCTACAGACCAACGCTGTGTCAGTGCAGTTGTCTGATTCAAGAAACGAGAACCTCCTTCCAGTTGTGAACGCATATAGTTATATACATCGTTACCCACTGAGTAGTTGAAGTTCATATCCAGACGGAAACGCTTCCACGTAACAGAAGTGAAAATATTACCATAGATGTCAGGATTAGGATTACCTATCTGCACCATATCATCATTGTTAATCTTTCCGTCACCATTCTGGTCAACAAAACGCATATCGCCCGCTGACACATCATAATATGTGGTGCCATCTGATCCGAGGACTTTCAGGTTTGCTGCTTTTGCTTCCGATGTTGTCGCATATACACCGTTTGTCTGATATCCATAGAAAGCATTTACTACTTCACCGACCTTTGAACGGATTGTTGCTCCATATAGCGTATTGTCAGAATATTCCTCGCCACCAAGGTCCTTAACCTTATTTGAATAGTGGCCCATAGTAGCACCGAGTTCCCATGTCCAGTCCTTTGTCGCAACAACCTTACCTACAGCAGAGAAGTCAATACCTTTATTACTGAGTTTTCCACTATTTGTCCAGTATTTCTCTACACCTGTAAGAGCACTGAGTTCCTTCAATCTCAAAAGGTCACGTGTAGTACCAGTGAAGAAGTTCAAACCCAAACGCAAACGATTCTTCAAAAGACCTGCATCAATACCAATGTTCCAACGAGTTGTTGTTTCCCACTTAATACCTGTGTTTCCAATACCGTTGAAAGCCAAAGCAGAAATAGAATTCAGGTACAGGTTTGAACTGAAGTAACTCTTCTTAGCAAGATTATTGATATCATCATTACCACTCATATCAAATCCTGCAGACAACTTCAGATGGTCAAGACCACGTACTGAAGCCATCCAAGGCTCATTGGTAATCTCCCATGCTGCCTGAAGAGAAGGGAAGAGACCCCAGAGCACCTTGCCTATTCTAACGCCACCTCTCTTAGCCTCGTCACCAACATTTGAAGAAGAGGAGGCTGTCAGGTTTGCCTGAACAAAGTAACGCTCCTTGAAGTTGTAGTTAGCTTGGAAATACCAGTCCCAATTTCTCTTAGACTCATCTGTACCAACTGAAGTTCTATCTTTTGTACCAGCAGAAATCTGTGGTGTCTTGTCACTATTGGTATTATACACAAGCTGAGTCTTTCTTGTGAAGTCGTCAAAGGTGAGTCGTGTACCTACGAAGCCTCCTATACTGTGAGCATCATAACGCTTCTTCCAAGACAGTCTGGTATCAGAATATATAGCATTATGCTTTGATGCAAGCGAACGCACTTCATTAGAACGTACTCCGCCTACGGCTGATACATAGTATGAAGGAACACCGAGAACAGGAACATAGTAGTTCTCGTTAGTGTTCACAAGGGTATAAGAGAAATGCTCACTGAGTTCCATGTTATTTCTGAACTTATACTTCGGTGTGATAGCGATGTTGAACAGTGAATTCTCGAAGTGATTTCTCACCTCACCATCAGCATTCTGGTTGAGAGCCCAAGGGTTACCCAGTTTCCAGTTATAGTCGCTATATGAAGCCAAAGCCTCAGCAAGATATGACTCTTCTTCTACATCGAGCACCTCGTCTGACAATCTTCCACCACCATAAGAATATGGAGACAAGAATGGAGATTTAACATATGCCAGGAACGATGGAGATGTAGGAGTTCCTTCATCATATGTAGAAGGAGCACTGTCATCACGGATGTTTCTCTTGGAATTGCTATAAGAAGCATCGAAACGTACGTCAAATTCTTCTGTCAGAGAAATGTCTGAGTTAAAGCGAATATTCAGACGACTCAGCTTATTATCCTTCAGTGTGCTCTGAGCATCAGTATATCCTACAGAGAGGTTATACTGTGCCACATCATCACCTCCCGATACGTTGATACCATAGTTCTGGGTGAAAGCATTACGATAAACCTGATCTCTCCAATTTGTATTGTTGTGATACTGATTATAGTAGTAATAGTTCGGATCAGTATTGAGGAACTTAAAGTCCGTTATCTTGGTATTCGTTGTTCCAAGCATGTCAGAAGCATATCCACGATATTGTTCAGCGTCCATCATAGAGTAATATTTCGGCTCAAATGTTACACCGGCAGCAATACTTGCAGTAATACGTGTTGCCATTGTCTTTGAACGTTTCGTCTTTATCTCTATCACACCGTTTGCACCACGCATACCATAGAGAGCTGTACCATTGCGCAATACCTTCACAGACTCAATGTCTGCGGGGCTGATACCGCTCAGCACGTCATTGAAGAATCCTGAGTGCAACATTTGGTTATCATACTGCTGGTCAAGAATGACACCATCTACAATAACTAATGGCTGGGCATTCGCATTGAGAGAGTTCAAACCTTGGATGAATGTTGTAGCACCAATACCTGGTGTACCGTTACGATTTGTTGTATATACATATCCACCAAGTTGGTTATGAACTTCTTCCTTGATGTTTATTGCATTTGAATATTGGAATTCATTTGCTTCGTTGCTCTGCAATATATTAATATCCTCAGCATAGTCCTTCTTAAAGACATTCTTATACAACTGCACCGTTTTCTGTGTTCCCTCCTTTGACAGACCGATTGTAACAGCATTATAATCCGGCTCAGAAATATACAATGAAGAAACGAACAGAGGTACGTTGACCGTATAATTTCCCTGATCATCCGTAAGGGCACTGTATCCCTCTATGCCGAAGGCTTTTACTATAGCACCGGAAACGGGAGAAGATGTAGCAGCATCAAGTACCTGACCGCTAACTGCACGCGTTTCATACTTCTTCTGTTTTTTGACAACCTTCTTCGCAACGACTGCTTCTTCCGCATCGTCCTCAAAGTCATCTTGCGCAACTGCCGGAAGGGTAAAGCACAATGTCATTCCCAGTCCTAACAGTGTTATTTTCATATATTCTTTCATAGCTTCAAATTTTAAGGTTACTACTCTTCTTCTTCAGGTTCAAAGATAATAGCACTGATACGCATTCTCTTATCCTCTATATTAGTGCTACCCGAACGGTTTGTGAATAATATTCTCACCCTCGAATCAATTCCCTGACTGGTGTAATCAAACTTATACGTTCCCAAGAAAACCTTCTCTACGTCAGTAATAGGATTCTTGCTTTGATCTATTTGAACATAAGTAGCCTTAGGATTTTCTTGTGGACTAAGTGTTGTCTCTTTCTGAGTTCCCTCATTGCGATACTTTATTTGAACACGGAATATTGTTCCCTTGTTATTCTTCGTATCCAGTGTATCACCTGAAATCGCTGGAGCCATAAGGAGATAAACCTTGTAATTTACCCCTGACAATACAGCACCTCCATGATACTGGAACTGTTGACGTTGTGATCCTGACTTAGGAGATATTACAACATAAGAGTGGAAAGAAAGTTTATTATAGAACGGACTTTCCGGACTTACCTCATAATATGCCGGTGCACTCGTGCTTGCAGAATATACAGAATCAAGATAACTACTAGAGGCTGCAGGTATTGTAATTGTCTGCATAAAGCGTTCTTTGTCCTTAGCGTTCAAGGTATTTGCTTTCAGCAGTGTACCATTACTGCACTTCTTCTCTGTCGTTCCATTGAATATTCCACCCTCAGCATACGGTTTGTCATACTGATAATATTTCGCATCATAAGAACCATAAGCCATATAACGATACTTATAACTAACAGCATTTGTTGAGACTGCAGAGTCCTTTATTGCCTCATCTCCATTAACTGTCTTACTGAAAGCTGTACCAAGAATTATACATAATCTTGGAAAACAATATTCAAGAGAGTCCCGTAAATCCTGAGATATGTCTGTATCAGTATAATCATACTTGAAGAACTTCTTATACCTCTCCAGTTTTTCCTTCCACAACGCATTGGTTGGAGCTACAAGATAGTATGTACTATCCTCATTGTTCAGTTCTGCTCCATACCAACTGTCAAGTAGCGTATTTCTCAGCACCGTAACAGAATCAAGATACTGTGTCTTACCATCAACAATATCCCCAGGAACACTACTCTTAGCATCGAACTCATAGAAGCAGAATCGTGGATTTGTCATGAATGTGTAAAGACTATCCAAATCGCTGTCTTTATCTGATGTGGATGTGATGTACTCGTAAATGTTTGGCTTGAATGTCAGAGGCTCACTGGTGTAATATACTACACCGTTGGCGGTCTTGATATTCGTCTTCTCAAAAGTACATCCGTCAATAGAAGTATCCGTAAGGAGAAGTTTTTTGCCGTTCATCATATTCACCATAGTGTCCGTACCCTCACTAATAGAGTACTTATACCTTGCGAGGTGATTATATATGAACTTTACCACTACTTCATTACGCAGTTCCTTTGAACTTCCTGCACGAGTAGCAGCCTCCTGGGCATGATACATAGCAATTATATTATCACGCATCTCAGGAGTAAAATTGCTGTTTGTAGGAGCAAAAAGCGTAAATGACTGCATACTGCTGAGCAGTGAACTGTATCCGCACTGCGCTATGACATCACTGAAGTTAGACAGCTCAGGATCCGTACTTATTACTTCCCAAATGGTACTGTTACCACTGGAGCTCTCCTTCACCTCATAATGGTCATTCCATTGGTCAGAACAAGCTATCAGTGCCAATGACATCGCCAGCACCAATCCTGACATATATATTATTTTTTTCATAAAACCTTTTCTTTTATTGTTTTATTCATTATTACTCTCTTACAGGTCGTCCTCCACACCATCACCCTCAGTAACGCCATATACACTCTTTGGTACAAGTTCGAGGTAGTCAAGCATAGCCTCCTTGTTAACAGCATTCTGCACAGACACGTTCTTTATACGCAGTGTATGTGTCTCACCTGGAGTAATGCTGACAGTACAGAGTACTCGACGCACAGTTGAAGGCTGGTGAGCAAATCGCTCGCCGCTGTTCTCATTATTCGTTTGTGCATGGAATATTGACCAAGGACCACGATAATATCCCTTATTCTTAAGAATCTTGAAGTCCTCCTGGCGTTTCTCTACATTATTGCGGAATTCCTCGTTATAGTTTGGGAATTCGCTCTTATCCTTACCATATACTGCCATCGTGTTGATTTCTTCCTCCATATTAAGAGGAATACCCGTAGCCTTACCATCGAAGTATATCAGCACTGTACCACGAGGAGCTGTTGACATTGGTGCAAAACCAAGACGTATCTGCCATTCACTCTCAAATGGAACAGGTGGAATCCTGAACTCTATATCAAATACCTTGTTGGCAACCATCTCGTCACCATGCATTGAATAGAAGTTCAGACGAGGACGACGATATACAAAGTTACCACCGCGAATCTTCACACCGTCAAGATATCCCTGGGAGAATACATAGTTGTATCCGCAGCCTGCAATTTTACTTTCTTCAAATTTACGTTCGTATTTAGTATAATCACCATTCATACGCATACTATTTGTCATAATCTCCGGGAAGAGAGAAGAGAAGTCTATACGTATGCGACAGTTCTGTACAACGTTCCTCACCTCATCATCATACTTCAGGAGGTCGTCAATATAGAAGTATATACCATTCAGACCGGCAAATTCGTGTGATGCACCTTCTGTTGGCTGTACGTGAACACCCTCTATGGTGTGAGTATCATCATAACGACGATTGATGTATCTGTCACCCAAGATACCGAGAGCCCCTACCCACTTTGCTACGTTAAGTCTCTCAACCTTAATCATCGAGTGAGGCAACATAGTAGGATACCAGTCAGTAGTATTAGAAATACTCTTCACAACACCTGCATCGTCACGAACGGTGAGTGTGCTGTAACCCTGAACGTTTCGGTCCAGCAAGTGATATGCCATCAGCTTGTAGAGAGGGTTGTTCTCATTTGTATATTCCTCCGCTCCTGCAGGTGTCTCACCATATATTTCCTTAGCCTTTGCATAAAGTCCATTGAGGTCTGTTATGCCGTACTTATCTTTCAACACTTTGTCAGGAACCACAAAGGCCGTAAATCCATACTTCTTTTCTGCAGGAGGAATGGCATGTTCTTCTCCTTCCGCACCAGTTGTATATGAATAATACTTGCCTTCTGTAAGAGTCTTTACCACTTCTGGCAAAACATTCTCGATATAATTCCTATCCTCCACCATTGTATCAAGGCGGTCAGCCAATTTCGTAGCCTCAAGAGCACTGAAGAACACAGACAGTTCACTGTTAGCCTTGATGATAGAAGTCATAGACTTTGTGGTATTCTCTATGACAGCATCAACAGGCTGCATAAAGCCATTCTCTACAGAGTCGTCTTGAGATTCAAAGTACACTTTTGCCTTATTGTTGACAATGACAACAGAGTGATTATTCTCATCAATATCACGTGATATCTGCAGATTTCTGCGCATCATGTTCTGCGTAGGCAGGATGTCACCATTCATTTCACTAACTGTATAACCTACATTGACAAGATGGGTACGGGCTATTGTGTCACAACGTGAAACGTCGGCAAGCAACTGCTCGAATGTAATACCCTTTTCTGCCAAATAAGCATCTACAGCTGAATTCTTCGGAGCGAAACATGTGTAATTACCGTATGTTGCAAGCTGATCCATCAAACCTGCCACAGTAACAATCTGCGCAAACTCCGAGAAGTCTTCATTTTCTGTAAGATATTGACTCATCATCTTACCCGTGAAGGAATAGTAGTTATCCTCCATCGGCTCATCTGAGCATGACACATTCAGCACCAGAGCCGAAAGCAGCAAGCTCGGAATAAAGAAGCCAATCACCTTGGATATAATATTATTCTTTTTCATAAAACTGTAATTTTTCAATTTAGTTTGTACTTGTATAGCTGCTGTTTTCACCGCTTGGGAAAGCAGGATTCTGTGTCAAATTAGTATTAACCTTCAATTCGTCAATATGATAAGGCAGGAAGATACCGTTAAGGTCCTTCATCGTGGCGTTGATAGCTGACCTCAGGTTAACGTCCTTATTCAGTACATTTTCACGGAGATATTCTACATTTCCTTCTCTGAGAGATCTGCGTACTAAGTCGAAGTATCTCTTTCCTTCGAACATCAACTCTCTGTGGCGCTCCTTATAAACGAGGTCAGTTATCTTCTCCTTGGTGTCATAGTCTGCAACATTCAGCACATCAGGTGAAGTAGTTACTGATGCCGTTGTATAGCACATTGAACGCTTATTTACCGCATCCACAAGTCCAAAAGCTTCATCGCGATAAGCCTTGTCGACATCATCAAGAGTTGTCTGATTGTCTTTCATCAATTGTGTCAACGCCTCTGCCTTCAGCAACATGATGTCAGAGATGCGATATATAATGAAGTTAGACTTGTTCAGAGAAGTTTTTCCATTGTCTGTTGTTGGATATTGTGCTTGTACGCCATAATAATCAAGATTCTTGGCGATACTGGTATTACCATTCTGAGAGAAAGATGACATAAGTGTAAATTTGCTGATAAACGCTGCAGAGAGGTACATATTCTCCTTGGCACGGATGTCAGCTTTACCGAACACCTTGTTATTATCATCCTTCGAGTCATTGCCTATGTAAGTAGAGTACGTTACACGAGGGGAATGGCCGGAACCACCGTAGATATTTCCTATAGCAACATTTGAAATCTGATCTGTTCCGCCGTTCTTGCTATAGTTTATCTCAAAAATACTTTCCAAGCTATTGCCTGAAACAAAGATTTGGTTAAAGGCATAACCATATCTAGGAGAACCTAAAACCGTTCGCCTTGAGGCTATCAGCGGATATCCGTTGAAGTCAGCAAAGTCAGTCTCTGAATAACCATATTTCTCTTTTGCCTCCTTCTTCTTTTCCTCAATGAGCAGGTCTGCATAGTTTATACACTGCTGATAGTCTTTCTTCCAAAGATACATTTCGCATAGCAGAGCGTATATCATACTTCTTGTCACACGTCCAGTATTGAAGTTTACAGCATCTCCAGTAGCATCTGCAGGATATGCTGTTAAAGCCCAACCCTTGACACTCTCCAATGACTGTATGCAGCTGTCAAGAACAGCATCAAATGACGAAGCAGGAATATCCATTTTCTGGGAGTCTTCAAGATATGCTGTAGAAGTATAAGGAACATTGCGGAAAGCTCTGATAAGATAGAAATACATCAGTGAGCGCAATGCTGTTACCTCCGCTATATGTGCATTTACCTCACTTTCCCTATAAGAAGGATCCTTTGCTGCAATACCTGGAGCATAGTGAATAACAGTATTACAGCGGTTGATAACCGTATAGAGGCCATACCAACATGCGGGCTGTCACATCATATGCAGCTATAAGGTTGTATGTTCCTGCGATTATGGCTTCAACGTCACCCTTCTCGTTCCAGAATTTTTCCAGTGTAATTCTGTCTTGTGGCTCTTTCTCGAGGAAGTCTGAACAGGAACCTAGGGATAGCATGAATGCTATTCCCAATCCTAACATATATATTATATTATGTTTCATATTTCTCATGTGTTAATGTTATGAATGTATCAAAAACCTACTGTCAGACTGAACGTGTAACCACGTGAACGCGGTGTCTGTCCCCAATCGGTTGCAGGTGAAAATCCGTTGTAACTAATATCTGGGTCTATACCGGTATATTTCGTCAGTACAAAGAGGTTATCTGCAGTGAATGTGAAATTCATTTTGTTCAAACCCGTTCCCTTCAGATATTTCTTCTTCAGCTGATAAGAAAGTGCTAAATATGTCATACGCAGGAACGAACCATTCTCTACACAACGGTCAGAAATCAGCGTATTAAAGTTAGAAGAGGCATTGTACATTGCACGTGGTATAGTGGTGACATCACCATTCTTACGCCAGCGGTAGTTCACTGCCTGACTCTGATTGTCATTACCGGTCATAGCCTCAGAGATAAGGCGTGCACGATTCAGAATCTTGTTACCTACACGGAAAGAGAAGTTTGTACGCAGTGACCA
>CADCAX010000011.1 GCA_902799455.1 uncultured Prevotellaceae bacterium
CTCGAAGGTGTCGAGAATGTCCTGTGCCTTTGCCTTGATGGCAGCCTCGTCGGTGATGTTGTCGGCAATAGCCCACATCTGCTCCCAGTCAAACTGCTTGGTATAGACGAACATACGGTGGTAGAGGTTTGTCTCGTCGATATAGAGGTCCATCATGCCAGGATATGGGCGTCCGATCTGTGCGATGTTGGTATCGCGGAAACGACGACGCACCTGTGCAGCACGGCACCAGTCTTCTATTTCAGCCTGAACACCTGGATCGCCACCCTCAACAACGCCAGTGATGACAGCAGAACGCTTGCCTGCACGATTCAGGTCAGCCACCATTTCACCAATGGCGCCACAAGCATAAAGGTCGCCCAACCATGTGGGAATATCTGTCTTAGCATAGTCAGGAGCCAGCTTCTTCTGCAGGTTCACGATAACAACAGGTACGTCGAGGTCGCGAACAGCAGGAAGCATGTTATAAGATGTGCAGTAGGTCAGCATCTGCAAGATAACGAGATCTACGTCGGCAGCGCGGAACTTATCGCCTGCTGCCATTGACTGCTCCTTGGTGGTTACCATACCGCCGTCGATAATCTCGATGGTGTCAGACAACGTCTTCTTGAAAGCCTCATACTGAGCTTCGAAGTTAGGAACAAGTTGTGGGAACTGTGGCAGATAAGCCTGCAGCGCAATGCTGAAGACACCCACCTTCGCTTTGGTTTCTACTAATGGTTTAGCCATAATCTAAAAATTTTTTAATGTATAATCTTTAATTCTCAATTTTCAATTATTTTCAGGTACCTCTCGTACGCCTTGTCCCATTCCTCGCGGTCGGTAGGGGTGAACTCCTTCAGCTCAAGGCTGTTGGCAATGACACGTCGCATCTCCCAAAGGTCCTTTACTTCGCCTGCGGCCTTTGCCTGTACCATGATGTTTCCGAGAGCAGTACCCTCCTGCGGACCGGCCAGCACCTTTACTCCACAAGAATTTGCGGTAAACTGGTTCAGGTAGGCATTTAGCGAACCGCCACCAATGATATGGAGTACAGCGATAGGGAATTCTGCCATCTCCTCAAGATATTCATATACCTGACGATATCTCAGTGCCAGCGATTCGAATATTATTCTGCATATCTCGGCATAACTTTTTGGTACATACTGTCCGGTCTTTTTGCAGTATTCCTGTATGGCATCCACCATATTCACAGGATTTGCAAACATCGGATCGTCAGGATTTATGATGCTTTGGAAAGCAGGCTGCTTCATAGCTTCTGCCTGCAGTTCTGTATGTGACTTCGGAGCGTTCGTCCACTCCTTGCGGCAACGCTCATATATCCACATGCCGCAGATATTTTTGAGGAATCGTGTAGTACCCTCTATGCCACCCTCGTTGGTGAAGTTCCTGTCGTATGAAACCTCGTTGATGATAGCATTCTTTGTCTCTATACCCATAAGGCTCCATGTGCCAGATGAGAGGTATGCAAAATTCTCGTTGGCAGCAGGAACGGCAGCTACGGCACTTCCAGTATCATGTCCTGCAACGGCAACGACAGGTATTGCTCCCAATCCTGTCTCTTTCTGCACCTCAGGGCGCAGGTTTCCGATGAAGTCACCAGGGTTCACCATTCTGCCGAATTTATCCTGTGAGAGTCCTACAGACTCCAGCAGGCTTGGATCCAGCTGCTTCGTGCGAGGGTCGAGAAGCTGTGCCGTAGAGGCGATAGTATATTCGCATACCATCTCGCCTGTCAGCATATAGCTAAGTGCATCAGGGATGAAGAGAATCTTCTTTGCATTCTTCAGTGCCACATTGCCGGCCTTCTTCATGGCATGCAGTTGGAAGATGCTGTTGAAATTCAGGAACTGTATGCCAGTGATGTTATACACCTGGTCCCTTGTCTTTACGTTGGCAAGGTAATCCTCCATAGCCTCAAAGGTATGAGGGTCGCGATATGCTATAGGCTGGCTGATGGAATTGTCGTCAGCAACGCATACGAAGTCAACACCCCATGTGTCAATACCAATGGAAGTAATGGTGATATTGTTGTTTTTTGCCTCCTTCAGACCCTTTATGATTTCGAAGTACAAGGCATAGATGTCCCAATAATAATGCCCGTTGATTTCAATAAGGTTATTGGGGAAGCGAGTAAGCTCTTTCAGCTCTATCTTACCATTGTTTATTCCACCAATAATCGTACGTCCGCTGGTAGCTCCAAGGTCTACCGCAAAGAAACACTTGTCCATTTACAATAGTTAGAATTTTGTTGTTGTAATTATGATTGGTTAATAGTTTGACTGCAAAGATACTAAAAAGAACCAAAACACAAAAAAAAACTTCTTTTTTTTAATTTTTTTTGCATAAAACGGCAAAAGAGTGATGACCAATGGGCTATCTTTTTATTACCTTTGCTTCCACTTTGCAAAAAAAACGGACTATATGGATGAACAACTCCTGCTGTTAGTCAACGGACATCATACAGCATTTCTTGATAGCTTTATGTGGCTTCTCACACAGAAGACCATCTGGATTCCGCTCTATTGCTCTATGCTCTATGTGGTATGGCGCAATTATGGTTGGAGTGGGGCTTTGCAACTTCTTGTTATGGTAGGTGTGGGTATGCTCATTACTGATTGGGCCAATTCCCAATTCCTGCGTCCTGCCATTGGTCGTCTGCGCCCTAATAATCCGGAGAATCCTCTTTTCCCGCTTCTCTATCGCGTCAACGACGTCAGGGGTGGGGGGTACGGCTTCCCGTCAGCCCATTCTGCCAATAACTGGATGCTTACCTTTGTGTTGTTCTATTGGCTCAGGGACAGGTGGACCATCATCACGATGTCACTATTCTCGTTACTCATCTGCTATTCGCGCGTGTATCTGGGCTATCACTATCCTGGCGATATCCTTGGCGGATTCGTCCTTGCAGTCCTCACAGTATCAGCAATAGCGTGGCTGCATACCCGCTATCTCCATTTCGAAAAAGTCCCTGACCCGAAGTATACATGGATGCCGGCATTCTTTATCGGTATTATCCTCGTCCTCTTCGCAGGAGCGAGTCTTTAGAACGATAATGTCAACGATAACGAAAACGAAAACAAGGACGATTAGCGGGTAAAAGCCGTTAAAGTTTCTTAAATATTTGTGGCTCTCGGTGATTTTTTGTAATTTTGTTGTGCAAATCTTATTTTTGTGGCTTTGTGCCGCAATAAAGATGCTCAAAATTACTATTGATAAAGAAATAGAAAATTATGAATAATATTACAAGTGATTTCAGAAAGTTTGCTACGGGCAAGCTGAGTATGAGTGGCATGATGGTGGATGATGTGCTGAAGGCGCAGAATCAGTATCTTAATCCTTACATTCTGGAGGAACGTCAGCTGAACGTGACACAGATGGATGTGTTCTCACGACTGATGATGGAGCGTATCATCTTTTTGGGAACGGAGATTAATGACTATACTGCAAATACTATTCAGGCGCAGTTGCTGTACTTGGATTCTACAGATCCAGGCAAGGATATCTCAATATATATCAACAGCCCTGGTGGTAGCGTGACGGCAGGTTTGGGCATCTATGACACGATGCAGTTTATCACATCTGACGTTGCTACCCTCTGTACCGGTTTGGCTGCTTCTATGGGCGCTGTGCTGCTGGTGGCAGGACAGGAAGGCAAGCGTTCGGCTCTGCCACATGCGAGGGTGATGATACATCAGCCTCTGGGCGGTGTGCAGGGACAGGCATCGGATATAGAGATAGAGGCAAGGGAGATACAGAAGTTTAAGAAAGAATTATATACCATTATTGCAGACCACTCACACACACCTTACGATAAAGTATGGGCAGACTCTGACCGTAACTACTGGATGACGGCGGAAGAGGCAAAGGAGTATGGTATGGTGGATCAGGTATTAAAGAAAAAACAGACAAATGGCGAGGAAGAAACTAAATAGATGTAGCTTCTGCGGAAGAGATGAACATGAAGTGCCCCTGCTGATTACAGGTATGGATGGCTTTATCTGTTCTGATTGCGTAAAGCAGGCATATTCCATTATACAGACCATTGACAAAGGCCCAGACAACACTGCTGCAAGCAAGTCGTCGGTGGGTATGAATATGGGACAGGTGCCAAAGCCGCAGGAGATAAAGGAATATCTGGACCAGTATATCATAGGTCAGGACGACGCAAAGAAATATCTCTCAGTGGCAGTATATAACCACTATAAGCGTCTCTCGCAGCCAGAGGATGAGGATGGTGTGGAGATAGAGAAGTCGAACATCATCATGGTGGGTTCTACAGGTACGGGAAAAACCCTCCTGGCTCGCACCATAGCACGACTGCTGAATGTACCATTCACTATTGTTGATGCTACGGTATTCACAGAGGCTGGCTATGTAGGTGAGGATGTGGAGAGCATCCTGAGCCGTCTGCTGCAAGCGGCAGACTATGATCTGACAGCAGCACAGAAGGGTATAGTATTTATCGATGAGATAGACAAGATAGCACGCAAGAGCGATAATCCCAGCATCACACGTGACGTGAGCGGTGAGGGAGTGCAGCAGGGATTGCTAAAACTGTTGGAGGGAACCATTGTAAACGTACCACCAAAGGGTGGACGCAAGCATCCTGATCAGGACTATGTACACGTGGACACGAGAAACATCCTCTTTATCTGCGGTGGTGCCTTCGACGGTATAGAACGCAAGATAGCACAGAGGTTGAATACTCATACTGTGGGATATCAGAGTGTGCAGAATGTGAGAAAGATTGATAAGAATGCTATGATGCAGTACATAGCACCACAAGACCTGAAGTCGTTCGGACTGATACCAGAGATAATAGGTCGTCTGCCTGTGTTGACACATCTGAATCCATTGGATCACGATGCCCTGAGACGTATTCTCGTAGAACCGAAAAACAGCATTATCCGCCAGTATATCAAGCTCTTTAAAATGGATAAGATAACGCTGACATTCACAACAGAGGCGTTGGATTTCATTGTCGATAAGGCTGTGGAATATAAGCTTGGAGCCAGGGGATTACGCTCGATAGTAGAAGATATTATGACGGATGCCATGTATGAGGCTCCATCAAAGAATCTTGCAAAATTTGAAGTGACAAAGGAATATGCCGAAAGTCAACTTGCTAAAACCGCTTAAACAATACTTCGGCTTCGACTCGTTCAAGGGTCGGCAGGAAGAAATCATCAGGCATCTGCTTGATGGGAAGGATTGCTTTGTGCTTATGCCGACAGGCGGTGGAAAGTCGTTGTGCTATCAGTTGCCGTCACTCATAATGGAGGGAACTGCCATCGTGGTATCTCCCTTGATAGCTTTGATGAAGAATCAGGTGGATGTGATAAATGGTATCAGCGAACATGATGGCATTGCCCATTGTCTTAATTCCTCAATGAACAAGGCTGCAATAGACCAGGTAAAGGAGGATGTGAGGAATGGTATCACAAAACTGCTGTATCTGGCCCCCGAATCGTTGCAGAAGGAAGAGAATATAATGTTCCTGAAAGAGGTGAAGGTGTCATTCTATGCTGTCGATGAGGCACACTGTATCTCTGAATGGGGACATGACTTCAGACCTGAATACAGACGCATCCGTCCGGTTGTGAATGCCATAGGAAGGGCTCCCATAATAGCTCTGACGGCAACAGCTACAGAAAAGGTGAGGGCGGATATAAAGAAGAATCTGGATATACCTAAGGCAAAGGACTTCATGAGTTCTTTCAACAGGCCAAGTCTTTACTATGAGGTTCGCGCAAAGACTCCTGATATTGATAAGCAGATAATAAAGTTCATACGCCAGCACCAGGGAAAGAGCGGCATAGTATATTGCTTGTCCCGAAAGAAGGCGGAAGATCTTGCCGAAGTGCTGAAGACAAACGACATAAAGGCGGCGGCATATCATGCAGGCCTTGATACAGCGGTGCGTAACGAGACACAGGATGACTTCCTGATGGAACGCATTGATGTGATATGTGCTACGATAGCCTTCGGAATGGGTATTGATAAACCTGATGTGCGCTTTGTGATTCACTATGACATACCAAAGTCGCTGGAAGGATATTATCAGGAGACTGGTCGTGCAGGACGCGATGGAGGAGAGGGATTGTGCATAGCATTCTATTCGTACAAAGACCTGTTGAAGCTGGGTAAGTTCATGGAGTCTAAGACGGTGGCGGAGCAGGAGATCGGTAAACACCTGCTGCAAGAGACTGCAGCATATGCTGAGTCGTCAATATGCCGTCGTAAGATGCTGTTGAAATATTTTGGCGAGGACTATCCGTATGACAACTGTGGCAACTGCGACAATTGTACGCATCCGAAGGTGAAGATAGAGGCTGCAGAAGGCCTGAAGGCAGTACTGACGTCAATACTGGCTGTGAAGCAGAACTTCAAGACGGCATATGTTGTAGACTTTGTGAAAGGTCGCGCTACGGACGATATAGTATCCCACAAACACAACGAACATGCAGAATTCGGTTGTGGAGAGGATATGAACGAAAAGCTTTGGAACCCCATAATTCGCGAAGCAATGGTGGAGGGCTATATCAAGAAGGAAGTGGAAAGCTATGGAAACCTGAAGGTTACCGCTGCCGGAAAGAGATGGCTCAAGGAATATAACAAGGACACCAAATTCTATGTAACAGAAGACAATACCTTCTCAGACGATGAGGTGGAAGGCAATGCAACAGGCGGTGCTCTTGATGAAGAATTGTTCCATATTCTGAAGAACCTGCGTCGTGATGTGGCGAGAGAAAAGAATGTGCAGCCATATATAGTATTTATGGAGGCTTCGCTGGAACAAATGGCAACAATGTATCCTACTACCATAGAAGAACTGCAGACAATACAGGGGGTAGGACAAGGAAAGGCAAGACGATTCGGAAAGCCTTTCTTGGAGGTCATAAAGAAATATTGCGAAGAGAACGAAATAGTTCGCCCCGAGGATATCCGTGTAAAGACGGTAGCAAAGAACTCCATGGGCAAGCTGAAGATAGTTCAGTGCATAGACAGAAAGATTCCTCTTGATGATATAGCACGTTCCATGAGTCTGAAGATGCCAGAGCTGCTCGATGAGTTGGAGGCAATAGTATATAGTGGTACGAAGGTGGACCTGAGCTACTATATCGAGGACGTGATGGACGATGAACAGATAGACGATATATATGGTTACTTCGCTGAGGCAGAAACAGACAGCCTGAAGAATGCCTATGAGGAATTCAATGGTGCATATACCGACGAGGAAATAAGGCTTATCAGACTGATGTACATCAGCGAGAATGCAAACTGATAATAACGATAACAAAAACGAAAAAAATATAATAAAAAATGGCACAGCAAGAAGACGTTTTTAAGAAGATTGTAAGTCATTGTAAGGAGTATGGCTTTGTGTTCCCATCAAGTGATATCTATGATGGATTGGGCGCTGTTTATGACTATGGTCAGAATGGTGTCGAGATGAAAAATAATATCAAACAGTATTGGTGGCAGTCAATGGTGTTGCTGCATGAGAATATCGTGGGTATCGACTCAAGTATTTTCATGCATCCGACAATATGGAAGGCATCAGGACACGTGGATGCTTTCAATGACCCTCTCATTGACAATCGCGACTCAAAGAAACGCTATCGTGCAGATGTACTCATAGAGGAGCAGATGGCGAAATATGAGGATAAGATTGCTAAGGAGGTCGAAAAGGCAAAGAAGAAGTTCGGTGATGCTTTTGATGAGGCAAAGTTCCGTGAGACAAATCCTCGTGTGCTGGAGAACCAGAAAAAGTTTGACGACCTCCATGCACGCTATTCTGAGGCTATGAACAAGATGGACCTCGATATGCTGAAGCAGATAATACTGGACGAGGAAATTGTTTGCCCTATCAGCGGTACTCGCAACTGGACCGACGTAAGACAGTTCAACCTTATGTTCTCAACAGAAATGGGCGCTTCTGCTGATAATAGCATGAAGATATACCTGCGTCCTGAGACAGCACAGGGAATCTTTGTGAATTACCTTAATGTTCAGAAGACAGGCCGCATGAAGATACCATTCGGTATTGCACAGATTGGTAAGGCTTTCCGTAATGAGATTGTTGCCCGTCAGTTCATCTTCCGTATGCGTGAGTTTGAACAGATGGAGATGCAGTTCTTCATTAAGCCTGGAACAGAACTCGACTGGTTTGCAAAGTGGAAGGAAACACGTATGAAGTGGCACCAGAACCTTGGTATGGGAGCAGAGAACTATCGTTTCCACGACCACGATAAGCTGGCGCACTATGCTAATGCTGCAACAGATATTGAGTTCCATATGCCATTCGGATTCAAGGAGGTAGAAGGTATTCACTCACGTACTAACTTCGACCTCTCACAGCATGAGAAATTCTCTGGCAAACAGATAAAATACTTCGATCCGGAGGTTAATGAGTCTTATACTCCGTATGTCATAGAGACATCAATAGGTGTTGACCGTATGTTCCTCTCTGTATTGTGTCACTCTTACGAAGAAGAGAAACTGGAGAATGGCGAGACACGCACAGTGCTCCACCTGCCTGCTGCCCTTGCTCCTGTGAAGCTGGCTGTATTCCCTCTGACAAAGAAGGACGGTATGCCAGAGAAGGCACGTGAGATTATCGACAATTTGAAGTTCCACTTCAACTGCAAATACGAGGAGAAAGACCAGATAGGAAAGCGCTATCGTCGTCAGGATGCTATCGGTACGCCATTCTGCGTAACCGTAGATCATCAGACTCTCGAGGATAATACTGTAACACTACGCTATCGCGACACAATGGAACAGGAACGTGTGAACATAGCTGACTTGCAAGGTATTATAGAGGATAAGGTGTCAATCACCTCCCTACTCAAGAAACTTCAGTAAAAAAGAAATAATGCATAATAAAGTACATATCATACTGGCCACCTGTTGCGTGATGCTCCTCACGATGATGACGTCATGTAAGGAGGAAAATAACGAACTCACCAATTACGATAATTGGGAAAGTCGTAATACGGAATACTTCAACCAGAAATTCAGAGAGGCGCAGGATTCTATCGCTGCCGGAAAAAATAACTGGAGATTGCTGAAATCTGTATACAAAGATGCTAACTCATCGGCTCCGACGGATTTTGTCATTGCCCACATCATAGAATGTCCGCATGCTGCTGACGAGGAGACGCCTCTGATGACAGACTCCGTCTATGTGCACTATCGTGGCAAGCTGATACCACGTGATTCATATGTGCAGGATACCACAACGTATGCAAAGGACGGCGTGCAGTTTGATACGTCTTATTATGGTGAAGAACTGAATCCAAACACAGCGATGCCTGTTAAGTTTGCTGTAAAGGATTTGATAGATGGCTACCAGACGGCACTTATGAATATGCATGAGGGAGACAGGTTTGAGGTGATAATTCCATATACATTGGGATATGGCTCATCATCATCAACTACTTCCGTGCCTAATTACAGTACCCTGCGTTTTGATATTATGCTGCTCTATATCGGTCACCCGGGTAAAAAAATGCCGAAAATACAATGAGTAATAACCGCTTCGACGCCTCCGCTGTACACCACCTCAGCGGGATGTACCAGAATTGGTTCCTGGATTATGCCTCATACGTAATCCTGGAGCGTGCTGTGCCACATATTGAGGATGGTCTGAAACCCGTTCAGCGTCGCATCCTGCACTCAATGAAGCGCATGGATGACGGACGTTATAATAAGGTGGCAAACATCGTAGGACATACCATGCAGTTTCATCCGCATGGCGATGCTTCTATTGGTGATGCACTGGTACAGATGGGGCAGAAGGACCTGCTCATCGATACACAGGGTAACTGGGGTAACATCCTGACAGGCTCCAGCGCTGCTGCTCCGCGTTATATAGAGGCACGACTGAGTAAATTCGCCCTCGAGACGGTATTCAACCCCAAAACGACAGAGTGGCAGATGTCATATGACGGACGTAATAAGGAACCTATTACGCTGCCTGTAAAATTCCCATTGCTCCTGGCACAGGGAGTGGAAGGTATTGCTGTCGGACTGAACTCAAAGATAATGCCGCATAACTTCAACGAGATATGCGATGCGGCAATAGCATATCTGAGAGGGGAGGAGTTTCATCTGTACCCCGATTTCCCGACTGGAGGAAGCGTTGATGTGTCACGTTATAACGACGGTCAGAGAGGCGGAAGCATAAAGGTGCGTGCAAAGATAGAGAAACTGGACCAGAAGACCCTCGTCATCAGGGATATTCCTTTCTCAAAGACTTCCGAAACACTTATAGATTCCATCACAAAGGCGGTGAATATCGGAAAGATAAAAGTACGCAAGGTGGAGGACCTGACAGCTGCCAATGTTGAGATTTTGGTGCATCTGGCACCTGGCGTTTCGTCAGATAAGACATTGGACGCCCTGTATGCCTTCACCGATTGTGAGATAAGCATATCGCCTAACTGTTGCGTCATAAAGGATAAGAAACCGCAATTCCTGACCGTCAGCGACGTTCTGGCTGCTTCTGCTGACCAGACAATGGCATTGCTGAAAAGGGAACTGGAGATAAGGCGTGACGAGCTGCTTGAACAACTCTTCTATTGTTCTTTGGAAAAGATATTCATTGAGGAGCGTATATATAAGGATAAGAAATATGAGAATGCTCCGACTATGGATGCTGCCTGTGAGCATATCGACGAAAGGCTGACACCTTACTATCCGCAGTTGGTGCGTGAAGTGCGCAAGGAGGATATCCTGCGACTGATGGAGATAAGGATGAAGCGCATCCTGAAGTTCTCAAAGGATCAGGCTGACGAACTCATAGCAAAGATAGAGGCAGAGATAGCAGAGATAGAGAAAGACCTCGGACGGATGGTTGACATAACATGCGAATGGTTTGAACACCTGAAGCAGAAATATGGAGCGGAACATCCACGCCTGACGGAGATACGTAACTTTGACACTATCGAGGCATCAAAGGTTGTTGAGGCAAACAAGAAACTCTACATTGACCGTCAGGAAGGATTCGTCGGCACAGGTCTTAAGAATGCGGAATATGTCTGCAACTGTTCCGATATCGACGATATCATCATATTCTATAAGGATGGTAAGTATAAGGTCACCAAGGTTGCCGAGAAGATGGATGTCGGAAAGAACGTGCTCCATCTGCAGGTATGGAAGAAGGGCGATAAACGCACCATCTATAACTGCGTATATCGTGACGGAAAGGGAGGCAGATACTACGTCAAGAGGTTCTGTGTTGATTCCAGTACCCGAGACAAGGAGTATGACATTACGATGGGAACTCCTGGAAGCCGTGTGATATACTTTACGGCAAATGCCAATGGTGAGGCAGAGGTGATAAAGGTAACTCTGGAACCAGGGCCGAAGATAAAGAAGATTTTCTACGACTATGATTTCTCAACCCTCGAGGTAAAGGGAAAATCAGCACGAGGCAATCAGTTGTCAAAGAATCCTATACACAGGATAGGCCTGAAGTCTCACGGACACTCTACCTTGGGAGGTCGCGAGATATGGTGGGATGCTGACGTAAACCGCCTGAATACTGACGGACACGGAGAACTGCTAGGTAAATTCCACGATGATGACAGTATCCTTGTAATACTGAAGAATGGTGATTTCTATATCACTACTGCTGACCCGAATAACCACTTTGAACAGAATATCTTGCGCATAGAGAAATGGGATGCCCGTAAAGTATGGACAGCCGTACTCAAGGATGCAGGAAATAATATGTTCGGATATATCAAACGCTTCGAGATGGAGGCTGTGAAGAATCACCGTAACTTCCTCGGAGATAATGGTATAGAAGATGGTACGGAACTCTTGCTGTTGACAGATACCGTCTATCCTCGCATAAAAGTTACGTTTGGTGGTAATGACAGTTTCCGCGAGCCGCAGGAGATAGACTGTGAACAGTTTATTGGCGTTAAGGGTTTCAAGGCGAAAGGAAAGCGTATCTCTACCTTTGATATCAGTGGGGTGGAGGAGTTGGAACCCACTCGCTTCCCAGAGGTGAAAGAAGAGCCTGAAGACGCAGAGGGGAAAGAGCAGGAAGAAGAGAATCTTGATCCTGATGCAGGGAAGTCTCAGCAACAGGTGATAGATGAACTGAGCGGACAGCTGAGAATCTTTGATGATGAGTAGCAAGAGGTTTTTATACTCGCTGTTGTTCGTTTTGGCATCTTGGCAATACTCCTTTGCACAGGAGGTGGCAACGCAGATTGCTGTAGGACACGCAAACCATCTTGATACCTATCTGTCGCCTGAGAAATACAGGGGAACGGAAATAAGATTCATCTCCGAGGTGCTGAAAAAGAAGGTGATGTTTCAACACGAGGGAGATATCTCTTTTACCAGCAATCGTGCTAATAATGCTGACGAGATTTCTGGACACTACGACTTCGCCTTTGCTATGATGCACAAGTGGTCCTGGTGTGACGAAAAACTGACGCTGAGAGTCGGTGGAATGGCGGATTTATGGCTGGGATTTGCCTACAATACCCGAAACACAAACAATCCTGCACAAGGGTATGCATCATTGGCTGTCGGACCACATATAATGGCATCGTATAAATTATCGGCCATTATGAAGCAACCAGAAAAGAGGTTTCTGAAATTCCTTTCCACAATAACAGTAAACTATCAGATGCGAATGCCTTGGTTGGGAATGATGTTCTCACCAAACTACGGACAGTCGTATTACGAGATATTCTCTCGCGGTAACTATGACCACAATATCGTGTTTACCTCCCTTGCCACATTCCAGATGCGCCAGCAAATTAGCTTTGATATCCCGTTGAAAAACAGGACCTCTCTAAGAATCGGATATATCTCCGACATCCGTCAGGCAAAGCCCAATAATCTGAAACAGCACCAGTACTACAATGCCGCAACCATAGGAGTGGTTATTAAGAAGTGAGAGGTATGAAGTAAGATGTAAGAAGTATTAGAACAAAAACCATAAAAACCCTCACTTCTGTATGTGTCGGACTTCGCAGTCCTTTTACGATGCAAGGTTTCTGTTTTTCCTTGTGTGCAAGCACCCAGATAAAAACATCAACCTTTCATCTTTGTCTCTTATAGAGCCATCACATACTTCGTGAGAAAAACCCGCTCTTCGAGCGAAAAAACCTCTGCTTGCGATAATCACTTATAACTAATCACTAATCATTGCTGTTGAGGGATGGTTTTTCTGCGTAGCAGGGTTTTTCCTGACAAGGGCATAACCTGACGAAGGCAGGTGCAGGAGTTTAAAGGATATGGACGTATAAGCTTGCTTATAAAGGACATATAATTTAAAGTACTGCGATAGTCTTGCAAAGACTTATGCCATTGATAGGGGTTTTCTCGGTTTTTGTTAAAATAAAATAAATAATAATGATGTTTAAACATAATACCATATCAAGCTTTCTGGTGTGTTTTTTGCTAACGACGGGGGCGTTAGTGAGTTGCGTCGATGTGGATGAATACCAGTCGGACGTGGAGAGTAATATGGAAGCATTGTGGACCATCATGGATGAACACTACTGCTTCTTTGCCGAGAAGGAGGAACAGCTGGGGGTGAACTGGGATGAGGTGCACGAACGTTATCGTCGCAATGTGGACAACAGAATGACGCGTTATCAGTTGTTCGAATTCCTGAGTAATATGGTGGGAGAACTTCGTGATGGACACGTGAATATCTCGGCTTCCTTTGACTATGCACGCAACTGGTCGTGGAAAGAGGATTATCCGAAGAATTTCTCAGACTCTCTGCAACGCAAATATCTGGGTACCAAATACGGCATTGCTTCTGGTATATATTATCGTGTGCTTGATGACAATGTCGGTTATATGTATGTAGGCAGTTTCCTGGATTCTTTTGGTGACGGTAATCTTGATGAGATACTTTATGCCCTTGCCCCCTGCAACGGATTGATAATAGATGTGCGTAATAATGGCGGTGGACAACTGACTGAGGCACAGCGTCTTGCGTCACGTTTCTGTAACGAGCGTAAGCTGGTGGGATATATGGCCCACAAGACGGGTACGGGTCGTTCGGATTTCTCTGCGAGGGAGGAACAGTGGTTGGAGGCGTCTGCTGGAATTAGGTGGCAGAAAAAGGTTTGCGTGTTGTCAAACAGAAGTGTCTATAGTGCCGCCAATGAATTCGTGAAGTATATGAAGGCATTGGGACATACTGTCGTTGGTGATGTCACGGGAGGAGGCTCTGGAATGCCTTTCTCTGCGGAGTTGCCAAATGGGTGGGGAGTACGTTTCTCGGCCTGTCCGATGTATGATGTCAATGGCGTTTCTACAGAAAATGGTGTGGCGCCCAGTGTGACGGTAAATATGACGGATGAGGACTTCCAAAGGGGAGAAGATACTATCATAGAAACTGCGCGAAAAATAATAAGGGAGTGACAGTTGGTTAAAAAATATTAAAAATAGATACTCTATTTTATCTCCGACGCCCACTCTCCACTTTTTTTACTACCTTTGTGCCTGCGTGGTTACAGATACAATTATATCGGCTTTGACGAACCTTTTTGCCTTGTTCTGCTCCAAGACGGATGTAGATGAGGACTTTTCGTCTGACATGCTGAGGGCTTATCTCAGCAGACACTTCGGTATCCGTAACCATGAGGAGTATGTGAGTCTTTATCTGGAACTACGCCATCTCTATTCAGAGATGCCGGATATGGATACTCAGGATGTGGTGGACAATATCTGCAAGAGCCTGAAGGGAGAGATCACTTTGGAAGAGCGTGCTCTGGGTTTGTTGCGTCTGATGGAATTCTGCTGCGTCAATACTCCTAAAAAGTTCCAGCCTGACGATCCTTTGTTTGCAGCAGCAGCAAAGGGAATGGGGGTGCCGGACAGCTTACTCAAACTCTTCACCCACTACGTACTGGGACAGGAATCCAGACACGTCAAACTGACAAAATTTGACGGTTTTAGCGCTCCTGTCAAAACAATGTGGCTGGAGAAGATGAATCTCGTCATCTTCACCTATGACGGTGAGGACGTAGTAGAGTATAATGGTGTGCCAGTAGTGAAGGGAATGTACCAGGTGTGGGACAGCTCCGGAATACTGCGTAACCACAGAGGCAAACCATTGTATTACTCTACCATCATGGCGCAGTATCGCATCCGAAAGAAGAAGAATGAGATAGTCTTCTCAGGCAGGAACATCAACTTCACCTATCCGAACAGCAACAACGGTATCCACAACTTCTCGTTTGACCTGCGTAATGGCGAATTAATCGCTATCATGGGTGGCTCCGGTTCAGGAAAGACGACATTGGTATCCATCCTGAACGGAAACATCAAACCCACGTCGGGCCAAATCACAATCAACGGTCACAGTATTGACGATCCTGAGACAAAGGCACTGATTGGTTTTGTTCCGCAGGATGATCTGCTGATTGAGGAGCTTACGGTGTATCAGAACCTCTACTATACCGCGAAACTGTGTTTCGAGGGCATGACGGAGGAGGAGATACATGTTAAGGTAATAAAGATGCTCCGCGACTTGGGCCTGGAACAGGCAAAAGACCTTAAGGTCGGTTCTCCGATAAACAAATTCATCTCAGGAGGACAGAGAAAACGCCTGAACATCGCTCTGGAGCTGATAAGAGAGCCTGAAGTGCTCTTCCTCGACGAACCGACATCAGGCCTGTCATCTGCTGATACAGAAATGGTGATATATCTGCTGAAGGAGCAGACCTATCATGGTCGTCTCGTCATAACGAATATACACCAGCCATCCAGCGATGTGTATAAACTCTTCGACAGGTTGTGGATGCTCGACAGAGGTGGTTACCCCATCTTCGACGGCAATCCTATCGAGGCTATCACATACTTCAAGACGGCAGCCAACTATGCTGATGCTGAGACGAGTGCTTGTCCTACATGCGGCAATGTGAATCCGGAGATAATGCTGAATATTATCGAGGAGCGCGCAATGAACAGCAAAGGTCAGCTCTCTGACGAACGAAAGGTGAGTCCTGAGGCATGGCATAATATGTATCTCGAAAAACGCAAGGAATTTGATGCTCTGAAAGAGACCCAATTGCCTGTTACAGAACAGAAGAAACCGACTGCTATTACGCAGTTCCTGCTCTTTATGAAACGTAATGCGCAGACGAAGATGAGCAACAAGCAGTTCCTCGCCATTGCGTTGCTGGAGGCTCCGTTGCTGGCAGGTGTCTGTGCTCTGCTGACACACTATTCTCCTGCAGGAGAGGAATATAGCATAATGCAGAACAAGAACCTCGTGTCATTTATCTTCATGGCAGTAATCGTGGCGACATTCGTCGGAATGTCGGCATCAGCAGAAGAGATTATCAAGGATCGCGCTCTGCTGAAAAGGGAGAAATTCCTCCAACTGTCATATGGCAGCTATATATGGTCGAAGATAGTGCTGATGGCGTTCGTCTCCATACTGCAGACATTCCTGTTTGTGGCAGTGGGCAACTTCATAATGGGTATCAGCGGACAGTTCTTCCTATGGTGGTTCGTGCTTGCCGTCACGGCAATATTGGCGAATCTGACGGGACTGGTACTGTCGCAGAGCCTTTCGTCAGTAGTGTCCATATATATCAGTATCCCTGTATTGCTCATTCCGCAGATATTGCTGTGCGGACTGGTGGTAAGCTTTACGGACCTGACCCCTAACAGCACAACGGGAAATGTACCTCTGATAGGTAACATAATACCGTCGAGATGGTCGTACGAAGCACTGGCTGTAACGAGTTATGTGGATAACGACTACGAAGAGGACATATTCCCTTATGACAAGGAGAAATACGAAGAGCAGTATTACAGGCTCGGTTTCCTCTATCAGTTGCAGAGTGCCGTAGAACGCAGGAATGCGAAATACTCCACTCAGGAAGAAAAGGACAAGGCGCTGAAGCTGCTGAAGAATGAGATGCCTTTTATTGGGGAACTGTGTAAACTGGAACGTTACAAGGGTGATTACGACTATATGTCTGTCAGGGAATATCTTGACAAGGCAGAAAAAGTACTCCAGGAGCGTGGTAACAAAGCCACACTGGCAGCAGACCGTGTGCTTCAGGAGAGAGTGAACAGATATGGCAGGGAGAAACTGCAGCAGTTGAAGAGAGATAATGTAAATATGCAGCTGGAGAAACAACTGGCAGGATATGGGGCAAAAGAGCTTTGCGAGGTGGTTGACGGACATATCGTTCCACGTGCCGGATTCGTGTTCCTGACTCCACGCAGCATAAATGGTAATGCACCGTTCTATTCAAGTAAGAAACGGCTCGGGGATGTGGAGTTTACCACTCTGACATTCAACATTGAGGTGATGTTCCTGATGTGCTGCATCGTCATAGCATGCCTGCTGCTCGATATCCCTGGACAATGGATGAGAAAAGAATAGATTAACAACAATATTAACTTTAACAAATTCAAGATTATGAAAAAGTTTTCTTTATTAGTTGCTGCTGTTGCAGCTATGGTTTTTGCTTCTTGTGGTAATAAGACAGCAGCAAATCAGGGAAATGGTGACTCAATCTCTTTTGAGCAGTCACAGATTGAAGAGAAGATTATGGTAGAGCTCGATTCTATCATCGACCAGTGGCACAAGCTCGGTCCTGTTGATGGTATCTTTGCTAACGGTAAGATTCAGCTCTCAGAAGATGAGATGAAGGT
The DNA here is from genome assembly GCA_902799455.1 of uncultured Prevotellaceae bacterium. Classification (GTDB taxonomy): domain Bacteria; phylum Bacteroidota; class Bacteroidia; order Bacteroidales; family Bacteroidaceae; genus Prevotella. The sequence goes on from CADCAX010000011.1 coordinate 17,671, forward strand.
TAAGCCAAATTATCTGCTCCCAGCTACTATTGCTGATGATATGTCTCTGCTTTCACAGAAGTATCGTGCTATGGGTATGTTGGTAGTTGACAAGAAGGTTGCTTCTCTCTACAAGATGGATACCGACGGTTACACAGCAGCAATAACAAAGATTGCTACTGACGTTAATGACAACGCCCTTCAGGAAGCAGCTAACGGTGATATGAATGATGCAAAGGCTTTCTACCTCGCAGAGAAAGAGGCAGGAAGAATCAACTTCTTCTGGGAGACAAGTGCTGCCGGCCTCATTGAGACATTCTATATCCTTTCTCAGAATCAGGAGAAGTTCCTGCAGGCATTCGACGACCAGACAGCATCTGATATGACATATCATATTGCAGTACTGAAGCTGGCTCTTGACGACCTCGCTACTTATGACGCAAACATCAAGGGCTTGGTAGATATCCTGGCTCCACTGAATGAGCTCAATGCTATCAGCGTAGAGCAGCTCAGGGAGCAGGTTGGTAAGATGAGACCTCAGATTGAGAAGGCTCGTGGAGAAATGTTGAAGTAATATTTTCCCCAAAGGGGGATAAAGAACTTATAAAAATATATTGTAATTATGCAATTTGTAACCAACGAAAAACTTTTGATTGTAGGTGCTGGCGGAATGATCGGTTCTAACATGGTTCAGTCAGCTTTGATGCTCGGTTTAACTCCAAACATTTGTTTGTATGATATTTACGAGCCAGGTGTACATGGTGTAGCAGACGAAATGGCACATTGTGCTTTCCCAGGTGCTAATATCTCTTGGACAGTAGATCCTAAAGAGGCTTTCACTGGCGCAAAGTATATCATCTCTTCCGGCGGTGCTCCCCGTAAGGAGGGTATGACCCGTGAGGACCTGCTGAAGGGTAACTGCCAGATAGCAGCACAGTTTGGTGATTTCATCAAGGAATATTGCCCAGACGTAAAGCATGTAGTAGTTATCTTCAACCCAGCTGATGTAACAGCTCTGACAGCATTGATTCACTCAGGTTTGAAGCCAAACCAGATGACATCTCTCGCAGCATTGGATTCTACACGTCTGCAGCAGCAGCTCGCTATGGAGTTCGGCGTTCAGCAGGATAAGGTTACCGGTGCCCACACTTATGGTGGTCACGGTGAGCAGATGGCTGTATTCGCTTCTAAGGTGAAGATTGACGGTAAGCCTCTCTCTGAGTTCACTATCACTCCAGAGCGTTGGGAGGAGATAAAGCACAACACTATCCAGGGTGGTTCTAATATCATCAAGCTTCGTGGTCGCTCTTCTTTCCAGAGCCCTGCATACCAGGCTGTGAAGATGATAGAGGGCGCTATGGGTGGTGAGCCATTCACTCTGCCTGCAGGATGCTATGTAAATTGTGATAAGTGTGGCTATAAGAATGTTATGATGGCTATGCCTACAACAATCGACAAGACTGGCGTACACTATGCTGCTCCAGAAGGAACAGCTGAGGAGATGGCTGCTCTGACATCATCATACGAGCACTTGCAGAAGATGCGCGATGAGCTCGTAACACTTGGTATCATACCAGAAATCAGCAAGTGGAACGAACTTAATCCAAATCTTTAAAGAATAAAAGATATTTGCTATTATAGAAAAGAGAGGTATCTTCTTTAGGTACCTCCCTTTTTTCAAAAAAAACTGTTTAATGGGAAATCTTGTAGCCATAGTAGGAAGACCAAATGTTGGTAAGTCAACGTTGTTCAACAGGTTGACAAAAACCCGCCACGCCATCGTTAGTGAGGTTGCCGGCACCACTCGTGACAGGCAATACGGCAAGTGTGAGTGGGCTGGTAAGGAATTCTCTGTCGTAGATACAGGCGGCTGGGTGGTCAACTCAGACGATATCTTCGAGGGAGCCATACGCGACCAGGTGAGGATAGCAACAGAAGAAGCCGACCTCGTGCTTTTTCTCGTTGATGTGCAGACAGGTGTGACAGACCTCGACAGTGATGTCGCGCAGATACTGCGCAAGACGAAGTTGCCTGTTATCCTCGTCTCCAACAAGACGGATAACAATGAACAGCAATACTATGCTGCTGATTTCTATAGCCTAGGGTTAGGAGAGCCTGTATGCATATCTGCCGTATCAGGATTCGGTACAGGAGATTTGCTTGATATGATAATTGAGAAACTGCCTCTCGACAAGAAGGATGACGCAGAGGAGAATATCCCACGCTTTGCAGTTGTCGGCAGACCGAATGTAGGAAAGTCGAGCATCATAAATGCCTTCGTAGGGGAGGATAGGAATATCGTGACAGATATTGCCGGCACTACGCGCGATTCTATATATACAAGGTATGATAAGTTCGGCTTCGACTTCTATCTTGTTGATACTGCCGGTATCCGCAGGAAAAACAAGGTTAGCGAGAATCTGGAGTTCTATAGCGTAATGCGTAGCATCCGTGCCATTGAGAACAGTGATGTCTGCATCCTGATGATTGATGCTACACGCGGCATCGAGGCTCAGGATATGAATATCTTCCAGCTGATTCAGAAAAACAAGAAGTCGCTCGTGGTGGTTGTCAATAAGTGGGATCTTGTCGAGAATAAAGACCAGAAAGTAATAGATACCTTCACTGCTGCCATAAGAGAGAGGATGGCTCCGTTTGTCGATTTCCCTATTATATTCGCTTCTGCACTCACCAAACAGCGTATCTTCAAGGTTCTTGAGACAGCAAAAGAGGTATATCTCAATAGAAAGGTGCGTATCGGTACCAGTAAGCTGAATGAAGTGATGCTTCCTATCATTGAGGCAACACCTCCGCCAAGCATCAAGGGTAAGTATATCAAGATAAAATACTGCACACAGGTGCCTGATACACAGATACCTACCTTTGTATTCTATGCCAACCTGCCTCAGTATGTGAAGGAGCAGTATAAGCGTTTCCTTGAGAACCAGATGCGTGATCACTGGAAGTTGACAGGAACTCCCATAAATGTTTTTGTTCGTCAGAAGTAAATGAATAAGAGTTTAATTATATTGGGTGTCATTTTCTCCCTTATGGGAATTGCTGCATGCTCCTCTGACGTCAGTCAGGAACAGCGTGCTATGACTACAGCCAAGAAGTATTATGAGCAGTTGGTGGCAGGTGATTACGAAGGCTTTGTTGAAAGCACAGTAATAAGTCAGGATTCTCTCCCTGCCGATTATAAGGAGCAGTTGGTGCTCAATGCCAAGATGTATATGGAACGTATGCAGGACGAACATCATGGCATACGTTCTGTTAAGGCCATTCGTGCTCAGGTAGATACTCTGAAAGCACCTGGCAGCGACGAGATAGAGGCTGTCACAGCGCGAGCATATATATCATTAGGATTTGCTGACAGTACCAAGGAAGAAGTACTCGTTCCGATGGTGCTGAAAGATGATGTGTGGTACCTTAGATAGTTTATAGTTTATAGTTTAGAGGCAGTGGTAAGTTTATAGTTGACAGTTGAAAGTTAGTCGTTAGTTGTTAGTCATTAGTCGTTAGTTGTTAGTTGTTAGTTGTTAGATGTTAGTCGTTAGAACTAGAAACTAGAAACTAGGAACTAGAAACTAGAAACTAGGAACTAGAAACTAGAAACTAGGAACTAAGAACTACCTTCTTACGACGGGTTATATCCGAATGCGTTGAGTTCCTTCTCGTTGGAGCGCCAGTCCTTATCTACTTTGACGAATGTCTCAAGGTAGATTTTTTTGTCGAAGAACTTTTCAAGTGCTTTGCGGGCTTCTGTGCTTACCTTCTTGATGGCAACACCCTGATGACCTATTATGATACCTTTCTGTGAATCGCGCTCTACGAAGATGGTCACCATGATGTGGATGCGGTTGTCATCTTCCTTGAACGAGTCACATCTTACCTCAACAGAGTAAGGTATCTCCTTGTCATAATAAAGCAAAATCTTTTCTCTTACAATCTCTGTGACGAAGAAACGTGCCGGCTTGTCTGTCAGCTGGTCTTTGTCAAAGAATGGGGGAGAGTCGGGGAGCAGTTCCTTTATGCGGTTCAGCAGAATGTCTGTGCCGAATTTGTTCTTTGCCGAGATAGGCAATATCTCTGCGTTTGGCAATAAGCTATGCCACTTTTCTACTATTGCTCCCAGTTTAGACTGACTGCTCTCCTCGCCCTTAGAAGAGGGGGTGGAGGTGAGGCTGTCTATCTTGTTGATGAGCAGAATAACAGGCTGGCTTATCTTTGCCACCTTGTCAAGGAATTCCTTGTTCTTCTCAGGCTCTTCCACTACGTCTGTCACGTACAGCAGAACGTCTGCATCTGTCAGGGCCGACTCTGAGAAGGCAAGCATCGACTCCTGCAGTTTGTAGTTCGGCTTTATCACACCTGGAGTATCTGAGAATACTATCTGCATCTCTGGGGTATTCACTATTCCCATGATGCGATGGCGTGTTGTCTGTGCCTTGAAGGTGGCAATAGAAATACGCTCACCAACCAATTGGTTCATGAGCGTACTCTTACCGACGTTGGGGTTACCAACGATATTTACAAAACCTGCTTTATGCATTTTTTCCGACCTTGTCACCGTCATAGCCCCATTTATAGAAGCTTGCACCATGTACGAAGCCTGCACCAAAAGCTGTCAGAAGGACATTGTCACCCTTCTTGAGCTTCTTCTCGAAGTCCCACAGAGCAAGAGCAATAGAAGCAGCGCTGGTATTGCCGTAATGTTCTATGTTCACGAGAACCTTGTCCATCGGAACTTCAAGACGTTTTGCGACAGCCTCGATGATACGCATATTCGCCTCATGTGGTATGAGCCAGTTGACGTCCTCCATAGTGAGGTTGTTGCGCTTCATCACTTCCTGTATGTCGTCAGCCATAGAGGTGACAGCATAGCGGAATACTGTGCGTCCTTCCTGATAGACGTAGTGCATTCTATGATCTACGGTATAGTGAGATGCCGGACAAACAGAGCCACCAGCCTTCATGTGGAGGAATGGGAGCCCTAAACCATCAGTCCTGAGGAAAGAATCCTGGAAACCGACGCCCTCTTCTTCTGTTGCTTCAACCATTACAGCTGCTGCTCCGTCGCCGAACAGAACACAAGTCTGACGGTCCTGATAGTCAACCATTGATGACATCTTCTCAGCTGCTACACATATTATTCTGTGATAGCGTCCGGATTGTATCATGGCTGATGCCATATCAAGGATATAGAGGAATCCGCAGCATGCGCATGAAACATCGAAGCCGTGGGCATGTTTCAGTCCAAGTTTTCCTATGATTATAGAGGCATTAGAAGGGAAGTGGTAGTCGCCTGTTGTAGTAGCACAGATGACGCAGTCTATTGTCTGTGGGTCCACCTGTGTCTTTGCCAACAATTGGCGACACGCCTTACGTGCCATATATGCCGATCCCAAACCTTCTTCGTTCAGAATGCGACGCTCCTTGATACCAACGCGAGTGTATATCCACTCGTCGCTGGTTTCTACCATACGAGACAATTCCTCGTTGGTAAGGATATATTCAGGAACGTAACCGCCAATGCCTGTTATTACAGCATTTACTTTACTCATGCTTCCTCTGCTTGTTCAATAGCCTGCTTTCCGCGATACTGACCGCATGTAGGACATACTGTGTGGTAAACATAGTAAGCTCCACAGTTAGGACAGATAGCCAGTGTAGGAGCTACAGCCTTGTCATGAGTACGACGCTTGAGAGTACGAGTCTTTGACTGTCTTCTTTTAGGATGTGCCATAATTTTACTTTAAACTTTAAACTTTAATCTTTAAACTTTTTCAATGCTGCCCAGCGTGGGTCAATAGTATCATCGTTGTCGATAGCGGCATCCTCATCACCACTTCGGGTGGCTGACAGCTCTTCGAGCTTTTGTGTCATCGCAGCATTGCATTTTCCAGGTGCATGAACGTGCTTGATGGGTATTGCCAATACTATTGTCTCGTAGATTATCCAAGGGAGTGAGAGGATGCCTTGATTCTCATCCACCACTATCACCTCGTCATCAACGCCAGACTCGGTGCCCAGCTTTACGATGTAACGGCATTGTCCCTTTACGGGTTGCTCCATATCGTCCAAACAAAGGTCACACGGAATAGTGACGTTGCCCTCAATAGTGAATGATAAGGCAAACTGTTCAGACGGCATTTTGCTGATGAGCACTGTCGTTGTTACCGTTCCATGCTGTATTTCAGCATCGTCAAGAGCTTGGAAATATCTGTCATCAAGCACCAGAGTGAACTCTTGCGAGTCCTCTGTCATAGCTCTCAGGTCAATATCAAGCATCTCGAAACCGGACATTCAGGCCGCAAAGGTACGAAAAAGTGAGCAAAATACCAAACAAAAAGGAAATTTTTTTCATTTTTGCTTGAATTTTCGAACGAAAGTACCTTCGACAAAGTCAGAGGTACGAATATTTTTTCAATTAAACAAATTTTTTTGCTTTTTCTTGGTTTTTTACCTCATTATTTGTACCTTTGACTTCGTCGAAGATACTCCGTCATGATAATGCCAAGAAAAAAATATTCTTATTTTCTTGCATTATTCATAACTTAATCGTACCTTTGGCCCTCAAAATAACCTAGACAGACAAACAATAATGAAACAGACAAGACTGTGGATACTTGTTGCCACGCTGTTTTTTCTTTGTGGCACGGGTGTGTTGACAAGTTGTAATGGCGGAAAGGCCGGTTCTGCCGCTGTGGTCAGTCCTACTGATGACAACAGCCGGTTTGTAACCCTCACGGATGTTGTTCCTGATGCTATTCTTGAGATACGCTATTTCAGCACTTATAACTTTGTGGGTCAGCGTATTGACGGCTATGAGGAGCCTACTGCGTTGCTTACCCGTCAGGCTGCCGACTCCCTGAAGGTTGTCAGCGATGAGTTGTGTAAGCAGGGCTACAGGTTGAAGATATATGATGCCTACCGCCCCCAAAAGGCTGTTGACCACTTTGTGCGTTGGGCAGCAGACTTGAATGCAACAGAGATGAAGCCATATTTCTATCCTGACCTCGACAAGAAGGTGCTCTTCCCGCAGGGATATATAGCAGAGAAGAGTGGTCACACTCGTGGCTCAACGGTTGACCTGACGCTGTTTGATATGAAGACAGAGAAGGAACTGGATATGGGTGGCACCTTCGACTGGTTCGGTCCAGAGAGCCATCCTGATTTCTGTGGCAATCCTGAGACGGGAGAATATACAGGTGATAACCACAAGTCACCTGCTGGTCGCAGCATTACAGCCGAGCAGTTCGCACACCGTATGATACTGCGTCGTGCGATGCTGGCGCACGGCTTCAAGCCGGTGGATACGGAATGGTGGCACTTCACCTTGAAGGATGAACCATTCCCCGACACTTATTTCACCTTTCCTGTGAAGAAAATAAACAGTAAACAGTAAACTGTAAACTTTTTTATTTATAAAAAATGTGAAATTATTTGTGCTTTCAGAAAAAAAACGTATCTTTGCATTCGCGACACTTTTTAAAGGGTCAAAGGTCTAAGGTCTTGAAACCTGTAATCGGCTCTGCCGCTTCGCTAGTCGAAGAAACTTAAAACTTGAAACCATTTTAATATATCAACCTAAATAATAAAAAACTATGCGAGTTTATCAAACAAACGAAATCAAGAACATTGCCCTCCTTGGCAATGACGGCTCAGGTAAGACCACTCTGACAGAAAGTCTGCTTTATGAGGCAGGCGTTATCAGCAGACGTGGTCGCATCACTCAGAAAAATACTGTTTCCGACTACTTCCCAGTAGAGCAGGAGTATGGTTACTCAGTTTTCTCTACTGTATATAATGTAGAATGGAACAACAAGAAGTTGAACATGATAGACTGTCCGGGAAGTGATGACTTCGTCGGAGCAGCCCTCACAGCATTGGAGGTGACAGATACCTGTGTAATTCTGCTCAATGGCCAGTATGGTCCAGAGGTAGGTACACAGAACCACTTCCGCTATACCGAGAAACTGAAGAAGCCGGTCATCTTCCTTGTCAACCAGCTTGACGGTGAGAAGTGCGACTATCATGGCACTCTCGAAAAGCTGAAAGATATCTACGGTCCGAAGGTTATTCCTATCCAGCTCTCAATGAAGGTCCTAACTTCAATGCCCTCATCGACGTTCTGTTGATGAAGAAGTATTCATGGGGTCCTGAAGGTGGTGCTCCTACTATTGAGGAGATACCGGCAGAAGAGAAGGATAAGGCTATGGAGATGCATAAGGCACTCGTTGAGGCAGCAGCCGAGAATGACGAAGGCCTGATGGAGAAATATTTCGAGACAGAGACTCTGTCAGAAGACGAACTGCGTGAAGGTATCCGTAAGGGCCTCGTAACACGTTCTATCTTCCCTGTTTTCTGCGTATGTGCAGGAAAGTGCATGGGTGTTCGCCGTCTTATGGAGTTCCTGGGCAATGTAGTACCTTTCGTTGACGAAATGCCAAAGGTTCACAACACACGTGGTGAGGAAGTGAAGGTTGACGCTAACGGGCCTACCTCTCTCTATTTCTTCAAGACAGGTGTTGAGCCCCACATCGGTGAGGTACAGTACTTCAAGGTTATGAGCGGCAAGGTAAAGGCAGGTGACGACCTCACAAATGCTGACAGAGGAACAAAGGAACGCATCGGACAGATATTCACCTGTGCCGGAGCACAGCGTGTACCTGTTGACGAGATGGTAGCAGGCGATATCGGTTGTACCGTGAAGCTCAAGGATGTCAAGACAGGCAATACCCTCAATGGCAAGGACTGCGAGAATCGCTTCGACTTCGTGAAGTATCCTAACTCCAAGTATTCTCGTGCCATCAAGGCAAAGAAGGAAGCCGATACCGAGAAGATGATGGGAGCCCTCACCCGTATGCGTCAGGAAGACCCGACATGGGTTGTTGAACAGTCAAAGGAACTTCGCCAGACAATTGTTCATGGACAGGGAGAGTTCCATCTGCGTACCCTCAAGTGGCGTCTTGAAAACCTCGATAAGATTGAGGTAGAATATCTTGAGCCACGCATCCCATATCGTGAGACTATCACCAAGAGTGCTCAGGCCGACTATCGTCACAAGAAGCAGTCAGGTGGTGCAGGCCAGTTCGGTGAGGTACACCTCATCGTAGAGCCATACGCAGACGGTATGCCAGATCCTACCACATACAAGCTCAATGGTCAGGATGTGAAGATGAATATCAAGTCCCGTGAAGAGGTTGATCTGGAGTGGGGTGGTAAGCTCGTATTCATCAATACCGTTGTCGGTGGTGCCATCGATATGCGTTTCATGCCAGCCATCCTCAAGGGAGTCATGGAGAAGATGGAACGTGGTCCGCTGACAGGCTCTTATGCACGCGACGTACGCGTAATAGTATATGATGGTAAGATGCATCCAGTTGACTCTAACGAGTTGTCATTCATGCTCGCAGCGCGCAATGCGTTCTCAGAGGCGTTCAAGAAGGCCAATCCAAAGATTCTGGAGCCTATCTACGACCTCGAGGTCTATGTGCCAGCCGACATGACAGGTGATGTAATGTCCGACCTTCAGGGCCGTCGTGCCATGATAATGGGTATGGATATGGAGAACGGCTATCAGAAGCTTCAGGCCAAGATACCTCTCAAGGAACTGTCCAACTACTCTGTAGCCCTCAGTTCTCTCACAGGAGGTCGTGCAAGCTTCAATGCCAGCTTCGCATCTTACGAGCTCATGCCAAGCGACCTGCAGCAGCAGCTCATAGCAGAGAATGCCTCTAACGAAGAAGAATAGGTAATAAGGTTGTTATTTGAGGTGCGACAACTGTCGTACAACAAGTCCGAGGTATCATCCAGATGCCTCGGACATTTGTTTTCAA
>CADCAX010000012.1 GCA_902799455.1 uncultured Prevotellaceae bacterium
CCACGTTAGCACGGGCTTTTAGCTCAGTTGGTTAGAGCAACAGACTCATAATCTGGAGGTCCTAGGTTCAAGCCCTAGATGGCCCACGAAAGGCACCACTCGATATGAGTGATGCCTTTTCTTTTTTAAAGTATGAATAAAAGATTATTCTCCATTTTGCTACTTTCTCTTCTAGCGCTAAGTCTGAATGCCCAAAGTTGGGAAGAGGATTTACGGACAGAAGTAGAAGAACTACTTTCAAAAACCAAAAAAGTTTCCATCGGATGTTGCATCTATGACTTGACAGCCGATTCTACACTTTATGAGTGGAACGCAGACAGAATGATGATTCCTGCCAGCACCCAGAAACTTTACACAGCAACGGCCATGCTCTCCACATATGGTGAAGATTTCACTTTTCTGACAAGTATCACCACCAATGGAGAGGAGGCAATGGACACTTTAGGAAATCTATTTTTAAAAGGGGATATATACATCAACACCAACTGTGATCCGACTCTGACAGCCGAAGGAGCGAGAGCCATAAAGGACAAAATAATAGCGATGGGTTATGATTCCATCGATGGTGGCATCATACTATGTATTAATGAGAAGACACAGCACATACGTCTTGCAGAGGACAATTTTGCACCACAGGTAGCAAGACTACTTGCTTCAGATACTGTAAAGTTTTCATCGTCCCTGACTTGGGGGAAAGAGAACACTACTGACAGAGGGACATATCCTTTGGGATATATTCGCACTCCCCTGCTGAAGGTTATGAATCGCATGTTGAAAAGCAGCGATAATATATATGCAGAATCGATGTTGCTGAATCTCGTAAAGAATGATCAAAACTGGTCATATGACGGATGCAAAGATGTAGTACGGGAGATGGTAAGTAAAATCCGTGAAAGATATCGACCAGAAGAATGTCAATGGGATATTAAGTATAACTACTACAACATCATTGACGGTAGCGGATTGTCACACTCCAATAAGTCAACAGCCCAATCACAAATAGATCTTTTGAGATATGTCTATAATGACAAGAATATTTATCATTTGCTATATGACAACATGCCCATAGCAGGTGTTGATGGTACCTTGGGAAGACGAATGACGAACGGAATGGCCCACAATAATGTACATGCAAAAACGGGAACTCTTAATGGAGTATCAACGTTAAGCGGATATCTAACGGCATCAAATGGACATGATATTGCCTTTTCTATCCTTATTAATAATTGTTATGACAAACCTTACGCTCGAACATTACAAAATAGAATCTGTGAGATAATGTCGAAGTGATTTTGGGTAGTTTTTGGGTTTTTTGCATGAAAAAGTAAAAAAATTCGCTGAAAAATTTGGAGATTTCAGTTTTTCGTTGTACCTTTGCACCGCAATTCGAAAAAATTGCATAAAAAAATGCTTCCTTAGCTCAGTTGGTCAGAGCATCTGACTGTTAATCAGGGGGTCCTTGGTTCAAGCCCAAGAGGGAGCGCATAAGAAGAGTCACACTAGTTGACTCTTCTTTTTTTATTATTTTTTTTCGTTTTTTCTTGCATTATTCATAACTTAATATTACTTTTGCAACTGTTATGAAAAAAACATTCTATACAATCATAGTTCTTCTCTGTTCCGTTAGCAGCATCGTTTATGCTGACAACAAGTCTGCCGTCAAGAATCATAATTTCGACGTTATGCGCAATCTCGAGGTCTTCTCTGCCATATACAAGAATCTCGATATGATGTATGTGGACTCTCTAGACCCAGACAAAACAGTAGGGATTGGCATAAGGGCAATGCTACGTTCTCTTGATCCATATACGGAATATTATCCTGCTAACGAGGTAAAGAACCTGAAAACTATGTTGACAGGAAAATATGCTGGTATAGGAGCAATAATAAAACAAGACCTTAGAGACAGTTGCATCGTCATAGACGAGCCATATGAGAATATGCCTGCCTCTATCATAGGACTGCAAAAAGGTGACAAAGTCATTGCTATTGATGATTCCTCAATGATTGGTAAGAAGGTAGATTACGTTTCCAGTCGTTTACGTGGAGAAGCGGGTACCAGTTTCACTTTAAAAATAGAACGCAACAGCAAGATATACAAGAAGAAAGTAACAAGAAAAGCCATACAACTGCCCAGTGTACCATACTATGGGCTACTGAAAGGTTCAAACGACATCGGCTATCTCTTACTGACACAGTTTACAGATGACTGTTCACGGGATATCAGGAGAGCTTTAGTGGAGATGCGAGGACAAGGTATGAAAAAACTTATCTTCGACCTTAGGAATAATGGCGGTGGAGCTCTGGCAGAAGCTATAAAAATAGTGAATATGTTTGTTCCGAAAGGCGTTACAATCGTTACCACCAAGGGTAAAATAGCACGTTCAAACAATGAATACAAAACAGAATCGGAGCCACTAGATACCATTATGCCTGTGGTTATTCTTGTGAATGAGAACAGCGCTTCTGCAAGCGAGATAACAGCAGGTTCCCTGCAAGACCTGAAGAGAGCGACTATCCTGGGAAAGAAAACATACGGCAAGGGGCTTGTGCAACAGCCTATCGACCTGCCACATGAGGCTTCCCTCAAGGTAACAACATCAAAATACTACCTACCTGCAGGAGAATGTGTACAAGGCATAGGCGTTAAACCAGACATTGAGGTAAGCAACGATTCTCTACCAAATATAGCAGCATATCTTTGCGGCTCAGGCCTTGATTCTACAGAGGTTGAATTCCACTGGACTGTTGACTATATCAAGAAACACAAGAAAATAGCACCTGCTGAAGATTTTCACCTTACCGATGCAGAGTGGGAAGATTTTAAAGAAACTGTACTAAAAAGTGGTTTCAAATATGATCGTGAAACCAGTAAGGAATTCGATGAATTGGTGAAATTTGCAAAATTTGAAGGTTATTATGATGACGCTAAGGGTGAATTCGAAGCATTAAAAACAAAACTGAATCACAACCTTTCAAAAGAACTGGACAAAAATCGTGCAATCATACAACGACTCGTAGAACAAGATATTATCACAGCATACTATTTCCAGAGAGGTAGCATTGCCAGTGCCATACAGCATGACAAGCAAGTGAAAAAGGCAGTAGAGTTTATGGAACAAGAATAAGAGGTGAGAGATTAGAGAGAGATTTGAATTTAAGAAAAAAATATAAAACCTAAGATAACTATGGCTAAAACTAGAAGTAAGAAAGGCGGCAAACGCTTAACGAGATCACAACTGATTGAGAGACTGGAGACTTTCTTCTCAAGTAATCCTAACGAAACTTTCTCGCTCAAACAGATTTTTAAACTCTTACATCTTGATACTCATCCCCTTAAAATGCTTGCCATAGATATTATGGAAGAGATGGCATGGGATGATTTTCTTGTTAAAATTTCAGATACCAGCTATAAACTTGCTGATAACACCCAAAAACTAGTCGGCACCTTCCAAGCGAAGGCAAACGGCAGAAATAGTGTCATCCCAGACGGTTCAGAAACCCCTATTTTCGTAGCAGAGCGTAATTCCTTGTTTGCTATGAATGGCGACAAGGTGCAGATAATGATGATGGCTCGCAAGCGCAACCATATCCGCGAAGCACGGGTAGTTGAAATCATACAACGCAAGAAAGACCAGTTTGTTGGGAAACTAAAGGTGGACAAAGGATTTGCCTATCTGCTTCCAACAGAGAATATTACCACAAATATCATCATCCCTAAGGACAAGCTGAAAAAAGGCAAGACCAATGACAAAGCTGTTGTAAAAGTGATATCATGGCCAGATGGTGAACAACGCAGTATCGTTGCAGAAGTCGTTGACATTCTTGGCAAACAAGGTGATAACGATGCAGAAATGCATACTATTTTGGCACAATATGGCTTGCCTTATAAATATCCAAAGGAAGTGGAGGATGCGGCAAACAAAATACCAGATACCATTACCAAGGAAGAACTTGAAAAGAGAGAAGACTTCAGGGATGTATGGACTTGTACTATTGATCCACATGATGCAAAAGATTTTGACGATGCCTTATCCATTAGAAAGGAAGGAAATCTTTGGGAAGTTGGCGTTCACATTGCTGATGTCTCACATTACGTTACAGAGGGTTCAATCATTGACAAGGAAGCACAACAACGTGCTACATCGGTATATCTTGTTGACAGAACTATTCCTATGCTTCCCGAAAGATTATGTAACTACATCTGTTCACTCCGTCCAGATGAGGAAAAACTGGCATATAGCGTCATCTTCCTGCTTGACGAGGAAGCGAACGTAAAGAAATACCGCATCGTACATACTGTCATTAAGAGTAATCGTCGCTATGCTTACGAAGAAGTTCAGGCCGTCATAGAAAGCAGCAGACCAGGAATAATGAATCGCGACAAAGTTGAAGATCCATATTCCGAACAACTACTTACTCTTGACAGATTAGCAAAAAAACTCAGAGAAAGACGTTTCAAGAACGGTTCTGTACGATTTGATCGGGAAGAAATGCGTTTTGATATCGATGAAAAAGGCAAACCAATACGCTGCTATGTCAAAAAGAGTCAAGATGCCAATAAACTGATAGAAGAATTCATGCTTCTGGCAAACAAGACTGTTGCAGAACACGTAGGAAAGGTAAAGAAATCTAAGAGCGGAAAGCCAGCAAAGGCAAAGACCCTACCCTATCGAATACATGATTCCCCAGACCCACAAAAGATGGAGACCCTACGTTCTTTCGTCACCAAGTTCGGCTATAAGATGAAGTCTACCAGCACGAAAGGTGCCACCGCACGTGCCGTCAATGCCCTAATGGACGAGATAGAAGGCAGACCAGAAGGCAAAGCCATCCAGATGATAGCATTAAGGGCAATGATGAAAGCTAAATATTCAGTACATAATATCGGACACTTTGGTCTTGCCTTTGATTACTATACACATTTCACATCACCCATAAGACGCTATCCTGACACTATGGTACATCGACTACTTACCCGCTACGAAGAGGGAGGGAGAAGTGCCAACGAGGATAAATATGAAGAATTATGTGAGCATTCTTCCCAACAGGAGCAGACAGCTGCTATGGCAGAACGCGACTCCATCAAATATAAGATGGTAGAATTTATGGGGCAATATCTGGGAGAGGAATTCGAAGCCCATATAAGTGGACTTACCAGCTATGGCATATATTGCGAGATTGACGAGAACCATTGTGAGGGAATGATAAGCCTGCAGGATTTAAAAGATGATTATTACGAGTTTGATGAAAAGAACTTCTGTCTCATCGGACGCAGGTATCATAACAGATACAATCTTGGAGACCCTATAACTATTAAGGTCTCCAAGGCCAATGTCGAAAAGAAACAATTAGATTTTGTCCCTGCAGAATAAGAATTTATTCTATTCCCATCTCTTGAAGTAGGCGTGTGGCGTTGCCCCACGCCTTCATCATATACAGAACATATCGAATGTCCACATTTATACAACGAGCCAAAGACGTATCAAAGAATATATCGCTGGAAAGACTATCCCAGTTGCCGTCGAAGGCCAAGCCAATAAGGTGTCCATGACTGTCAAGCACAGGGGAGCCACTGTTTCCTCCAGTTATATCATTGTTGGTCAGGAAGCACATATTCAGGGTATTTGATACCTTATCGTCCAAAATACCATAAACATCAGAATCAAACAACTGACGCACCCGTGGTTCCACATAGTAATCGCTTATCTCGCCTCCCACCTGCATCTTATCCCTAATAGACTTAGCAGTAGTGTAATATCCGGAGTCATCGCCATTAAGCACATACCCCCCCACTTGTCCATAGGTCATACGAAGCGTGAAGTTTGCATCGCTGTAATGAGGAGTATTCTCCTCAGCACGCAGTTTCTCTGCACACAATATTCTCTCTTCTTCACGAATGCTATCCTTTATATCGTCGATGATAAGCTTCAAGTCTGCAAGCGTTTCTACTAATGACATAGAGAAATCTATTCCGAGATCCTTCTGAAGTTTCCTTGTCATACGGAGTGGAATCTTGGCATTTTTCTTCATCAAGACCGAATTATTCCATATAGCCTCAACATAAGCACGATAATTTCCATGAAATTCCTTATCTATACGCTTATAGAAAGAAGGTATATACTTTTCAGGAACATGAGAACGGTAATTCTCAATCATCACCGCCATTGTTTCTATATCGAGATCTCTATCCCACTGATCACTATTATCTTTAAACTGCAGATATTGCTTCTTAACCTTTGTAGAATCACCAAGTACAGGCATTCCGTTATAGAACTTGGTAGCTCTGACAGCAAGTTCGTTACCACTACGATATGAGAATGATTCAGAGAAGAAAGTACTTGCACGCATTGCCTCAGCACGTTTCTCATAAAGATTTTTCAACGTGGTAGAATCCCACGATGTTAACTTTGCCTCCATCTCACGTTTCATCCTTACTATTCCGACAGAATCAATGCATTTGTTCATGCCAATAGCATTTTTCCAATAGTTAGCACTCTGCGCAAATTTGCTATCATACTTTATGCGTACCGCTTCTGAGGCATCCATATGTTTTTTCATGACCTCCTGCTTAACCCCACGCACTTGCTGACGAGGGTCATTAATACAATTGCGCATCTCCTCTATTCCGTAACTGCTGAGGTATCGTGAAGTACTTCCAGGATATCCCATTACCATTGCGAAATCTCCCTCCTTATATCCGTTTGTACTCACCCACAGCCAGTTATCGGGAAGCATTGGAACATTCTTGGGGCTATACTCTGCAGGACCTCCTGTGAGAGGGTCTACATATATACGAAAAACAGAGACATCACATGTCTGTCTTGGCCACATCCAGTTATCCGTCTCACCACCAAATTTACCCATTGATTTTGGTGGAGCAAAAACAAGACGCACATCGGAATAACGCTGATATGTCGTGGCATAATATGAATTTCCTTCAAAGAAGGAATTTATCTCCACATAGTATGTTGAGTCTATCTTCTTTGCTTCACAAGACATCGCCTCTTCAAGAGAGTCTATGAGGGATTCCTTACTGTAAAAATCCATACTATCAAATCCCAATTGTCGTAATTTCTCTGTAACATCCTCCTGTTTCTTCATAAATGCCACAAACATATTCTCATTGGGAAGTTCCTGTTCATATGATTCAGCATAAAAGCCATCCTTCATATAATCATGTTCCACAGTGGAGTGCGAGCGAATAGCCTCAAAGCCACAATGGTGATTGGTAAGCACCAGTCCTTTTGGCGATACCACCTCTCCAGTACAGAAGCCAGAGAAATTCACTACAGCCGATGAAAGCGTCGGAATAATAGCATGCTCTGAATGCAGAGAATATTTTGTAAGGTCATTATACAAAGCCTCCTTTGGCATCATAAAGCCCTCTGCTCTCATCTGTTTATATACTGCATCAGGAAGGTTGTACAAAGTCCACATTCCTTCATCAGCACGCGAAATTCCACCTTTTAATATACAAGGGAGAAAAAAATAATTTAAAGCAACTAATACTACGAGTATTCTTTTCATTTATTTCAAAAAAGCTTTTGCAGAACCAAACCTCAAGAACATATCCAGACGAATAGGAACATGCCTGTTATCGTCTGTTACATAAAAACGTACTATTTCTTTATCCTTTTTATCTTCTTTCTCTACATATGACAATACAAGACAATTATACTTTTTCTTATTGTCCGCCTTTACCTCTTTCTTTCCCCTGTATATCAACTTTGCATTGACAAGTTTCTCTCCTCCTGCGATATCCAGATATTCAATATGTCCTTCTTTCCAATTTGAAGGATCAAGATTTCTGATGCGCTGGAAGCTATTCAGCATATCCGATACACAACGGTCATATACAAATTTCTCCTTATATGTATCTCCTGAGGACGTAAGATGTTTCAGGTTTGTAGTACACTTGTTTCCGTTGTATGAATACCACACCTCGTCAACATAGTATCGTTTTCCCTCACGAGCACCTTTACGATAATAGAGAGGTGTCAGTTCTGTTGAGAAATATGCCATAATGGTATCACGCATCATAAAATACTTATCCACTGTTTCGGAAGAGCGTGTCACTAAACTTGAGCGGTATGCGTTTTTGCCATTATAGACAATAGGTTGGGTTACCATACTCGCCGTACCAGCCTTTATCCATATGAACTTCCAGTTAAAATACAGGTTGTAATTAATCAACTCACTGCCCTTGAAAGCACGATTCTCATAAGTGCATTGTGCTGCCATCTTGCACAGCGGCAATGCTATGAATAGGTACAAAAATATAAATCGCCTAAGCATATGTAATTCAAAATTAATAATTACTTCTGTACAGGTTCCGGTATTCCTTTTTCCGCTGCACGTTGAGCATTTCTGTGTTGTATTGTTTTTTCTTTATCTGCACGCTGTTTTGTTATCTCCAAAGGCTTTTGCTTATATAATGGCAATGCCGTAAGATTCCATTCTCGTGTAAGATCCCACTTTGCCTTGCATTCAACAGGCTCAGGATTATAATATACCTCTTCAGGCTGTATATCCTCGAAATATTCTCCCGTATCCCACTTTCCATTTTTATTTCTGTCAATAATAGCTCTCAGATAATACACACCTGGCTGCACATAATAGAATTCCGCTGTGCCATTCTGTGCTATAGCAGACCTTACAGGCTTGTCACCTTTATCAATCATCTGAACAATGATATCTCCCTCCGTCATAACTCCGCTGACATTCACAAATAACGAAGCAAAAGATTCTAATGTAGCTACCTTGAAACCTGCTTTGTAGGGATCCGAACACAGTCCATAAATATCTATGAAAGCAAGGGAGTCTATCTCAAACGAGTACTCCGCGCCATATATCCAGTCTGCATACATCTCCCACTCTCTTTCATTTGTTCTTTCAAGGGTGAATGGTGAACGATACCATAAAGAATCTTGTTCGACATACAGATGAATTGCAGCAGAATCAAATCTCTCCAATGGTTTGGGGAAACTTATCTTCAGATATTTATCTGGTGCTAATGATGAGGGAACATCATATTTCACCTCTAATTTTGCCACTGGCATAACAGTATCTATAGGTTCTACTGGTTCATCAGGATGCTCTCTGGCCCATCTTTCCTGTTTCTTCAACTTTTTCTCTATCTTTTCCTTCCACTCTTCTTTCTTTTTCAGCTCTGCTTTCAGACGCTTTGCATATGGTGTTTTGGGAAGGATTTCAAGAGTATCAATACTAGCAGACAGCATTCCCAAGCTATCCGTTATGAATGTTCTCATCTCTATCCGCAAAGTATCCATATTTACCAATGCCGTATCTTTCAGCCAGTATGTTATGGTGTCAGCCTTTGCAGAAGACTCTATGACAAATGCATCCTCGGAATCAAAATTCAATCCTTTCAGCTGAGGAAGAGGTTCTTTCGCACATGGTGCAGTAAAAAACAATGTAAAGTTATCTGCCTCTTTTCTCTCGCTTTTTATGAAATATCTATCTGTAGATATATGTTCAAAAGAACGTAACACTACATTGTCAGGCAAGAAGTGGGTATAAGGCACCTGCAATATATCTTTCACATGTACTGCATCAGCCCATACCGTATCTTGACGAAAATCCCCAAATGCAGATGGTGAGATAATGTCATGTGAAAAGGCCATCATCTCTCCTCTGTTGCTATATCTGTAGTCTCCATCCACATCCTGCAAAGCTCCGACCGTGTATCGGCCTGGTGCTACTCCTCGTATAACGAACCTTCCTTTTGAGTCAGAACGTGACACCCTCAAGAAAGTAGGCAGGGAATCGTTTTTACACGAATCTCTCTTTACTTCTGTAGAATCAATCGGATACAGTCCCACAAGGATTCCTTTTATTGGTTCCAGATTCTCTGCAGCAAGAACATATCCTGACACTTCCAATGTATCGATCAGCGAGTCCGTGGAAAAACTGTAAGTATAACTGCCTAAAGGATTTCCCTCATTATTGTCGGATATCGCATCCGAAAAGTCAATGGTATAAGTCATGTGGGCCTTCAGGCTATCCTTCAGCTTCACCTCCACATATTTTCCATGAGCCTTTATGTCGGGAGCTTCTATTTGTGGAGGAGAAACCACCACTTTTTCCTGAACGTTTTCTATTTTTACAAACTCGCTAAAGTAAATGCGTATCTTATTGTTATCAACATTTAAAGCCTTGTCTGCAGGAGTAGCACCAATTACCCTTGGAGGAGTCTCGTCATACCATCCACCATCAGGGGCTCCCATACGAGCACAGCTCTGTACGAGTAGTTGAGTTGCAGTAGAAATTATTATGAGAAAAAATAGTTTCTTCATGCCTTTAATAATTCATCAATATGTTGGCGACTGTTGCACAATCTGGGAACCTTATTCTGGCCTCCGAGTTTTCCCTTTGAGGCGAGCCATGCTGTAAACTGTCCTGGACGAGCCTTTACTATCTGCAGCCTTATCATGTTTATATCCTTGAAGCGCTTCGCCTCATAATCACTATTCAGTTCTTGCAACCTGCTATCCAATATATCTGCAAATTTCTCCAAATCATCAGGTTCTTTAGAAAATTCTATCAGCCATTGATGATGAGGAATCATCCCTTCCGACCTGAATACTGGTGCTGCGGTATATTCGCTAACCTCCGCTCCAGTCTTTTCACATGCATATTGCAGTCCTCTCTCCGCATTATCAACAATAAGTTCCTCTCCGAAAGCATTGATGAAACTCTTTGTACGACCGGTAATTACAAACTTATATGGTCTCAACGAGGTAAATCGTATTGTATCACCTATCATATAACGCCACAACCCACAAGACGTAGATATTATCATGGCATAATTCCTTCCAATCTCAACTCCCTCTAATGGAACTACAGCATCAGGGTTTGTCAGTTTTCCTTCATCGTCTATGGCTTCCATTGGTGCAAACTCATAGAAAACATCATAGTCAAGCATAAGGAGCATGGAAGATGATGCTGGATCATTTTGTATACCAAAGAAACCTTCAGAGGCATTATAGGTTTCCATATAGTGCATATCCTCCTTCAAGATGAGTTTCTCATATGCTCTGCGATAAGGAGTAAATGCTATACCTCCATGAAAGAAAACCTCTAGATTTGGCCATACATCACGAAGATAGCGTTTGCCGGAAAGCTCCACCACTCTCAGAAGTACAGACATCATCCACGATGGTACACCGCTGATGTTTGTTATGTTGGCATTAAGGCATTGTCTTGCGATGTTTTCGCGTTTTTTCTCAAAATCGCTTATCAAGGCAGTCTTCTTATCTGGCACTCGTATCAGGTTCACCAAAGGATTGATATTCTCTATCAATATTGCAGACAGGTCACCAACTAACGAATTCGGAAGATTGTAATTGGGGGAATGTGAGCCTCCTAATATCAAAGCCCTACCATCAAACAACTTTGACTTACTGTTGTTCTGCAAGTAAAAGGCCACGACATCAGTGCCTCCTGCATAGTGTATCCGCTTCAGGCCATCCGCTGAAACTGGAATAAATTTCGACTTATCGTTCGTTGTACCCGATGACTTCGCATACCATTTCACCTGTCCTGGCCATAATATGTCACACTCTCCGTGACGCATTCTGTCTATGTAACCCTTTAAGTCATCATAGGTGTTTACTGGTACACGTTTTCTAAACATATCATAGTGAAATATATGCTCATAGTCGTGTTCCTGACCATAAAGAGTATCCTTTGCCTTGGTCACCAAACGGTTAAAAACCTCCCTCTGCAACATTTCTGGGTCATCGAAATGCCGCTCTAAGGTTTTTTGACGAGAAATAAATCCTAAACGCGCTATAGAAGTCAAAAACATAGTGGAGCTGGGGAGAATCGAACTCCCGTCCAAACGGTGTGACCGTACGCTTTCTACATGCTTATTCCGGACTTCATTTTCGTGCAACACCAAGACCCGGACCACCAAGTATTGCCTTATCCTCTAAAATTTCGCACAGCTATCGAGGCCCTACCTATGCTATTCCCGATATTTCTGCACCGCTATAATCAGTTAAGCCTCAGGAAAGAGGGCTCTGAGCGATGTCCCGTTTCCATGCCTTGCACGGAAATTAAGCAGACCTACTATACTTCGGTCTAGGCAGCGAGAGCGTAACGTGTTTCGCCAATTAAATTGTCGACCGACGTGATTATGGAGAACACAGTCTTAACTCCGCATGCTTACGCACCATCCCGGCCCGCTGTCAAATCCAGTCAACCCCATAATAGTGCGCCCCTTAATAAGGGCTTTTTTTAATTGCGGGTGCAAAGGTACAATTAAGTCATGAAAAATGCAAGAAAAAGCATAAAAACTTAATTTTCTTTTGCACTTCGTATGATTTTTTGTAACTTTGCACGCGAAAATTTTATACCAAGAACATGGAAAGACTTCAAAAAACACAGCACCTGACGGAGATTCAAGCAGAGATACGTCAGCTATGCGAAGAGAAGAATGCCGTAATATTGGCACACTACTATACTACAGGTGACATACAGGAGTGTGCAGATTTTGTAGGAGATTCACTGGCTTTAGCCCGCCAAGCAGCAGCGACAGATGCAGACATCATCGTGATGTGTGGTGTACATTTCATGGCAGAGACCTGCAAACTTCTCTCACCAGATAAAAAAGTTTTGATTCCTGACCCAGATGCCGGATGCTCTCTTGCAGACAGTTGTAATGTTGAGGATCTTCGCAAATGGAAAGAGGAGCATCCTGAACACCTTATAGTGCAGTACGTCAATACCACCGCTGCAACGAAGGCCCTTACCGACGTAGTAGTAACCAGTGGCAACGCCAAAAAAGTCGTGGATCAGCTGCCTAAGGATGCAAAAATTCTCTTCGGTCCAGACTATAACCTCGGAGCTTATATTAATTCCGTAACTGGACGTAATATGGAGTTGTGGAATGGTGGCTGTCATGTTCATGAACGTTTTTCTGTTGAGGCAATAGCTAAGCTTAAGGCAGAAAACCCTGAAGCCATTGTCATGGCTCACCTGGAATGCAAGGCGCCCGTACTCGCTATGGCAGATGTGAAAGGTTCTACTGCCGATATGATACGCTATGCAAAGCACATGAGGAAGGAAAACAATGTCAATCGTCTTTCACCTCCAACCTTTATCGTAGCAACAGAGGCTGGCATCATGCACGAACTAAAAAGAATGTGTCCAGATTGTACATTCATACCCGTTCCACCGGAGATTTCTGAAGGTGCAACATCATGCGGATGCAACGAGTGTCAGTATATGAAACTGAATACACTCCTGAAATTACGTGACTGCCTTCGCAACGAAGTACCGGAGGTTACTATCAATAAAGAAATAGCCAAAGAAGCCGTAAAACCAATAAACAAAATGCTGAAATTGAGCTAATAAAGTTGAGAGTTTTTAAACAGAAAATTAAATGAAACACAAATACAAAAAGATATGGAACAAACGTTATTGATATACAACACCCTCACCCACAAAAAGGAAGCCTTCAAGCCTATCAACCCAGGACACGTAGGCATGTATGTCTGCGGTCCTACGGTATATGGTGATGCTCACTTAGGGCATGCCAGACCTGCCATCACCTTTGACATCCTATTCAGATACCTAAAGCATCTGGGCTACAAAGTGCGCTATGTCCGTAATATCACAGACGTAGGACATCTTGAACACGATGCTGACGAAGGGGAAGACAAAATAGCTAAAAAAGCAAGACTTGAGCAGGTTGAGCCAATGGAAATAGCTCATTACTACACTCGCCGCTTTGATGCAGCAATGGAAAAACTTAATGTTTTGCCACCTTCTATAGAACCTCGTGCCACAGGTCACATCATAGAGCAACAGCAATTGGTACAGGAGATTCTTGACAATGGCTATGCTTACGTCTCTAATGGCTCGGTATATTTCGACATAGAGAAATACAACAAAGAATATAAGTACGGAATTCTCTCAGGTCGAACCCTCGAGAATATCAAGGATGCTTCCCGTGACACTCTTGCCGGAGTAGGTGAAAAGAAAAATCAGGCTGATTTTGCATTATGGAAGAAAGCACAACCAGAACACATCATGCGATGGCCTTCACCATGGAGCGATGGTTTCCCCGGATGGCATTGCGAATGTACTGCAATGGGAAGGAAATATCTCGGTGAAGAGTTCGACATTCATGGAGGTGGCATGGACCTTGTCTTCCCACATCATGAGTGTGAAATAGCACAGGCACAAGCTGCTATGGGACATCAGGCTGTAAGATACTGGATGCACAACAATATGATTACCATCAACGGACAAAAGATGGGTAAGTCATACAACAACTTCATCACCCTAGACCAATTCTTCAAAGGAGAACACGAATTGCTGACAAAGCCATTCAGCCCAATGACAATACGTTTCTTTATTCTTTCTGCCCACTATAGAGGCACCGTAGATTTCTCTTCTGAGGCACTCGAAGCAGCAGAGAAAGGATTAGCACGCCTGATGAATGGACTGAAAGATCTGAAACGCATACAATCAGCAAAAGGCTCCAGCCCAGAAATAACAGCCTACGTAAAAGGATTAAGCGATAAACTCTATTCTGCTATGAATGACGATATGCAGACACCTATTGTCATCAGCGAACTCTTTGAGGCTTGCCATCAGGTAAATCTGTTAGTTGACAGAAAGGCAAAAATCAGTGCTGACGATTTACAGGCGCTGTCACAGACAATGCACTTATGGACGGAGGATATTCTGGGACTTTCCAATACTAATGAAAACGGTGGTGAGAACAAAGCTCTCGACAAGGTGATGCAGATGGTACTTGACATCCGCGCAAAAGCGAAAGCAGACAAAGATTGGGCAACATCAGACAAAATACGCGATGACCTTAACGAGGCAGGAATAATAATCAAGGACACTCCCGACGGAGCAATATGGGAAATCTAGAGATAATGGCCCCCGTAGGGTCAAGGGAATCCTTGGCTGCTGCTATCAATGCCGGAGCAAACAGCATATATTTCGGCATTGGTAAGTTGAATATGCGTGCTCACTCTGCATCTGCCTTTACCATTGATGATCTACGTGAGATAGCTCAGTTATGTGAAGAAAACAATATTAAATCTTACCTCACAGTAAACACCATCATATATGGCGAGGACATTGCTCAGATGCACGAAATCATTGATGCCGCTAAAGAAGCTAATATCAGTGCCGTAATAGCTTCCGACATAGCGGTAATGATGTACTGCCACAAAGTGGGGCAGGAGGTACACCTTTCCACACAACTGAATATATCAAATATCGAAGCCCTGCGTTTCTATGCTCAGTTTGCTGATGTTGTAGTCTTAGCACGCGAACTGAAGATGGAGCAGGTAAAAGAGATTCACGAACAGGCATTGAAGGAAGGTATCTGTGGTCCTTCAGGTAAGCCTATACGCATAGAGATGTTCTGTCACGGAGCTCTGTGTATGGCAATATCTGGTAAATGCTACCTCTCTCTCCATAATGCCAACAGGAGCGCCAACCGAGGTGAGTGTGTACAGATATGCAGACGGAGTTATGAGGTTAAAGATGTCGAGACAGGAAACGAACTCCTCGTCGATAACAAGTACATAATGTCACCAAAAGACCTCAAAACAATCCGTTTCATCGATCGGATGATAGATGCCGGAGTGGAGGTCTTCAAGATTGAGGGTAGAGCACGTGGCCCTGAATATGTTGATACTGTTGTAAGATGCTACCGTGAAGCTATTAATGCCGTAATGGCAGACAAAGAAGCAGGAACAATAGGCAAGATTTTCTCCGAAGCTGCCAAAGACCAATGGGACGAACGACTGGCACGAGTATTCAATAGAGGTTTCTGGGATGGATATTACCAAGGGCAGACATTAGGAGAATGGAATGAAGTATACGGATCTAAGGCCACAGAAAAGAAAGTATACGCCGCCAAAACAATAAAATATTTCTCCAAGATAGGGGTAGCAGAATTTCAGGTCGAGGCACATGACATTAACATCGGAGATAAACTACTCATTACTGGCCCTACTACGGGAGCACTTTTCATTGACGAAGTAAAAGAGATACGTTATGACCTTAAACCCGTTCAAACCGGTAAAAAAGGACAAAGAATAAGCATTGCCGTTCCCGACAAAGTTAGACCTAACGACAAATTGTTTATTTTAGTAAAAGAATATTGATTGATATAACTTTTTCACACTGGAGTATAAATTTGACCATGACTATTAATGACATACAAGACGAAATTATAGAAGAGTTCAACGACCTTGACGACTGGATGGACAAATACCAGTTGCTTATTGACCTCGGAAGCGAACAGGACTCTTTGGACGAGAAATACAAGACAGAGCAAAATATCATTGAGGGGTGTCAAAGTCGGGTATGGATACAATGCGATGCCTTTGATGGAGATAAAGGTAAAGTACTACATTTTCAGGCCGATAGCGATGCTTTGATAGTAAAAGGCATAATAGCCTTGCTGATACGTGTCATAAATGACCAACCGGCAAAAGATATTCTGAATTCAGATTTTCATTTTATTGAAGCCATTGGCCTAAAAGACCATCTCTCTCCTACCCGTTCCAACGGACTTCTCGCAATGGTAAAACGTATTAAAGCATACGCTCTTGCTTTCAGCACTTAATAAACAGCAGCTCCAACTGCTCACCATTTTTGCCTTGTACGATACAGAGGGCTCGCAGGCTAACAGAATTTTTCCAATACTGGACAGTCTGCCTACGGGACCATGTACGGACCTAAAGCACCTCATCAAATCTCTTTGCACACAGGGGCTGATTGATGAGTATGCATTCAACTGGCGTACTGACTCCTATGATCACTGCGTAAAACCAGAGAAACTCATTAAAGTAATGCAGTATCTCGTTGAGAAAAATCCAGAGGAAACTATAGAAGTCATGAAAGCTGTGGGACCAGATTTACAACCCACAGTTATACAGAAAATGCTGTGGGAATTTATAAGCAGTTCCTATCAACATGTAAATATTGAAAAAATTGACGATTTTGCCATCAGCAAGAATCTTGCTACACTCGTTCCTGCCGTTTTGGATTATCGTTTTGCACCTTTGCTTTTACTCTTTAATAAGTCCAATTTCTTCGGACTTATTGAAAACACCTTAAGATATCTCTTCTCTACAGGGGAGTTGGCAGACATATATCACCTGTCAAATCTAATAAAGGGTTACCAGAATACAGAGATTACACAACAGAAGGAAAGCATCCAGTGTACACTGGATCTCTATAGCTATTTAGCATATGGCAAGACCCCTGACTACTTACTTTCCTCAAACAGAGATCACCGCATCATAGCTGGTATCTATGAATCCCTGCAAGGGAATGACAAGAAAGGTTTTGAACACCTCAAGAAAGCTCTCTCTCTGAATAATAAAGACAAAGGCTATTCCATTTCAAAGCCATACTTTCCAATGGAAATAGTTAATTTTTATTTTGTAACCATTGCCAAACGAACATTCAGTGATGAAGGTCGTAAGAAGGCGTTGGGCATCAATAAAGTGCAAGAAGACAACCTGACACGTGCGGCAAAAGTATTGTATAGCATTCTGTATGGCTCCAGTACAGAAAAACAACAAAAGAAGGACCTCATGGCTCTTCTTACCAGCAAAAAATACATTAACCGCATAATGGCAAAGATGATGTTCCAATATATCGGTATGACAAATGCCGAGGCACAGGTAACAGAACTCTCTGACATCCATATACGTTGGAATATCCTAATTGAGAATGCACTGTTAATGAAGATGCCACAAAAGGAAAATTCAGTAGAAGAAATTATTCCACCAACCAGAAAAGCATATTTCATGACCAGTACCCGTGTCAGGACTGTTGAAACACGCATCCAGTCAATGCTAAAGAATGGACAATGGGGAGCAGGAAAACGCCTTAGCGGACAAAATTATTTGATAGAAGATGTTCTGGTAGAAATTTTGGAGGGAACCCCTCTCTATGGAGGAAGATACGCACCACACTATTCTATCGAGGTGAACGAAGATATGCCGTATATGCGTGTTACTCGCACACCTAATGGTTTTACTGTTGACAGTAATGTACCTCGCGAAGCAATAGAACAAGGCATTTTCATCAGCCACCGAGGCAGGACTTCTATAAACTTCATCCGCATTGGTGAGAGACAGAGAAAATACTACGACCGCTTGGTTGAGAAGATTTTTCCCTTGTCAATGGAAGAAAAACTAAAGAACTTCCTCGTTAAAGCCAGTATGCAACGTTTTGCTGATGGTTCACGATTAGAAATTCACAGCGACCTGTTGGAAGGAGGTTCAACATTACCCATACGAGATGCTGATACGAAACTAGTAATACAGATTCTCAAACAGGAGAAACAGCGTTATGCCCTTGAAATCTTCATACGTGCCATGGAAGGTGGAAAGAAGCGTCTGACGCCAGGACGTGGGAAACAGGTCATAATTGATGGAATGGGTGAAAATCGCACTCGCATAAACCGCGATATGGAGTGTGAACTCAGAATCTTCAACGATTTTATTGGAGCAACATCCCTCTATGGTGAAACCTCTATAGTACTCGGGATATATGATCTCTTACCCCTGTTGGAATACGCACAAAATCATCAGGACACTATAATATGCGAATGGCCCGAAGGTTTATCTCTAAATATAAAAACCAAGAGCATTAGCAATATTTGGAATGGTAGTATCCGACGCAATGAAAACGGATGGTTTGACATAGAGGGCAACATAAACGTGGATCAAGAGAAGGTTCTCTCTATGGCACAACTGTTGGAACTTTCGGCACAAAGTCACGGAAGGTATATCCGCCTTAGCGATGGAGAGTTTTTAGCTTTATCAGAAAAACTGCGTCAGCAGCTTAACAGACTTGCTGCCATTGCTTCACGGCATCATTCACGATTACAGATGTCACCATTCTCTGCAGCCCTTTTAAGTAATGATATGCTTGAAGGAGAACTACAATTAGAAGGTGACGAAGAATTACAAAAAATACGCCAACGAATAAAGAATGCCAGCAGATACCGCCCACATATTCCTGAAACCTTGCAAGCAACACTGCGGACATATCAAAAAGAAGGTTACCAATGGATGATGCGGCTAAATAAATGGGGAGCTGGAGCACTACTTGCCGATGATATGGGCTTAGGTAAGACCATACAGACTATTGCCTTACTTCTTGCAAAAGCAAAAGAAGGTCCGGCTCTCGTAATTGCACCAGCATCCGTGACACCTAATTGGAATACCGAATTTGCACGTTTTGCACCAAGCCTCAACGTTATAATGCTCAATTACGAGATTAATCGTACTGAAGCCATCAAACAAGCGGGAGCTGAAGATGTCGTAGTCATGTCATATATGCTATTGCTAAGCGTAAAAGAAGAAGTCATTAATAAACAATGGAAGACTATTTGTTTGGACGAAGCACATATCATCAAAAATCGCGGTGCTAAGACCTCTGCAGTTGCTATGAAACTAAAGAGTGACTATCGCGTAATGCTGACAGGTACCCCTGTACAGAACCATCTGGGTGAATTGTGGAACCTCTTCCAATTTGTCAATCCAGGTCTACTGGGCAGTTTTGAGAGTTTCAATAAACGCTTTATCCAGCCAATAGAACAACTACACGATAAAATAGCGCAGGAAAATCTGGATAACCTGATAAAGCCCTTTATGTTACGTAGGACAAAGGACAAAGTGGCACAAGAACTGCCTGACAAGGAAGAAATATATCAACATGTCACACTATCAGAGGAAGAAAAACTTAAATATGAAGCTATGCGTCAAAAGGCGCAATTCCTTATTGAAGAGGAACTGAGAAATAATGCTGAAAATCAAAATCTTTCCTTCAATACCTTGGCTGAAATTACCAAACTGCGTCTTTGTGCCTGCAGCAAGTCCAAGATTGTTGCCCTTACAGAATTACTTATGACAATCATGGAGGGCGGTGGAAGTTCTCTGGTCTTCTCACAATTCACTACCTATCTCACGCAGATAAAGAAAAATCTTGATGAAGCTCATATACACTATATCTATATAGATGGTTCTACACCTATAAAGGAACGTCAACAACTTGTGGAAAGATTCCAAAATGGAGAATGTCCTGTATTCCTCATTTCACTCAAAGCCGGTGGATTGGGACTAAATCTCACACGCGCAAACTATGTAATACACATGGACCCTTGGTGGAATCCCGCCATTGAAGCACAGGCGACAGATCGTGCACACCGCATTGGACAAAAACGGGCCGTTACTGTATATCACCTCATTTCTGAAGGAACTATCGAGGAAAAGATACAACGTCTCCACGCTCGTAAGAAGAAACTGGTAGATAATGTTCTGAAGTCAACAGACTTGAGCTATCGATTAACTGGTGAGGAACTTCTGGAAATGGTAAAAGGAGATAATATATAATGAAAAAACAAATTTTCTTTATATTGATGCTTTTGCTCTCTATATCATGTTTGGCACAGAGAGCTGCGGATATTGTCACCCTACATATCCCACATTATGACAAAGATGGTAATCCGACAACAGGTGTTCTGGAATGCAACAAAAGCATAGCGAAGGATTTAGAGGAGATTTTTGCTGAACTGTATAAGGCAAAATATAGGATTGAGCGCATGCGTCCTATCAGCGAATATGATGGCGACGATGATAAGAGCATGGCAGCAAATAACACATCATGCTATAATTATCGTGTTATGACAGGTTCTAAGAAACGTCTTTCCAAACATGCCCTCGGACTCGCCATAGACATAAATCCCCTATACAATCCTTATGTTAAGGGCAATATCATCAAACCCGCAGAAAGCAAACGCTATGCTAAGAATCCACAGATAAAAAAAGACGGACTTGTTTATCGACTTTTTAAGAAACACGGTTTTAAGTGGGGCGGCGATTGGCGCACTCTAAAGGACTACCAACATTTCGAGAAATAAAGTCCCATGTGAAAGAAAAAAAACGCACATATATAGCCATTGATTTAAAATCTTTCTATGCATCCGTGGAATGCGTAGCAAGGGGACTTGATCCTCTGACCACCAATCTTGTTGTTGCCGACGTCAACAGGACAGAGAAGACAATATGCCTTGCCGTTTCCCCATCACTGAAACAATACGGCATTGGAGGCAGGGCACGCCTGTTTGAAGTGATACAACGTATAGAAGGCATTAATTACCAACGGAAAAAATCGGTTCCATCGCATCGTCTGACAGGTAAATCAACTTCCGATATAGAACTGAAAGCACATCCTGATTGGGCTGTAGATTATATTGCAGCACCTCCTCGTATGGCACATTATATAGAGGTCAGTTCACAAATATATAGCATTTACCTGAAATACATTGCTGCAGAGGACATACATGTATACTCCATTGATGAGGTTTTTATGGATGTCACAGATTACCTTGACAGCTACAAGATGACTGCTCACGAACTTGTCATCAAAATGATCCGTGACGTTCTCAAGCAGACAGGTATTACCGCTACTGCAGGCATTGGTACAAATCTATATCTGGCAAAGGTAGCGATGGACATTATGGCAAAAAAAACTCCCCCTGACAAAGACGGAGTACGCATTGCCGAATTGGATGAAATGACATATCGTCAAAAGTTGTGGAATCACCGCCCCATAACATCCTTTTGGCGTGTGGGGCATGGGATAGCAAAGTCTCTGAGTCGATATGGTATTGACACCATGGGAAAAGTGGCACGCGTATCGGAAGACAATGAGGAATTACTTTATAACCTTTTCGGAGTAAATGCAGAATTGCTAATAGACCATGCCTGGGGATGGGAACCATGCACTATAGATGTGATAAAAGCTTACAGGCCTGAAAGGAATTCTTTCAGTAGCGGACAAGTATTATCTTCACCCTATACTTACGAGAAAGCACGTGTGGTTATCATGGAAATGGCTGATAGCATGGCATTGAAACTCGTTTCCCAAAAGCTTGTTACTGACCAAATAATCTTATATGTCGGATATGATGCCGAGAACCTCTCTAAAGAGGAAATACGTGCCAACTATCATGGAGAAATTAAGGCAAACCATTATGGGAAAATGGTTCCCAAGCCTGCTCATGGTACAGCAAATCTTCCCCACCCTACATCATCAATACGAATAATAACAGAAGCTATAACTGGATTATATGATGAAATCGTAGCTAAAAATCTGCTGATACGTCGACTCAACATCACGGTAAATAACGTTATACCGGAAGAAAAAGCTATACAAGAAAAGAGCATCGTACAACTGGATCTTTTCGTCGACTACGAAGAAAAAAGGAAACAAGAAGAAGTAGAAAAAAAGAAACTGGATAAAGAACGTCGCATTCAAGAAACTCAGATATCAATAAAAAAACGTTTTGGAAAAAATGCCATCTTACGAGGATTGAATTTTGAGGATGGGGCAACCGCTAAGGAGCGCAACACTCAAATTGGAGGACACAAAGCGTAATATAATTAATAATTAACAACTAAGAGTTAAGAGTTATGGATAATTACGACGACATCATAAACTTACCACACCACGTTTCCAAGACACATACTCCTATGTCAATGTGGAACAGAGCAGCTCAGTTTGCCCCGTTCGCAGCCCTCAACGGACATAATAGCGCACTTTTAGAAACAGAGAAACAACATGAACATAATTATGATAACCGTAGTTAGGATATTTTCGAGCCCTCTTCTGTGTTCAATATGGTAACATAAACGACGGATACAAGAAAACACTACCTATTTCAACATTTTTTTTTCGTCATAAAGTATGGTAATTATAGATAAATAAGTTAATTTTGCACCAATTGCAACACAAAACCATGCTTATATGGCAACTGAAAATCCAAACAACAATAACGGAATCGTTGAGTTTAAGAACTTAATGGTTGATTACAGTGATGGGGATATCGTTATTTTAGATAACGTACGTGACCTATCGGAAATTAAGCCCATCAAGCCGATGACAAATCTCATCGGTCTGTGCGTTAAAGGATCTATTGTTATGACTGTAAATGGCAAGGATTCTAAAATCAAAGAGGATGATATCCTTTTCTGTCCTCCCAATGTAAAAATAGACCATTGCGTTTTCAGCGAAGATTTTGAGTGCAAACTATTGTGCCTCTCTAATCATGTTGTACAAGGATTGTTACGAGACAAGATCAGTATATGGAACAGGGCTGTGTATATAAATCAGACAAACATCATACCAATGTCTCGTGCATGCAAGGAAGATTTTGGACAGTACTATACCCTCATTAGGTCAAAGATAACTTCAAATCATGGCTCTTCACGTGAAATAGTCCAAACTCTTATAAGAGCTCTGCTCATAGAATTGTGTGACGTTCTTGAGACAAGCAATGGTAGAGGAGAGGAACCACGCATATTGCTGAGCAAACAGATATTCAACAGATTCCTGAATATCCTTTCCAATGTAGAAGTAAAGCATCAGCCTGCAACCTATTATGCTGAACGACTGAATATTTCACCAAAGTATCTTACTATGCTGTGTAGGCAGTATAGTGACAAGTCAGCATCAGAATGGATTATACAATACACTCTTGATGATATCCGTTACTACCTCACAGACCTTAACTATAGCATAAAAGAAATAGCTTTCCGCTTAGGATTCTCAAATATCTCGCATTTCGGAGCCTATGTCCGCAAACATCTGGGTGTTTCACCTACGAAGTTCCGCGCACAATTGTAAGAATTTCTATCTGCATACACCTATATTACAGGTGTATGCAATGAAATATTGTGGACTAATAATGCATTTGCCATTATGTCCCCACTCTGTACCATAGGAATTAAGACATACAAGGCTTTCTCCACCACCTTTTTTGGATTTTCTCAGTCCTACAATAGCCATTGCATGGCCGGAAGAATGGTTCTTTCCATACTCCCAGTATACAGCATGCCCTGAGCTGACTGATGATATAACCTTTTCATACATTTCTTTGTATGATATATTGACATATTCATATTGCTGCCTGTTATCCGGATCTTTCAGGACAAACTTCTCTCCCCGCTTTTTTTCGCTGTTGCAAGCATACCAATCATAGTGTATGCGATACATCACACTTTCTGCAAATTGCTTCGGAGAATAGCGCATGGAATAGTAATAGAATGAACCCTCTGCATTTTTCTCAAGAGGATTATAATCAACCACAGTGAAACGCGGTAGAAGGTCTGCAATGTGTGAATATAAGACCTTCTTATCATTATTCTGTTCTCTCAGCAACTTAATCTTTTTTATCAATACCGCACCATTATTTATATGGGAGCGTTCAAAAGAATATGGAACCATTCCATATCTGCTAATCAACCGTAATGCCTCAGGCCCCACATTGCGTATTGCTATTTCCTCTCCGCTAAGAGCCTGTTCTTCCAGTTCACGTGCCAAAAGCCATTGACGCGACAGGATTACACTATCTCCTACCAGCCGTGCCTCATGTTCTATACATGCACACATGGCATAAACCCAACAGGCAGAGGTACGACCTTGATCCGTCGGCTCCTGCCTGTTGCATGAGAAAAATAGTAATATTACTAATATAATAATGTACGCACGCGTCATACACCCAATATCTGGTGTATCAATGGTATTATCTCCTTCTTGAGGACAATGCTGTTAAGGCGATGTTCCGCATCAATAATCTTAAAATGCTCCTTGCCATAACACTTTTGAAACTCTTTCTGGAAATTCACCAGTCTGTCTTTATCACCGAACAGTCCCCATACCATTTCCTTTTCAGTTGGTGTAATACCATAAAGGACATGTGGAGTATTGTCTCCACCTTTCTTTGGCGCAGTTTCCAAAGCCTTGAACTGGGCTATCATTTCCTTATCCACTTTGAAATGTGTGGCACCATCCTGACGTGGATTTTGAAAAGCTACATTCTTTCCAAGATGATTAAAGGTCAGAGTTCGCGACATCTGAAAAGACGGATTGACAAGAATACGACGATATCCTTTCTGCAATTCAGCATACATGGCCCCCATTGATGTTCCGATAATCAAATCGGGCTTGTGATCAGCAATAAAGTCATGCAAGAAAGGAACAGCATCATTAGGCATAACGGGAATGTCTGGAGAAATGACATTCACTCCGAGGGGATAAAAATGATTTCTCATCTCCGTAGCAGTACCAGTACTGCCCGCAGATGAGAAACCATGTAAATATATTATTTGCATAATGCAGCGTTCTCTGCCTTTTTCAATCTGTTCTCGATATGCTTTCCGAGAGTGAGGTATGCTACAGGAGCTGCAACAAAAATTGATGACAGTGTACCGAATACAACACCCAGTATCATAGCAAATGAGAATGAGCGGATAGAATCACCACCGAGGAAGAAGATACACAACAGTACCAACAATGTAGAGAGTGACGTATTGATAGTACGTGCCAGTGTCTGGTTGATAGAAGTATTGAAACTTGTCTGTATATCCCACTTTGGATGAATCTTCAGATTCTCACGGATACGGTCGAATACAACCACCTTATCGTTGATAGAGTAACCTATCACGGTAAGTATAGCACCTATGAAAGTCTGGTCTATCTCAAGAGAGAATGGCATCCAACCCCAGCAGAGAGAGTATATACCGAGCACCGTAACAGTATCAACAGCAAGTGCACATGTAGAACCTACAGAGAATGCTACGTTGCGGAAACGTACGAGGATATAGATGAAGATAGCAACAAGTGCGAAGAGCACACTGATGATAGCACCATAAGTGATATCCTTTGCTACGCTTGGTCCCACCTTCTGTGAAGAGATGATAGAACCACCCTCACGAACATCTGGA
>CADCAX010000013.1 GCA_902799455.1 uncultured Prevotellaceae bacterium
TCTATCTGTTTTACTATAGCATTTCCGCTATCAATCATTTGGGATTCATATCTACAACTGCATAGTAGAAATAGAACGCTGAACATGACCAAAGTAATTATTTTATAGTTCTTTTTTATTATAATATATAACCAAATAAAGGAGCACAAATAAATAATAGAATAAAAAACTATATATCTTATTGTTAATTCATTCCGCTCAAAAAGCTTGTCATTTTCTTTGTCATAGTATATTTTTACTTTATCCAATGTAAATGATTTACATTGTCTTGAAGTTATTCCTACATAATATTTTTTCGCATTAAATTCTACTAAGAGAGTAGAACCTCCACGATAACCACTACTACAATTAATTTCTAATACAGAAAAGTCTTCAATTGGTCTTTCTGTATTTACAATAGCTTGTCTATGATTATAAGAGATGCAAACGTATATAAGAATAAAAAGTAAGGCGATATTTATAAATAATACTTTTTTCATTTATTGATATTTATAAGATTAAACATATCTGTTCTTTCTAATCTCTTTGTTACAATATTATATTCCATAGGGAATATAATTTCTTTTGACGTAACAATAAAAGGTCTTGGGGTATTATAATAGAACCAATAAGATTTTCCAGTTTCACAATTTTCCAATTTTTGCGCATAAGTCCAAGGCCCAATTTCTTCAGCAATTAACTTATAGTGTCCTGTTAAGTCTATTAAATCAGGATAACAGTCCAGAGTGTCAATTGGCAGATTTCTCAATGTGTCTTGGATGTGTATGTCTAAATCTTCAAAACATATATGTGTGTTTATTTTGCGGTTTTCAAAAGTGCAATTACTAAGAACAACCATTATTATGGAAGACATGAAGAAAAACTTAATTTGTTTCATATTTTTTATTTTAAGATAAAAAGACATATTATGTATATTCACTAAAAACTCAGATACCAGTCATTGAGAGGTAAGGATTTTTTGCTGTAATAAATATAGATGACTGCCAGAAGGGTATTCTTTGTCGTTTAAGATGTTGTATACTGTCTTTCCGCCACCATATGTTCCTGACGGGATATGTAACGATACATTTGACGATGATATTAAATAGTCAACTATCTCTAACTTGTTTTGAATTACAGCCTGTTCAATAGGTGATATATGGTTCACCGACATAAATGGATCGGCATTACCTTTTTCAATTAGATATTTTACATATTCAATAGATGTTACTGCTGCTGCATTTAGAGCATCTCTTTCCAATCCCGTAACAGAATCCGTAGTTATTCTATTGGGATCTGCTCCAAATTGTAGAAGTGCAGCAATATATCTAATATCAGTTTTATAATTTGAGGTTAGATACTTGGAGGCATAAATTAGAGGGGTTGTTCCATCAAAAGCAGTAAAATTAGGATTCGCACCTAAGCGCAACAAAGCTTCAGTGGATTTATAATGCCCATTAAATATAGACCATATAAGTAAATTTTTATGATATTTAGAATCCACTTCATCTATATCAATTGACGGATTTGAATTTACAAATTCACTCATATTCACAGTATCTTCGGATTGAACAAGTTTTGCAAGTGCCCAAACGCGAGAGCCTTGGAATGAATCAATACTGTGAAATGTCTTATTCTGACGGCATGATGCCATCAGAATAAGACAAATAGAGAATATAGCTGGAACTAATTTCATTTAAATAGTTTATATAGGTTCGCTAAATTGGAAGTTATCCTATTGATGCCTACTGTATTTTTCTTCAAGCCAACGACAGAGATAATCCACTTGTTCCTTTGTATTGCCCATAAAGACAGCGCATTCCTTATGCCCTTCAAACTGTGGAGTAACACCTTCCATTACGCTGAGGGCTGAAACAGTAATAAGCTCACGTTCGGCAGGAGTAAATTGGTTGCAAGCGAATATATCACCAAAAAGGTGCGACTTCATATAATAGTCAGCCTGTGGACAAAAAGAATAGTTCCACGGTGTACCACCTTCGTCACGGGTTTGCATCTCCGTACCAAATTGCAATGCCAGTTT
The DNA here is from genome assembly GCA_902799455.1 of uncultured Prevotellaceae bacterium. Classification (GTDB taxonomy): domain Bacteria; phylum Bacteroidota; class Bacteroidia; order Bacteroidales; family Bacteroidaceae; genus Prevotella. Next base: position 2,021 of record CADCAX010000013.1, read on the forward strand.
AGCATCATCCCAAATAGCAGGGCGCTGGAATGTTTTTCCTTCGTTATCTATTATCCCAACAGACTTGCGCTCTGATAGCACACGCTCCAGTGTGTTTAGCGCATTCAGCGAACGGGGAAACCCCGTATAGGCATAGAGCTGTGCAAAAGCATCCTTCAGTTCATTCACGCATACCTCCTTGTCAAGTGCCTCGCGAATAGCTAAATCAAGACGTCGCAAGTCGCCTTTCGCTTCTAAGGATGCACAGCCACAAAGTAAAAGAATCCGTAGAGAAAGTATTTCTTCTTTCATATATAATGGAATTTATGCTTCAATGATTCTTGATGTAAGATTTAACAATTCTATAAAGCAATACAACTTCATGGATTGACGTGAATAGAACTAAATACATCCACCATGTAAATGCGGCGCCTCCATGTCCTTTAAAGATCATCAGATAATAAAGGGGAGCTGAATATGACAAAAATATTATCATACTTAGAATACTCCTTTTACGGCTAATACGAAGCCACTCAATGAATATCAACACTACCCCAACAAAAGAAAGTAGATAAACAATGGCATTATCATCCATATAGTAAATCCCGATTTATCTCGTCAGCCTACTCATTCCTTGCAATAATTCTTGCGATGGGTATTAACGACCATCGACTCCTCCTGGAACAATTCGACCAGTTCGTCAAAACCATGTTCCAGTTTGAACTTCAACTCTTCCGGGTATAATGGGAACAATTGGTAAAACGCCACCTTCTTTCCGAACAGACTCAATTTGAGCGGCTCTACCACCTGTCCTTCCTTGCCGATGGAGGGCATAAGCACGAAGGAGTTGAACTGGGTGTTCTCCGCGACCGGGCTTCCATCTTCTTCTACCTGAACAGAATGTGTAATACAGAGATAATCATCAGTATCCACGGTGAGCCGGGCTGCACTTTTCAACATCCTCATGGGCCACCAGTTTTCTTCATTGTCTACACCGATGATATTCCAGTCTTTGGGCAGGAAGATGACATATTCGGCTCGGTCACAGATGGTCGATTTCAACTCTTTGGGGATATTCATCTTATACGCCCCGGCTCCCATCGTGACTAACTTGTAATAGGGTGACAAATCTGTCGGCGGTACGAGCACAATGTCACAGTGGATGTCAGGTGACACCATCTCGTGCATCACCTCCTCATAGTCTCCGTACTGTCGTTCAATATAAGCCGAGACTTTTTCCAATTCCTTTTCTGTGTAAGAATACTGCGGAATCGTTTCTTGATGGTCTTCTTTCATAGATTGAGTTGTTTGTGCGGAGGTCAACAGGACCACCACGATAAAGATTATTATAGTCGAAACTCTTTTTGCCATAGCTCCCGATTTTAACTCCGCTAATCCCACCAGATGCTCCAAACAGAAGATTGTTTATCCATCTCTGCAAGTGTAGAAAGGTTGCCGAAGTCTTGCAGGACGTCTTCGCTATACGCGAATTGTTCCTCGGCCAGTGTCATAGCATCATCCGCATTGACAGGCTTCGGCACATGATATGCTATGGTGTCAGTCGTCATGCAGGCCACCACGGCTCCGTATTTCTCATACCAATATTTGGCTACGGCCATGTGCTCTTCTGCCGACGGGCAGTCGTTCCAACCGGCAAAAGGAAAGTAGGCGAATATCTGCCACGGCTCATTGACAGGAATCTCGGCAAGTAGGAAATGACCATCAAAAGAGGAAAAGTCGTTCACCGCCTCGCAGATCTGCGCAGTACCTACAATGTCTGTTTGCCAGTCGCAATCTGTTTCATAATCCGATTTCAGACTCTCAAAACGTTCTTTCAGCAGGGTATGACCGTCAGCCACAGGAGCGTTGAGCATCTGGTACTGCCATTGTCTGAAGCGTTCTCTATCCTCAACGGTATCATCGTCCATGCTTTCCACGAAATTGCTATCTACCAGCAGTAGGACAGGACAGAATCCCTCCCGCTTTCCACACTCACGGGTCTCCTTCCACATCTCCATCAAGGCTTCTGGTGTGATTCCGTCTCTAACGCGAGTGACGTTGCATCCACTCAACATCGCCTGTATACGGGCTATCTGTTCTTCAATTGTTTGTTGCCCTTCCGCTTCCTCTTGAAGCCATTGTTCGTTGTCTCGTGAAGTGCGATAAAGCCGTGCCAGTTGGATAACACGCCAAATGAAAAATGCCGCTCCTAATGATATCCCAAATCTCGGTTTTCCCTGTATAAACGATATAATTCCAATAGCCGTTGCTATGACAGCGAGGAGTCCCCAGATGATAAGTTGTTTGCGCAATATACGGCTGACCCCCTGCCAGTCGTTGGCTTTGATGAGGTCGTCCAATTCCTCCCCCATCTGCTGCTCCTTCCGCTTCTTCCTTTGATACAAAAGATAGACGACAAAGATTACTACTAAAGTAATGAATACCGGTTCTAACATGTGAATCTAATAATCTTTTTTATACGATTTGCGTCGCGAAGTTACGGAAAACCATGCGAAAAAGCCTCGGCGAGACCCAAAAAGTGGTCGCCGAGGGTGAAAATATGAAACTTGTTTCAGAGTTTTTACGTGAATAAGGCGGCTTTGCGGATGCGGGAGAGCATCTGCGGCGTGACGTTGAGGAACGAGGCGATGGCGTTGAGCGGCAGATGCTGCACGATGCCGGGACAGCGACGGAGCAACTGGTCGTAGCGCTCGCTGGGCGTGGCGCAGTGGAAGTCCAGATAACGTGCCTTGTACTGGCTGAGTATGTGCTCGGAGGCAAGGGCGCGCAGTTCCATGTTCTTGATGTTCCGGTGGAAGAACTGTATCAGTTCCTCACTGCTGACCCTCCACACACGGCTAGGCATCATGGCCTCGATGGTAGCCTGCGAGGGTTGGCCAGACAGAAAACTCGGGCAGTCGGCCACGAACTCGCCCTCAAAAGAGAACCACGTGAGGTGGTCGCGCCCGTCGCTCAGGCCCCGCGTCACATATTTGAAGCATCCGTGCTCCACGTATGCAAACCACCGAGCCGGGTCGCCCTCGCGCTCAAACTGCTCGCCCTTGCGGTAGTCAATCATCTTGCCCTCCCGCTGGCAAAACTCGTGCAGCGTCTGCAGGTCGATGCCGCAGTCAGACTTATTGAATCGCTGTTCCATTGGCTTTTTGTCTCAAACGAAAATCATAACATAGAGGGGGGACAGACCCGTGTGAGCATGGAATGGAATTCTGTTGCTCATTGTATAAAAACAAAACGCCCCGCCGATTTAAGCATTGTGAAGAGGCTTGGCGGGTTCTCGTGGTGCAAAGGTACTGCTTTTATTTTGAATAGCCAAACTTTTTTGAAGAAAAAAGCGGTGAGGACCAGCTTTTAGAATAAAAGCAGCCTAAGAAATCCCCTTTTTGCCTCAAAGTGTTACCTCATCCTTTCTTTTCCCTACCTTTTTCAATTAATATGAACCAAAGATTACCTGTCTGGCGACACATAAACATTGGTACGATTGACAATCAGAAATGCTGTCCATAGTTGACCTTGAATTATTAACCGACCTTGTCACACAGCTACTTAGCGCAACCGAGGTACAAGGTCGGTACAAATGCCCCCATTTTGATGATTTATCTTCTCTCTTTTGACTGGTAAAAAGTCTTGTGTTTGCTCACCAAAGTTGCCAAAAGCTCAAAATGGCTAAAATTCACCTGTTAATTAATCTTAATGAGTTGTTAAATCTTATATAGTTATAATGACATAAAAACTGTTTGTGTTGGCACCAAAAACGGCAAATCGCAAATTACACTTTTTGTACCTTTCAATTTTGGATATACCTTGTTGTCTATTGATTTACAATTACTTGTGATTATTCAAAACACTTTCACATGATTCTTCACCATTTCAAAGTATGTCGAAGGGTCGCCACCTTGAAACTCGATTTTGATGCAGGGCGATGGCGATTGGAAGATGGTCTTTACCACGTTCTTTGCCGTTTTCTTTGTCATGTCTGCCTCGTGGTCGTCCATATTCTTTCGAGCCACTTGGCAATAGATACAACTGGAATTACAACGCAAAGTCGGCACCACCATGTGCAGGCTGGTGAAATCGCGGAGTATGCTCTTTTTCGTCCTGAACTTAGTAGCCAGCATATTCACAACGTCCTCCACTTTATCGGTCGTGGCTATTTGTTTCGATGCAATATCTTGGAACACCGTTGACTTCACATCCAGTTCCTTGTTGATGAACTTCTCGAAATCCTCATTGCTCAGAAAGATGTACTCGCCAACGTCATTCGTCAGCAAGTATTCCGAGTCATTGAAGTGGGTGAAGCGGAAAGGCAGTATCTGATAATTTCTCATTTATTCACGGGTTTAAATGCTTCCTCAACTATCAAATCACGTATATGGCCAAACTGCAGATTCGTATTGTGACGAACCTGTTGGTCAATGAGTTCATTGCAGAACTGCTTGACAGTTTCCTCAGAAACAGCATTTCCATCCTTCGATTCAAACACTACACACACAGAATCTCCTTCTGTTTGCTGATGAACAAAAAATCGATCTGTAAGCTTATAACAAGCTGCAACAATTGCTTCTTTGGCATACAACGCCATATCAACAACAACTTGAAATTTATTATTGTCAATTTTGGTAACAGGAAATTTCAGTTCAGCCATAGCCATTCCAATATCCGTGTCCCGTCAGCACCTCCCAAGGACAATTATTATTACGCAGAAGCGTGGCACTGATTACGCCCACTCTTCTATAGGAGGTCCTGAGAAAACCTTGCATCTTGAATGGTGTAGAACAGCCCACGCTATACGCGCGAACCATCATACTCCCTTGCGATGCTTAAGAAATTTCTCAGGTTTCCTATAGCAAGAGAAGCATAACGCTTCGTAATTTCAATATGTCTTGCAAATATGGCATGTCGCCACTATACGTTGCAAACGTTACTCAAAATAATTCAAATAACTCGATTTTAGTTCCAATTTGATGCGTTTTTAGGCAAAAATTGCTTAAATTACACGCAAAGCGATGATTTTACAAGATTATCTCAATATAAAAAAGTAACTTTGTACCGCTTATGGATAAATTGCTGTGTTATAATCGTTCTTTAACGAATCTTGCTGTTCTAAGAGATGCAGGTCTTTCATCTTTAGACTCTGACTATATCTGTCCACTATGTATGCGTTCCTTTAGCAAAGAATGCGTTAGACAGGAAATTACAGAGGAACATGTTCCCCAAAAATCACTTGGAGGTATCCCCTTAACATTAACTTGTAAGGACTGCAACCGTTCTTGTGGGTCAGATATTGATGTCTATCTGTTTGAATCTATACAGAGAATAGAACAAAGAGCTTTTTTGCCAGGGACAGACAGAAGAGTTTCTATGCAAGAAGGTGATGGACGTTTGTATGGGACTTTGAAGGTCGGTGAAAACCAAGATTTGTTGTTAAATATAGATACCAAACATAACAATCCCAAGACATGGAATTATTTTCATGACAATATTCTATTAGAGGACTCCATAATAGATATACAAGATTTTCCATTAAAGCAAGATGTTCGCAGATCTTCAGCAGCAATACTCAAAAATGCTTATCTGTTTTTATTCGCTCGGACAGGATATACTTTCTTGTCTGACACATATTATGATAGTTTACGAAAGCAGATAATGAATCCCGATGCATTTATCTTGCCGGAACGTCTATGGACTTTTCAAAATGTATCTGTTCAAGATGGGATATACTTAACACAAGATAACCGCTATAGAGGCTTCTTTATAGTATATACCTTAAAACTTCATGGAATCCATCGTGTTTGTGTGTTAATCCCAACACCTAAAGTTGAATACCTATCAGCATGTATGTGCTTAAGAACAATAGAACCTCATGTGCCGATTAGAATATTGTCATTGCCTAATGAAGATTTTTTGTGTGATGCTACTGCTATTGCTAGATTAAAAGAATGGTGTTATGGTTGGAGTCTTGTTTTTTAGGAAAAGAGTTTGTTTGTCCAATTTGCCTTGCAATCGCTCTACATCGCCTCTGATGGTACGGTTTGTTTGGATAAAAATAGTTAAATAAAGTACAAGTGGTTGATAATCAACATAAAAGCGTCCGAAATAAAGTTTTCAACGAGGAAGAGTATTAAGGCTGTTTAACCGATAAAAATAAACTAACTATTTCTAATTCTTGGAGTTATAAAATGAAGTAGAATAGGGAGTTATGCGAGCAAGCTCGCAGGAAGTTAACTCACTACGTTCGTGGACATTACAATCTTCAGCTCAAAAACTATTGTCCTATGCGGAGCATTTAACTTCCATGAGCGAAGCGAATTAAATTCCATTTTAACTTCCAAAAAATAACCAACTCACACACTAACATTTTTTCGGAAGACCTATGAAGACAAAGCTAAGTCTGATTTTGGTACTGTTGGCAATATGTGTCAGCATGAGTGCTCAACAGCTTGCCTTCCCTGGTGCTCAGGGATGGGGGCGCTTTGCAACCGGTGGCAGAACAGGTACAGTATATCATGTCACCAACCTCAATGATTCGGGCAGTGGTTCTTTGCGTGATGCTGTCAGTCAGCCAAACCGCATTGTCGTCTTTGACGTTGCAGGAGTTATCAGAATCAACTCACGCATGTCATTTGCGAAGAATCTGTATGTGGCAGGTCAGACAGCACCTGGTGAGGGTATCACAGTGTATGGTGACGGTGTCACATTTTCCGGTTCAGACAACATCATCGTACGCTACATGCGTTTCCGCATGGGGGCCGTAGGAACAAAGGACAAGGATGCAGCAGGCATTGCCAATGGCCAGAATATGATTTTCGACCACTGCTCCTTCTCATGGGGACAGGATGAGAACTTCTCTGTCAACTGGGACAACAAAGGCACAGCTCCACAGAATATCACCCTCATGAACTCCATCGTGGGACAGGGTTTGATGACACACTCTGCAGGCGGTCTGATGCAGGCAGACAATATCACACTCTACAGAATTCTGCTTGTAGATAACTCCACACGAAACTTCAAGGTAAAAGGCACTAACCAGTACGTGAACAACATTGTATATAACTGGAAGAACTATGCCTATAACATGGGTGGAGACTCACAGGGCACTTCATACGTAAACATAGAGAACAACCTCTTCATCAACGGTCCTGCCGGCGGTGGCGAGGGTCTGTCAGGCGGTAACAGCGACTTCCACTTCTATGGCACTGACAATTGGCAAGACTCCAATCGTGACGGTGTGAACAACCCCAGCCTCTTTACAGGAAACGGTGGTGGCGACCCTCAGACACAGCCATACTCCTACCCTACTCTGGAGAAATGGGCTGCCAATGACCTGATAGCAAATCTGCTGCCGGATGTAGGTGCTTCACTGCCATATCGTGACATAGCAGACTGCTACATGGTTGACGAGGTTCTCAGCTTTGGTACCAAGGGCAAGCTCATCACCAATGAGAACGAACTCCCCATCGGTGTTCCTACGACATGGAAGATGTATGCAGGCACTAAGCGTACCGATACCGACAATGACGGTATGCCAGACGACTGGGAGAATGCCAATGGCACCAATCCCAGTGTCAATGATGCTATGACGATAGCCAGCAACGGCTATGCCAACATTGAGAACTATATCAACTCCATAACAAAAGAAGACAGACAGTTCTATCTCCGTCCTCCTATGCTTCCGGAGCTGGCTGACGCTACCCCGATAAGCCTCACCATCAACTGGAGCGACTTTACTGACAATGAGGAAGGTTTTATCATAGAATTGCTTAAAGGTTCTGACTACGTAGAAGTAGGTAGAACTGGAGCAGGTGTTACATCATACACCATTACTGACGAGAGCCTGAAGCCGGCTACAGCATACAAGGTACGTCTCTGTTCATTCCTGAGCGACAAGAAGTCTGACTACACATCAGAAATCACTGTCAAGACACGTCCTGAGCAGACCGACATCATAGATGCGGAGACCTTTGACGGCAAGGGAGAGGGCGAATGGCTCATAGCTCCGACGACAGATGAAGTCATCACACTTACAGAACCGACAGAAAAGACAGCCGTCGTAGTACGTTCTGACGCCCATGTCACCATCAATGGCACAGGATATATCAGCGGTTCTGCATCTATGAACAAGACAGGCGAAGGCACTCTCACCATTGCCAGCCCACAGCAATATACCGGTGCTACGGTGCTGCACAAGGGAACGTATGAATTCTCATCTCTGAAGAATGGCGGCGTTGCCAGCGGTCTCGGAATGAGTCAGGAGTTTGCACAAAACTGGATTATGGATGGCGGTGTATATAAATATACAGGCTCCTCTACCACAACAGACCGTTCTGCTACACTCTATGACAACACAGAGCTGAATATCTCCAGCAGCCAGGCTACCGTAACCATGAATGGTGGTATCGAAGGACAAGGAGACCTCATTATCAATGGTGCAGGAACACTGGGTGTCAATACCACAGACTTCTTTAAGTATGACGGCAACCTCGTCATGAAGGGCGGCACGCTGAAGCTGAACAGCAAGGAGGTTTCCGAGGCCGGCATCGGCACAGCATCAAAGCTGATGATGCAGGGCGGAAAGTTTGTGACTGTCGGAAAGAACGAGGCAAATGTTACATACAACTTCCCTATCGAGGTGGCTGAAGGAACAGAGTCAACTGTTGACTTCGACCTGTGGAATACCAACAAATGTTCCGTAACAGGTAAGGGCACCCTCACATGGAATGTCCACTATCTGCGCGAATATATAGAAGGTAACTGGGACAACTTTACCGGAAAGCTTATCGTCAACGGTACCGGTAAGGCAGGTCAGAGCCAGTTTGCCCTCCGCAATGGTGTCGGTGTCCAGAATGCTACCATCACCCTGAAGGGCAATGCCTCCATCAACTGTGGCAAAAGCTCTGTCACCTACTATCTCGGTGGTCTGTCAGGCGATGCCGGCACTGTTCTTGCAGGCTTCAATGTAAAGGCCAAGGGAACAGGCACATGGATTGTCGGCGGTGCTAATACTGACGAGACATTCCGTGGCGTCATCAACAACAATGACCAGGCAGGCAGCCATCCGGGCACTACTACCATTGTGAAGCAAGGTTCCGGAGACTGGCGTCTGACAGGTAACAATGTATATAGTGGCACTACAACCGTCAGCAAGGGACGTCTCATCGTCAATGGTACACACAGCGGCACAGGTGCTGTCACAGTACAGACTGGTGCGACTCTTGCAGGAACAGGAACCCTTGCAGCAGCTACAACAGTCAACACTGGTGCCACATTGCAGGTTGGCGATACCCTTGTCAATGGCAGAGGACTGACCTTCAGCAGCACCCTGAAACTCAATGGCACTGCTGCCCTCAATGTTTTGGCAAATCGCACAAAGAGTAATACTATTACCCTGAAAGGCGCTACGACTATCAGCTCTACCGCTGTACTGCAAATCAATGGTGGCGAAATGATGGAAGAAGCTCCATACGCAGGAACAGAATACCAGATATTCAAGTTCTCTGGCAGTGGTAAGATTTCAGGTACCTTTGGTGAGATACAGCCTGCTACCCCCGGAGAGGGACAGACATGGGACACCAGCGAGCTATATACCAAAGGCATCCTGAAGGTTGTCGGTGGAGAGGTGAATCCTGATGTTGACCCTGACCCGACCCCGGAACCAGCCGGCGAGACAAAGACAGCCCTCCTTGCATGGGGCAGCATGGTAGCTAAGAGCTATGACAACAGTGGTGTCAACAATATGGTTGAAGGAGGTGACAATGACGAGGCAAGGGACTTCTCTATGGTTTGCACAGGAAACCTCACAAAGGCATACACCTCTGGCGGCAACACTCCGAAGATGTCTGTGCCATATAACGACCAGATATTGGAACGTACCCCGATAAAACTTTCCAACGGAGCACAGAATACCGTCTTCATGCCGGAAGGAGCAAAGGCTACGAAGGTTATTCTCTACAGTGTTACAGGCACCAATGCCTCAAGCCGCACCAGCTATTGGAAGGAAGTGGCAGGCGTGAACTACACAGAGACGACCACCACGGTTCTCGACCTCGATGCTCCGAGAGACAATCCGAATGCCGTGTCATTCACCCTCAACAACGTGAAGGACAAGTTCACCTTCACAAACACTGGTGAGCAGCAGTGCGTCATTGTCTATATAGAATACCACTTTGGTGGCACTGACGGCATAGAGTCAGCAAAGGGCAGCACTACCCCAGTGCGTGTAGAATACTACAACATGTCAGGCCAGCGCATAGCAGCCCCAGAACAAGGCATCTGCATCATGCGCACCATCATGCAAGACGGCAGAAGCATCTCTCGCAAGATAGTAAAAGATTAAATAGATTTATAATCAAATAAGAAGGAGCACCCCACATTCGGGATGCTCCTTTTTTTGTTATAGTGACAAGGATTTTTTACTTTACTCCAAACTTATAGATTGTTGTCTGGCGATACTGCTCACCTGGCTTGAGGACCACAGATGGGAAGTATGCACGGTTTGGAGAATCAGGGAAGTGTTGTGCCTCGAAACAAACAGCAGAGCGACGTGGCGCTGTGCAGCCATTCTGAATCTTGAAGCCTGACAGGAAGTTGCCAGTATAAACCTGTATGCCTGGCTCTGTGGTCCAGCATTCCATAGTACGGCCACTCTTTGGCTCCTCTACGCGAATGGCAAATGACAACTCACCAACCTCCTTTTTGTTAAGTACCCAGCAGTGGTCATAGCCAGAACCGTTCTTAATCTGTTCGTTGTCGGCATTGATTTCAAGACCGAAGGCTTTCTGCTTACGGAAGTCAAATGGTGTTCCTTCAACCTTCAGTATCTCACCTGTAGGGATAGATGTCTCATCGATAGGCAAATAGAAATCGCCATTTACCTCGCAAAGCAGGTCGTCAATGGTTGGTGTAGGGTCAGCAATACCAGCCAGAGAGAAGAAGGCATGATGAGTGAGGTTAATGATGGTCTTCTTGTTTGTAGTAGCAAGATATTCAATCTTCAGCTCATCATCATCAGTCCATGTATATTCTACATTCACATGCACCTCACCTGTGAATCCCTCATGTCCGTAAGGTTCAACAAGGTTCAGGGCCAGAGTGTTGTCATTCATCTGAACAGCATCCCACACCTGTGCATGATATCCTGTAGGACCACCATGAAGGTGATTTGGACCATCGTTAGTAGCCAGCTGATACTCCTTGCCGTTAAGGGTGAACTTACCCTTGCAGATACGGTTGCCGAAACGTCCTATCAGGGTTGAGAGGAATGGCTCAGAACCTTTCAGATACTCCTGAATGTTGTCAAAGCCCTGAATGACATTAGCAAGGTTACCGTCACGATCAGGTACCATGATGGCTGGAATAGCACCGCCATAGTTTGTTACTGCAACCTCATGACCCTTACTATTCTTCAGGATGTACAGTTGGGTTGTCTTTCCTTTTACGTTTGCCTGAAAATCTTTTGCGTTCAGGCCGCATTGATTTTTCATTTCGCTCATTGTTTTTTTGTTTTGGGTTAGTTTTACTATTATCTTTTTTACCACTGGCACCATGATGCTTTGCACCACCATGCCGTTTTCTGTTTCTGTTTGCAGTAGTAGAATGCGACTTGTCAGCCTCATAGTCAGGTGCCTCGCCCAATTCTGCAGGCAATGCATTCTTTTCGATTTTGCGTCCCAGGAATTTCTCTATGCGCTTAAAGAGATATATCTCATCGTCAGACACCAGTGTTATGGCGATGCCGTCACGTTCCGCCCTTGCTGTTCGTCCTATGCGATGCACATAATCTTCGACATCTCTCGGAACATCATAGTTGATGACCATCTGTATATCATCGATATCTATGCCACGTGCCACGATGTCTGTTGCCACGAGAACATCGATAGTGTCAGACTTGAAACGAAACATTATATCGTCTCTCTCTGCCTGTGAGAGGTCTGAATGCATGGCACCACAACTGACATTTTTCTTGACGAGGTTTCTGTATATTTCCTTCACACGCTGTTTCTTACCCGAGAAGATTATGACGCGTTTCTGCTGGGTTTTGAATATCTCACTGAGGATACCATCCTTCTGTTTGGAATAGCATACATAAGCCGACTGCTGGATTTTCTCTGCAGGCTTGGAGACTGCTATCTTCACATTCAGGGGATTCTTAAGCAAGGTCTTTGCCAAATCCTCTATCTTGGCAGGCATCGTAGCCGAGAACATTATTGTCTGGCAGCTCTTCGGTATCTGTTTGGCAATAGTGAGAATATCGTCCGAGAATCCCATATCGAGCATACGGTCTGCCTCATCAAGAATAAAGAATGACAACTTGGAAAGGTCTATATTATTCATCTGCATATGTGAGATAAGCCTTCCAGGAGTTGCTATCACCACAGAAGCGCCTTTCTTAAGAGCTGTCATTTCATTGTTATACCTATTACCATCATTTCCGCCATATACAGCCACGCTGCTGATGCCGTCGAGATAATAGCCGAATCCCTGCATCGCCTGGTCTATCTGCTGTGCCAATTCCCTTGTAGGTGCCATTATCAGGCAGTTGACAGCATCTTCAGGATATCCTCCATCGTCAAGACACGATATAACAGGAAGAAGATATGCTGCAGTCTTTCCTGTACCCGTCTGGGCAACACCCATGATGTCCTTACCCTCGATAATGGGATCTATACATGCAGCCTGTATGGGTGTACAAGCCTCGAAACGCATATCATACAGAGCGTCAAGGATATTATCGTTAAGAAGGGTCTCTTCAAAATATTTCTTCTGCATATCTTCCTTTCTTTTATGCCATTATTATTTTTGTAAGCCAGCTGACGAAGAATGCTCCATAGATAAGGACTATATACCTCACCACTTTTCCGACAGTTATTGAGGCAAAGGTTATGACAGGATTTGCCCTCATCAATCCCAGCAATATTGTTATGGCAGACCCCAGCAATGGTACAAAGGCGAAGAATCCCATGTAGGCGCCCCTACCCTTCATAAACCGTCTTGCCCTGTCCATGTCCTTGGGTTTTACGTGCAGATATTTCTCAAACCACTCCTCCTTGCCCAGCATACCGACACAATAGTTGAAGCCTGAGCCGAGGACATTGCCAATGGTTCCCCATATTATCAGTTCCCACGGATTCACTCCCAATGCCATCAATGCCAGCATTACCGCCTCAGACGAGAATGGCATAAAACTCCCTGCAAGAAATGCTGCTATCAGCATTCCATAAGGACCGAGGGTGACTAACTGTTCTATCATATGAACAACCAATATGGGAGCATTATCCACAGGGGTGTGAGTGCTCCGAGTGTGGCAGAATAGAATATCTTGTTGTTATATATCTTCATGGGGCTGTACAGATACCATATCAATATCGGCAGCGCAAGAAACGCCCAACCGCTGGCTATCGCTGCACACCCGATGGGAAATCCACAGCAATATGCCTTCCTCAGTCCCCAATGATCCCTGAACATGGTACGGGCCATGCTATAACAGAGTAGGAAACATATTATGATTACTATTGCCGCGAGCACTTCTGGTTTCAGGTTTCTGGTTTCAAGTTTCTGGTTTCAAGTTTACAGGTCCTTACCAATGTCTCTGCGGAAGTACTTTCCCTGGTACTGTATCTTCTGGGCTTCCCTGAAAGATTTCTCAAGAGCCTCAGCCTTGTCTTTTCCGTATGACACCACGCTGATTACTCTTCCGCCGGCGGTAACCACCTGACCATCTTTCATTGCTGTTCCGGCATGGAACACAATGCTGCCCTCAACATCATTGATGCCTGAGATTGGGAAACCCTTTTCATAAGCCTGTGGATATCCTCCGCTCACCATCATTACACAGACAGCAGAACGTGGGTCAAATTCTATACTCTTAGTATCGAGGTTCTCGTCTGCGACACCCTCAAAGAGATCTACGATATCACTCTTCAGACGCAGCATGACGCTCTCTGTTTCAGGGTCACCCATTCGGCAGTTATATTCTATCACCTTTGGCTCACCCTGACAGTTTATCAGGCCAAAGAAGATAAATCCCTTATAACAGATATTCTCCTCCGCCAAGCCCTTTACTGTTGGCTTTATGATGCGCTCCTCCACCTTTGCCATCCATTCTTTAGTAGCAAACGGCACAGGGGTAACACTACCCATACCACCGGTATTCAGGCCTGTATCGCCCTCTCCGATGCGCTTATAGTCCTTTGCCTCCGGGAGAATCTTATAGTTCTTTCCGTCAGTAATTACAAAGACAGAACACTCTATGCCACTCAGGAATTCCTCTATCACCACTTTTGAAGAGGCATTGCCGAACATTCCGCCCAACATTTCCTTGAGTTCTTTCTTTGCCTCCTCAAGGGTTGGCAATATCAGCACGCCCTTTCCTGCACACAGGCCATCAGCCTTCAGCACATAAGGAGCCTGCAAAGTCTCGAGGAATTTCAGACCTTCTTCCAGATGTTCTCCATCGAAGGTTTCATATGCAGCTGTCGGGATATTGTGACGCTTCATGAAGCTCTTGGCAAAATCCTTTGAGCCCTCGAGCACAGCACCAGCTTTAGAAGGTCCGATAACAGGAATATCCTTTGTGCGGGCATCGTTCTTGAAATCATCGTAGATACCTTTTACCAAAGGATCTTCAGGACCAACGACAACCATTTTCACACCATTCTCGAGAACGAAAGACTTTATAGCCTCAAAATCGTCCGGCTTGATGTTCACATTTTTTCCCTTACCACCGACGCCGTCTGTTCCGGCATTGCCTGGTGCGATATAAAGGATATCACATTTCTCACTCTGCGCTATTTTCCAAGCAAGCGCATGTTCTCTGCCTCCTGATCCCAATAATAGAATATTCATGTCTCTGTATGTTGTGTTATTATTATTTTAGAAAATCGTTGAAATATCGTGTAATATGTTCATGAAGCACTACTGACTGGTGTTTCTTCATATTATGCTCCTCTTCCGGGAATATGTAGAAGTCCGGATATGTTCCTGCCTTGTTACATTCATATATGAAGCTCATGCAATGTTGTGGAACAACCGTCTTGTCATTTCCTCCTGTTATGATGAGCAACCGTCCTGAGAGGTCTTTTGCCTTTGACAGCAGAGAGCACTTCTCATAACCCTCCTTATTATCCTGTGGAGTGTCCATATATCGCTCGCCATACATTATCTCGTACCATTTCCAGTCAATAACAGGTCCTCCTGCCACACCAACCTTGAAGACTCCCTTATAGTTAGTCATCAAGGAAATGGTCATATATCCTCCGTAACTCCATCCATGCACTCCAAGTCTGTCCATATCAACATAAGGCAGAGACTTCAGGAATTCCACACCCTTCATCTGATCTTTCATCTCCTCCTGCCCCATCTGGCGATATATAACCTGCTCAAAGTCTTTTCCCCTATGTTCAGAACCTCTGTTGTCGAGTACAAACAATATATACCCCTCTCCTGCCATATACGTTTCCCATGGACGTGAAGCCCAGTGCCATGCAGCCTCTATATTGTGGGCATGCGGACCACCATATACATATACTACAGTAGGATATTTCTTTGTCTCGTCAAAATCCTTTGGCAGTACCATTCTGTAGTGCAGTTCTGTCTTACCGTCAGCAGCCATAATGGTGCCATGTTTATATGTCGGGATATCATAACCCTCCCAAGGATTCGGAGCCCTAAAGACTTCTTTTCTCTCACCAGTCTTGATATTGATTTTGGCATAGGCCCGAGGCACATCAGGCTCACCCCATACGTCAAGAAGCATAGTGCCGTCCTCATTGAGTTTTCCGCCATGTACCCCCTTACCATTATCCAGCAGGGTCATCTTCGCAGTCTTTCCTTTAGAAGGTAACTTGCTGAGGTCCAAACGGTAAAGATTCCTCTGCACATGACTTTCCTTATTGGCAGAGATAATGACAGACTTCGTACTCTTGCCGAATCCTATCATGTCAAGCACAACCCATTCTCCCTTTGTTAGCGGAATGAGTTCATTTTCAGTATCTACAGAACCAAGATACAGATGCCAGAAGCCGTCTTTCTGACTCCAATAGATATATTTGCTGTCATCCCATGGAAGGAAAGATATAGGATGCAGGGGTTCCACATATTTATCATCCTTTTCCACATACAGGGTACCTTTCTTCTTGCCTGTTGCCACATCATAGGCATCCAGGTGTGACTCAGTCTGGTCTCTGTTCAGCTCTATCAGATAAAGAGTCTTTCCATCAGGTCCCCAAGAGATATTTGTGAAATACCTGTCTGTTACATCTCCAAGATCAAGATAACGAGGTTGCAGACTTTTCTCATCTGTCAGTTCAAGAATGCCTATCGTAACCTTATGGCTCTTACCGCCTGTCATAGGATATTTGTCAGGCTCGTATTTTGCCTCATAGTCAGCAATGCTCACCTGTGGATAATCTGTCACCATAGACTGGTCCATACGATAGAACGCCACCTTACTCCTGTCTGGAGACATAAAGATACCAGTTTCTATGCCCCACTCGTTTCTATGTACCGACTCACCATATACTATCTCACGACAACCATCAGATGTGACCTGCTTTTCTTCTGACTCTTCCGACAACTTCACATATATATTATGGTCCCGAGATACTACCTGAGGATATTTCTTTGCCTCTTTCTCTTCCGACTCTATAAGCTCGTTTCCTTTCCACTTATAGTGCTTGCGGACAGGTGACATCGATGCATAGTTAACACCACCAAAGTTGAGCTCCTCAAGTGTAAGTCGTTTCTGTGCCATCATATTAACAGGTATGTAACTCAACAACAGCAAACATAATATTATGCCTCTACGTTGTACCATTCGTCATCAATCGTTTTTTTTCTGGAAGAACTTTTTTCTGTCTGCCTGTCTCTCCTCTCTTGATTTGTAATTATCCTTTCCTCGGAACTGACGTTCATCCCTGTCACGGAATTTGCGATCTTCCCTATCATGGAATTTGCGATCTTCCCTATCATGGAACTTGGAACCTGAAGAACGTTGTTTCTTAAGGGATTGGAACTCAAATGACAATATGTCAGCCTCTTCATTGTTTGCCCTCTCTTCACGCATCTTGGCATAGTCATGTTTCTGCCAGCTTCTGCGTTTCTCCGCCATCTTTCTCTTTTCTTCCTCTGTCTTTACGATGCCGCCCTCTTCCCGGAAGTTCTCAAGGCGTCCGTCAAACATGAGGTATTTACGGTATTCGCACTCCAGGGAACCATTATACAGAGGCACTTTCAATGAGGGCTTCAGTCCTATCTGTGCGAAACACTCATCCTTATATGACAGTATCCATGCCTCACATCCTTTGAAGTGATGCTTCAGTTGCCTGCCAATCATTTTATATGTCTCCATCAGATTTGGCGTGGATATGCGTTCGCCATAGGGAGGGTTAGTGACAATTACTGCCAAACGTTCCCCTGAAAGATTCTGTTCTATATACTGGTCAGGATTTGGCAATCCCTGCATATCGGCAAAATTCTGCTGTTCTATGGTGATATCCTTCATCAGACCTGCAGCCTTTACATTTGCCTTCGATATATTCACAGCCTTGAAATCAATGTCGTAGCCGTAGATATGATGGGTAAACTCTGTTTCCTTGGAATCATCATTATATATCTCGTCAAACAGTTCTCTGTCGAAGTCCGGCCATTTCTCGAAGGCATAGTTCTGACGGAACACTCCGGGTGCGATATTGCGTGCTATGAGTGCTGCCTCTATGAGCAATGTGCCTGAACCACACATAGGGTCGATAAAGTCTGTCTCTCCCTTCCATCCTGTCATCATTATCATACCGGCAGCAAGAACCTCGTTCAATGGTGCATCAACCTGCTCCTGACGGTATCCCCTGCGATGGAGTGACTCTCCCGAAGAATCAAGCGATATCGTACCTTCCGTATGCTTGATGCCATTCTCGTCTGTACGCTCTCCTATATGCACGTTAAGACGCACATCTGGATCTGTGATGGAGATACTCGGGCGGCGGCCTGTCTTCTCCCTGAACTGGTCAACGATGGCATCCTTCACCTTATATGTTACAAAGCGGGAATTATTGAAACTGTCAGAATATACTACAGAATCAACTGTAAAGGTCTTCCCTTCAGCAATATATTCACTCCAGTCGATACCTTTGACAGCATCGTACACATCGTCTGCACCCTTTGCATTGAATGTCTTTATTGGTTTTAATATGCGTATTGCCGTACGTAGTGCGAAGTTGGCACGATACATCAAAGCCTTGTCTCCCTTAAATGAGACGACACGACAACCCTTTACGATATCTTCTGCTCCCAGTTCGGTAAGTTCCTGAACTAGAAGATCTTCCAGACCCATGAAAGTCTTAGCTATCAATTCCACGGTATATGATTTTATTTATTTGTTTGCAATTCTACTCTGGGGAGCCACATCTTGGGTAATCCACTGGTTGGCACCTATCACACTGCCCTTACCGATGGTAATACGTCCCAGTATTGTGGCATTACTGTATACAATGACATCATCTTCCAAGATTGGATGTCTTGGAATGCCCTTTATCGGGTTACCTTCCTCATCGAGAGGGAACGAGAGAGCTCCCAAGGTAACACCCTGATATAATTTTACGTTATTACCAATGATAGCAGTAGCACCTATCACCACACCAGTACCATGGTCTATTGTGAAGTGGTGGCCTATCTGTGCAGCAGGATGAATATCGATACCTGTCTCAGAATGGGCCAGTTCTGTCATAACACGGGGAATAAGAGGAACATCTAACTCATATAACACGTGTGCCATACGATAATTTACGAGTGCCCTGATGACAGGATAACAGCATATTATCTCTTCATACGATGTTGCAGCAGGATCTCCATTATATGCTGCCACTACGTCCATAGCAAGCAATTTTCGTATTTCCGGCATCTTCGACACCAAGGCACTTACCTTATCCTCACATATTCCCTGTTTTAGCAAAAGAGATGAAAAGCGGTCCAGCGAAACGCCTATAAAATAGCCCACATTTTCTTTTGTCACCTTTGAATGGCCGAAATATCCAGGGAACAGTATGCTACGAGCCAGTTCTATGACTTCCAGCATCATTTCATTCGATGGTAGAGGCTGGCTGCAGTCTCTCTTATCCGGAAACAGATTCTCCAAACTCTCGGGTGTTGATAATGCCTTGACAGTCTGTGTTATAATTTTATTCTCCATATTACTCAATAAACAAATAACTCATGCTCTCACCTCTTTAACTTTAAGCATTAAGCTTTAAGCTTTAACCCTTCATCCATCACTCTTCAGAATCACACTCGTTGCTCCGATGGTAAACAGCGTACCATCTGTAATTATGCGCCTTTCCTTGTCGCCAAGTATCTTGTTATCAACAAAGGTACCTGTATTTGAAGGGCCATCCCTAAGAATGTATTGTAAATGTCCGTCATCACCTGCTGAAACATTGATAACACAATGGTTCATATCAATGCTTGGATCATCTGTTCTGATAGGACAATGACAGCGACTATCCTTCATATATCGCCCGATGACATTATCCCCCATGTGTAACGGAAATTCCTGCTTGTAATGGAATACATTCTCTATAACGACAATGCTTCCACAACTCTTTTCTTTCAGTTTAATACCAAACTGTTTGCCACACTCTGTACACTGAAACACCAAGGTTTTTCCTCCTTGGTACTTCGTTTCGTCAAAAACTATGTAATTATTGCATTTAGGACAACGAATCCTTTTCATGAACAACTGTTTCCTGTTCGTGCTCTTCCACAACCTTCTTCATGTCATCATAAGAAATGTTGACATTAACTGTAGTAGGAGCAGCAGTAATAACCTGTGTGGTCTTTGTTTCCTTTGTAGGAGCAACCTGTGGAGCCTTTGCTGGAGCCTCTTCCTGCACCTCTTTATAATTAGCAGCCTGCTCAAACTGTGCTATCTCTTCCTGTGTAACAGCAACATTATGTGATGTTGGAGATTCTACGATAGAGTTTATCACATCTGAAGAAAGGATAGATGCCTGAATAACCTTTGTATTATCACTACCATTACCAACAGGTATTGATACGAAAGAGAACCCCACAAATACTGCCACAGCAGCTGCAGCAACCTTTCTCAATGGTGCCAGTGAAGTATGCTGGCCGAATGGAGCAATAGATATAATGCGTGCTGTCTTCTTGGCTGGCTCTGCAATCTGTGCCTGTAATGGTTTGAATTCAAAGGAATTGAGACCGAAAAGACTTGGTGTTGCTATGCCGGCGATATCAGCCTCAAAGCCCAATGTCTTGTCCTCATACTTTGTCAGTGTTCCAATACCGTGGAAATAATATTCACCCTCTTGCTGCAATTGAACCTGTACCTCACACACATCATTCTCCATGACTCTCTGAGCCTCTGGCATGCTTATATCCAATGCATCAGCATAAGACTGCAGCAACAATGTGTCATATGCACTCTTATCAATGACAAAGTCAACGACACGCTTTGGAGGATAAAACAATCCTGTTGCTTCAACATACTCAGCAGGAACGTGAGTAACATTGAATACTCCGAATGACGGAATTGCCACCCTATCGTTCGTTAACAGCAGTTTCTCAATGTGTTTTGATATATTATTGCGCATATGTTTATAATTATCTTAGGTTCAATTATTATTATATGTGTGTGTGTTTGTTATATCTTTTTCGTATTCGTTTTCGTACACAGTTTTGTTTTCTTCTTCGTTTTGGCTTTCATTTTTTTATTTGCCCAAATCTTTTGCAAAGGTAATGAAAAAAGAGATAAGGGGAACGAAATGAGTGAAATAAGACGGTATTTTAAACTTTTTTCAGAAAAATGTTTTCAAAAATTTTGTTACTAAATATATTTTTATTATTTTTGGGCTCTTGATTTCAAAGAACTTCAAAAACACACTAAAAGATATGAGATTTGCTGATATTCAGATGCTTCGATATGATTTACCAGGCTTCGAAGCACTCACTCCCAGCCAAAAGGCATACATATACTATCTCTCGGAAGCCACCCTGTGGGGAAGAGATATTACTTTTGACCAATTTGGAAAGTATAACCTCCTTATACGCAGAACTTTAGAGGCTATCTATACAAGTAAATTACAGACCTCTAAACAGGCATCTGAGGGGGCTGAAGACAGTAGTGAGGCCGCTTCATTGGAAACCTATCTCAAACGCGTTTGGTTCTCAAATGGCATATACCATCACTATGGATGTGAGAAGTTTGTGCCGGAATTCTCCCGAGAATACTTTATAAATAAGGTACGTGAGACCGACGATTCCCTCCTTCCCCTGCCCAAGGAGCAGCTGCTGGACATTATCGTTCCTGTCATCTTCGATCCCACCCTGCTTCCCAAACGTGTCAACAAGACAAATGGCGAAGACCTTGTTGCTACCTCAGCATGTAACTATTATGAGGGGCTGACACAGGAAGAGGTGGAAAAATTCAGCCATCAGCACCCCTTAAACTCCACCCTACGGAAGATTGACGGCACGATAACCGAGGATGTGTGGCACATCGGAGGAAAGTATGGCAAGACCATAGAGAAGATTGTTGACAACCTCCTCAAGGCACGGCAATATGCAGAGAATGAGCAGCAGAAGAAGACCATAGACCTGCTGGTAGAATATTACCACTCTGGCGATGCAAAGGTTTTTGATGATTACTGCATAGAATGGATAAAAGAGACAGAAGGCCGTATCGACTTTGTCAACGGCTTTATAGAGGTCTATGGCGACCCCCTGGGCATCAAGGCCTCATGGGAAGGTATTGTGGAGTATAAAGACCTTGAAGCCTGCCGTCGTACCAAGGCCATCAGCGATAATGCCCAATGGTTTGAAGACCACTCCCCTGTTGCCAAGCAGTTCAAGAAGGAAAAAGTGCGTGGTGTCATAGCCAATGCTGTATGTGCTGCTATGATAGGAGGCGATGAATACCCTTCTACAGCCATCGGCATCAATCTGCCCAATGCAGAGTGGATACGGGCCCAGTATGGTTCTAAGAGTGTTACCATAAGCAATTTCATGAAAGCCTATGACGAAGCCTCAAAGGAGAGTGGCTTCCTCGAGGAATTTGTCTCTGATGCCGATACAATCTCCATGATACGCAAATATGGCGAGCAATGTGACAGTCTGCATACCGACCTTCATGAATGCCTCGGACATGGTAGCGGCAAACTCCTGCCGGGAGTCAGCCAGGATGCCTTGAAAGCCTACGGAAATACCATAGAAGAAGCCCGTGCAGACCTCTTTGCCCTGTATTATATTGCTGATGAGAAGCTACTCGACTTGAGCCTTGTTCCAGATATGGAGGCCTACAAGGCAAGCTACTATACATACATTATGAATGGCTTGCTCACCCAGGCAGTACGCATCAAGGAAGGTTCAGACTATGAGGAAGCTCATATGCGTAACAGAGCCCTCATCGCCCAGTGGGCCCTGCATCATTCAGACGGAAATGTTGAGATACGTGAGGTGACGACAGCCGACGGTGAGACAAAACACTATGTCGTCATCCATGACTATGAGAAGCTGCGCACATCATTCGGCATCCTCCTTGCCGAGATACAGCGCATCAAGAGCGAAGGCGACTATGAGGCAGCCCGTGATATGGTAGAGACCTACGGAGTAAAAATCGACCCTACCCTGCATCATGAGACCCTGCTGCGTTATAAGAAACTCAACATCGCCCCATATAAAGGATTCATCAATCCCAAGATGACCCCCGTCTTCGACGCACAAGGCCAGATAAAAGACGTCACCCTCGACTTCACAGAAACGATGGAGCAGCAGATGCTACGCTACTCCACCGATTATTCAATACATTGAAAATTTCATCTCGACATAGCAAGGTCGTTCCAAGGTCGTTCGTAGGGGGAAGCAAGGTCGTAGCAAGGAAGAAGAAAAAGAGAAAAATTGGCACTAAAATTAGCAAAAAAAAACATTCGCGTACCATAGGCGTAGCATAGGCGTAGCATAGGCGTAGCATAGGCAGACCTCTTCCATCATACATCATACATCATATGTCACTCACCTGTCCCTGTGACATCTCTGTGACATCTAGTGCTTCAGTTCTTTGATGAATTGGTCTATCTTTTCTTTTGTGACATGCTGCATCACCACCACGTGGGCGAGTTCCCCGCCGAAACGGTCGTCATA
>CADCAX010000014.1 GCA_902799455.1 uncultured Prevotellaceae bacterium
ATGCCAGAGAGAGGTTGACAACTGGCAGTTGACAGCTGACAGTTGCCAATTGGCCGTAGCGCCTAATTCAATGGCGCTCATCTCTTCGGGCTTCAGGTGAGGGTCGGCGCTATAGCCTTGCAGCTTATAGTACATCTCTGTAAACGACGGCATACGCAGCGAGGTGTTGTACGAAGCATGGAGCCGCCACCGTGGGGTAGGGCGGTAGCTGATATCCATACCAGGGTAGACCGTCATGTTCATGTTGCTCCATGTGTTCTTGACGGCTACGAAACCTGCCGATATTGTCAGATTATTTAGTATGATGTTGTGCTCTAGATATCCGCTGATGTTCGTACGGTTGACACCCAGGGTGTAGTCACGGTCTGTACCGCTGATGTGATGTGTCTGTGGCAGAGGCTCTCCGAGGTTCCCGCTGACGAGGTCTTCGTTGCGTATCTCTGCGCCAAAGGCCGTACGATTCCTAATATATTCAGGATGAGCACTTCTCCAGTCGAAATAGCTGCCAAGACTGACGCCGTAGACATCCGTACGGTTATAGTTGAACTTCATCTTCTCCGGTTGTCCTCGATATCCTTCGTAGCGGTCTCGGTTCTGGTTCCAGTAGATGCTTCCGTTCAGTCGCAGTTTGCCGATCTTGTTTTCTCCTTGAATGGCCGTGTAAAGTTTTGTGGTATGTTCGTATTGGTCGTCAGCCTTCCATTTTGGCGAAGCGTAGAATGTTGACGATCCCCAGCCTTTGTCGGCCAGACCTATATGCCAGTTGATCCTCATCGTCTCGTCCTCATACTGTCCTTGGTAGAATGCCTTGGAACCGCTGAAGTCGGTGTTGAGGTTACCGCTGCTGGATCGGCTCCATCCGTCGCTTCGGCTGTAGTTGGCTGAGAGGGAGTGACTTGAGGAGTGTGGAGTGTGGAGTGTGGAGTGTGGAGTGTGGAGTGTGGAGTGAGGAGTGTGGAGTGTGGAGTGAGAATACCTGAAGCCGATCTGGGCATAGCCGTATGATCCCCCTTCTGCATGCAGAGTAATCTCCTTCCTCCTTACTCTTTCCTCCTTCCTCGAAAAACTTTCCTCTATCCTCGAAAAACTTTCCTCTATCCTCGAATCTCCTTTCGGAGATGTCACAATATTAATCGCCCCAACGAGCGACGATGTCCCATAGATCCTTCCTGCCGGCCCCTCAAGCACCTCGATGCGCACGATGTCGTTGAGGTCTACGGGCAGGTCCATCGCATTGTGGCCTGTCTGTGGGTCGCAGATGTTGATGCCGTTGAGCAGCAGGATGATCTGCTCCTGGGTACCTCCCCGGATGGAGATGTCCGTCTGGGTCCCGGCGGGACCTCTTTGTCTGACATCGACTCCCACGGCGTACTTCAGTAAGTCGTTGACACTTTGTACTGGAGCCTGCGCAATGTCGGCCCGTTCCAGTACAGTTACCATTCTCGCAGCCTGACTTTTCGTCAGTGGCGCCCTCGAGCCTGTCACTGTGACTGGTTCGAGCATCATCTCGCGAGCCGTTGTCATAGTGGTGGAGTCTGTCACCACAGCTTCTGTGCTGACACTCTCGGCGGAGGCGTAGGTCAGCGTCGCTACGGAGAGCACGCTGCATACCACCTCTCTGCCCAGACAACTGAACAGCGAGTAGCCCTTGTTCCCGAACTGTCGGAACACGAGCACCTGGCGCTTGTTGAATGTTGGTTTGTACATGATAAAACGATTAGTTGTTGCTCCTCATCATGAAAAGCTGTGCAAAGGTACGAATAGTTTGTCAAACCACCAAATAGGTTTGTTGATTTAGTTAAGATTTGGTACAAAATAAATACAGACCCCACCCCGCGTATAAGATGGGTTACAGACCCCACCCCGCAGAGTGGGGTGGGGTCTTTCTTGTGCGTTTTAGCCGAATTAATTTAATTTGTGTTAAATAATAGGTGCCTATCGGTGAAAAGCATTCGATTTCTCGAAAAAAGTATTATCTTTGCATTTGCTTAATATATCCGATAGATGAGACCTGTTAAACTGTTTGTTGTTATAGTGTTGCTTTTGGGCCTGTTGCTTCCCCAGAGGGCTATGGCTCAGCAAGATAAGTCGCAAAGCCAGTTGCTGGCTGGTTTCAATGCCTGGGATATCGACAAGGAGAAGAACAAGAAGTGGCGCCACATGCTTTTTTCTTTGCGCGCGCGAAGATACAATGATTCCATTTTCCATAAAGGCTATTTCGAGGGCGATCTCATCTACAGTCACTTTAACGTGGGTAACACCAAGATCCCCTTCGGCCTCTACTCGGCAGTGAAAGACCGTCGCCTGCAGGGTGACCTCGTCGCCCTCGGAGCTAAATACGGTTATTCGTGGATTCTCTCCCGCACCTGGCGTCTCGAGGCCGAGGCCGGTGTCGCCGTCGGTTATGCCTGGTTTAAAGAGTATGACTGTGCAGTTTGCGGCACCTACTATGGTAAGGACGACCGCATTTTCCTCTTGCCCTTGTTGGGCATCAATGTCGTGTATCTCATCAATTGAATGAATAAATAAAAAATAAAAACTTTCGAAAGCACTGACAGGCGCAACTGGTTTTACCAGCTGTACCGACGAGGACGTGGTGGACGTAAACCCGGGCTACAACCCTGAAACAGGCGAAGTGCCAGTAAGCTTCGTCTTTAACGTGGCGACAGGTAATACCCCCACGACGCGAATGAGTCAAGCAGATGTGCAGGCAACGAGCACCGATGTCTTCCGTGGAATGGAGGTTTCTCATTTAATGTCATACAGATTGACTGAAGATGGTAAGTATGTAACGACAGCTGATGAAGCTCATAAACAATATGGCCTTGGTCCTATTTTAGGAGCTGGCGCTGTTGGTCCTGATTCCAAGACAAAATCACATCGTATTTTGGAATTATCTCTTCCGGTAGGAACTAATACTCTTATGTTCTGGGGTAAAGCTGCAAGGGGGACAACAAGTACTGACAATACTGTTGGTAAAATAAATTTCAAGGTGGAAAAGAATATTGTGAACAACGCTTTCAGTCTTTGTCCTCGTGTGCCAGAAGGGACAGTCACAACAGAATTCAATACTACGACTTGGAAGAACTATCAGGATATTATTCTTGCGGTTTTGAACACAATCATTGATACAAAACTAACAAACAAAGAAGTTACTTTTGGCTCTGCATCTAAAACTATATCTATCAGTTGGGCAGATTATGGAAGGGATAACACTGGAACACCAGAATCCCCTGTCTATGTTTTAAAGAAGAAAACCACGTCTTCTGATGAGGATCCCTCAGATGGCTCAAAAGATCTCTGTGGGTTAGGGGAAATTCTATCCAATGCCTTTTATACCCTCAACTATTTCAAAAACAGTGCTACAAGTGTAGATTTGCGTGCCGGTTCTGGCCCTGCAGTCGAAGGTTTATTATGTGACCTATATAAAGTTATCAATGCCGTTGTAGGAGATGACACGTCAAATCCTACCACACCAACAAGTATGGAAGAAAAAATAGCTCAAGAAGTTGCTACTGCAGTTAGAGCTAATATTTTAAAAGCCTTGAATAATACAGGAACGGCATGGCAAGGAATTGATGCTATTAAATCAAATTTGGGTTTGTCCATAGCTATCCCTACTGGTAACGATAATTATAATAAATTATCAAATTTCCCATTGCTCTTTGGTATGCCAGAAGGTTCTACAGTATTGTTATATAACGTCCAGGAAAACAAATATTCATATAGAGAAAAGGTGCCAAATTATGACATGGGGGGTGGTGCTACTGGAGAATTTGACATCCTGAGATATATGTATCCAGCCGAGCTCTGCTATTTCGGAAATAGTCCCATACGAGTGACAGATGAGACGAAGAAGGCAACCGATTACCCAGAAGGTACAACTGACTGGAACGCTGACGCTTTTTGGAGTGGCTGGACCAGCAATAAACACGTATTGTCTTCTACTCGCAGCGTTGCCATGAAAGACAACATAAACTACGGTACATCTCTCTTGAAGACGACTGTTGGGTATAAGGGTACTGTCTTAAAGGACAATAATAATGCAATACAGAATGCAATTGATTCCAGCGTCGATGAGCCTGATCAAGAGATAAATCTTTCGACCACTCCTCATCCATTTGCATTAAAAGGTGTTATCATCGGTGGCCAAGAGCAAACGGTGGGTTGGAACTATATCGCCAACGCTACTACGCTCACATTCAGCGATATGATTTATGATAATGCGTTATCGACAAACCAACAGACAATTCCCACAACTGATCCAATTTACACTATTGTTTGGGACAACTGGAATAAAAACTCAATAGACAACAAACAGAATATTGTTTTTATAGCTCTTGAATTCGTAAACAATTCTGGTATAGATTTCTGGGGTGAAAACAATTTGATTCGTAAGGGAGCTACTTTCTATATCACGGGAAAACTCGACCCGGATGTGACTTCTGAAACCCAACTGACCTCATTGGGCAAAACAGCAGTACAATATGCAGAAGATAAGTCTTTAGGTATCACCTGGCCGGATAATTATGCGCTGCCACCTTACAAAGATAATGGTACTGGTGTCAAACAACGCCGCATTTTCATTCAGGATTTCATGACAACAGCTCACTTTGTTCTTGACGAATCCTCATTAAAGCACGCCTTGATTGCTGTTCCTGACCTTCGCTCAGCTCAACTGTCACTTGGTCTTTCCGTGGATTTAGAGTGGAGCACCGGCCTTAGCTTTGAGGAAGTTGTGCTTGGTGATCTCAGCGACTGATATTACGCCTCAAAAATGCATCGTGTCTGACACTTTGTGAGGTGGAATAAAGAGTGAAATGAAGAGGTATATGACGATAGGCATGAAGCATGACAGGATCCCCAAGTTCTGCCAGGCTTTCCGCGTGCTTGTCTTCTTACCATTATACCTTTTTATCTTTTTACCTTTATTCTCTGGCTGTTCGATGGTTGATGAGGATCTGTCGGAGTGTGAGGAAAAGCTTAATGTGCAGTATCAGGTGAGTCTTAAGACCAACCTTGCTTTAGAACTGCAGACGGTGCTCAGGAATCGCTTTGAGACAGAGGTGGCCGACCTGTTGGAGGACTCCCTGAAGATGATATTCCGGGAATATGCCCACGACGTGGATCTCTCGTTCTTTGCCAATGGCGACCTCAGCTTCTTTGATCACCATATCATGGATGCAGGCCAGGCCACTTATGAACTGAACCTTCCTGCCGAGGATTACCGTCACTTGGCTTTGGCCAATATGATGGAAGAGCCGTCCATCTTTGTAAATGGCACTGACCGTGAAAACAGCCTGCAGCTGATACAGTCGGGCAGCAAGCAAATAGACAGTCATCGTATCGGCCTGTTCACGGCCCGTCATGATATAGACATCAAGGGTAATCAGAGTCAAACGTTCAATGTGACCTTTTATATGGCTAACTGTGCCAGTGTCCTTGTCATCCGCAATGAGAAAAATGTGCAATACAAAGATATTTGGGTGCGCAGCAGTGACTTTGCCAACGGCTTTATGGTCAATGACAGTGTCTTCAAGCATGATGAGAATCCGATGGTGAACGATGTGCATGTGATGAATCCGCCAAAGCAGCGGGAGGTGTTCTATGCTGTCACCTTCCCCAGCTGCGATACGGCAGAGGATGCTCATAGGCTGACATCGGAAACCCGTGCAGACATAGGTGACGAGGACGTGCAGCTTGGTGATGAAGACCAGAAACGTATCTGGCGCAAATATGTCTTTGTCAGGCTCCTTAACGGAACTGTCACCCGCACAGTCCTCAATGTACGAAAGGCTTTGATGGCCGGACAGGTGATGGTGATCTATGTGGACCTGGAGGAAGGGGGAGGCATCAAGGCGATGAACCCTGAGATCGGTACGTCGATAACATTGGATTGGAAAAGTGGTTTAATCATAGAAAATTGAGAGTAGACAAGTATTATAGTAAGATGTTCAGGTGCGTAGTGCTGCTGATGGCTGTACTGCTGACGGGGGGATGCACCAAGGAAGAGGTGGATCCCAATGCGCCTGTTCCTACGGTGGCGGCTCAGCTGAGCTTTTCGCTGCCGGCACGTATCGTCGGCTTGCGCACTGGCAAGGCTGCTACCCGTATGACTTCCGATGTGGTGCAGGAACACAAGGAGGGTGATGCCGAAAGCGACTATTTCAGGGGCATCGACGATGTTCACCTGCTCTGTTTCAACCAATATCCGACGGCTGATTCAAAGAAACTCGGAAACATTATTGAGATGAATACCTCCGGCGATGAGGTGACGGATGAGGTGACTCGGGAGGACTATTCACTCTGCCAGGAGATCAGTGTCCCTGTTGGCACTTCCCATTTCGGGTTCTATGCCAGCGCTGTCGAGGAGTTGAAGGAAGAAGAACAGAGCCTATATCCAACCCTGCATGACAAGCGGATGCACTTTGGCGTCATTGAGACCGTCGGTCTTGGAAACAGTTCCTATACGGGCAATGACAACATCCGGTTCCGGCCGGTGCAGATATGTCCCTCAACGGCTCCGCTGGGAGGCAGCACAAAAGGGCAGGCATTGCTGGCGTTGCTCAACAACCTGATGAAGATCAAAGGTCCCGGGGCGGCTCCCAATGACAAATGGGCTACCGTGGGCGATGTCTATCTGAACGAGGCCTACCAGCGGATGACTCAGCTGACCACCCTGTCGTCGTATAATGTGCAGGTGATGCTCGGCTTCATCCTTCAAATAGTCAACCAGAAGGCGGCTGACGATCCAACCCTGTCTGACGAGACAGATCCGATTCAGCAACTGAAAGCCGCCATAACCAAGATGATTTCCGACTGCTGTGAGGCCGATCCCGCACCAGATATCAAGAATGGTGTCATCGTACTGAAGGATGACTACCAGGGCTTCCCTGCCGACATCCATCTGCCCGATGGTGCGGCACGCATCAAATGGAATGCGACAACGGGTGAGTTTGAGGTCCCCGACAAGCAAGTGTACAGCAACGATCTCGAAGTGACCTCCGTCAACGACTATGCCTATCCGATGAACCTCCACTATCAGGTGTTCTCCGATATTCTGGCGTCCGACAAACAGGTGATACTCGGAACGAATGAGCAAACAGGCTCGACAGAGGTCAATCAGTACACATCCTGGCAGGAACTCCTGGATGATGGGTATCAGTCTGCCGAGACAACCGTGCAACCCGAGACTCAGTCGGTGGCTATGGTCAAGCAGGTGAACTACGCTGTGGGTCGTTTGAATATCCGCAGCAGAATCGGTACCGATGCTATCTACGATGCCAATGGGAAGTATGTCAGCGTCAGCGACGGCACGTTCACACTTAAGGGGTATATCGTGGGCAATCAACGCGAGGTGGACTACAATTTCCAACCTGTTGCTTCAAGCCGCACCTATGCCATCTATGATACAGACCTGGGTGGCGGGCCTCAGAATCTTAAAAAGAGATATTACTGTGAACCGGACTATATCCTCGGACTTGGCACATCGGCCGATCAGCCAATCCTGGTGGCATTGGAGTTGGTAAACAACGGTGATTCCTTCCAGGGAGCCGACGGCGTTATTGTCAAGGGAGCGACTTTCTACTTGGTGGCCAATATGAACCCGCAGGATGGTACGAACCATAGTGAGACGCTGAACCAGATCTTCTGCAAAGACCACTTCACGACGGTCGACATTACCATCAAGAGTCTGTCCAACGCCACCTACGGTCTGCCCAATCTCGACATTCCCCGTCCGACACTGGGCCTGAGTGTCAATCTCGGCTGGGGGGAAGGTCTCTTCTTTGATGACACGGAACTATAGTAATGGATAAAATGTAAAAATATATAAATATAATAAGGTATGAAAAAGATTCAGTCAATCGCCTTGATGATGGCCAGCGCCCTCACAGGCACAGTGGGATTCACTGCCTGCTCGTCTGAGACTATCGACGAGAACGTGGTGTACGATAGCGGCGGCCACGCCGGTGTGAAGTCGGAGTTCGTCATCTCCATCCCCCGCTCGGTGGTTCGGGCGAGGACCCGTATGTCTGATGACATTACTCAAAACACAGGCAATGTATTACAGTTCCGTGGCATTGACAACATCCGTCTGATAGCTTTCAATACCACACCGACTGGAACGTCGAACAAGAACAGTGATATCATTTCGTTAGGGAATATCGACGCTTTGAGCAGTCCTGGCCAGGTAAACTACAAGGTCTATGCTGATCAGTTTGTCCCTATGGGCACCAAGCACTTCCTGTTCTATGGCAAGGCCCAAGAGACCGTTTCCGACAATTTTGTGAATGGTGCTATCAATGCACATGGTCTGACGGATGCTGAATTTGATGAACTTAACAGTGTCAGGTTCTCGCTGCAGCAGATCAATACCAGCTCAGATCCACAGGCTGGGGATGCCACCGGACAGGCCATCGTGGCGCTGCTGTCAGCACTTGCCAATACCACAGACGGTAATGCAACTGCGCCCAACGACAAATGGAGCACCACTACCAACCATTCGCTGGCTACGCTCTACAGTAACTTCATCAGCCTGACGACCGGTTCGTCAACCACGTTGGCTGCCATTCTGAGCAGACTCTATTTCGCAGCCGACCATGTGCTGCCTGCTGATCCCGCCCGTGGGCTCGCCGATGCCATCAGAAGCCAGATAGAGGGAGCATGCTCGAGTCTTAGCGAAGGTCAGCCTGCTACGCTGAAGAGTACTTATACCGGTTATCCCACCAACCTCGGTCTGCCCGACGGTGCTGCACGTCTGAAGTGGGATCCTCTTACAAGTAGCTTTAAAGACATCTCGGCGGTCTATTCGCCTGATTTCAAGCAGG
The DNA here is from genome assembly GCA_902799455.1 of uncultured Prevotellaceae bacterium. Lineage (GTDB taxonomy): Bacteria > Bacteroidota > Bacteroidia > Bacteroidales > Bacteroidaceae > Prevotella. Next base: position 8,829 of record CADCAX010000014.1, read on the forward strand.
AGATTACTGACTATCTCTATCCTGCCGCCTTATGGTACTATGTCAGTACGCCGCTAAAGGCTGCTACTGCCAGGAAGTCTTCTCAGTATGATAGCAGGAGTTCTTGGAATGATGTCATCACCAATGTCTATCAGGGAGCAGGGGAAACCGTGGAGGCTGGTACGCAGTCCATCGCACTGCGTGACCCGGTACAATATGCTGTAGGCCGCATCGAGACCACAATCAAGATGGGAGACGGCACGTTCTATGACCGTAATGGCAAGGAAGTGACTATCGGCAGCGGCTATACCCTCAAGGGCTTCCTGCTTGGCGGACAGAACACCGTGGACTACAACTTCTCGGCATTGCTTCATGAGAATAAACCCATCTACGACCGCGAGGTGTCTGGTGTCGTGGCAAATGTTAACTCAACCTCAGCTGCCAATCAGACGCTGGCATTGGAAACCTACAAAGATCAGGTTATTTATGCAGCCTTGGAACTTGTGAATGGTGGTTCAGACTTCATGGGTGCCGACGGTATCATACCTTCCGGCGGTACCTTCTATCTGGTCGTGAAACTCGACCCACAGGCTCCCAACTCTGGTTATAAGGACGGAGTATTGGATAAGATCGTCATCCAGGATCATGTCACACAGCTCATTGTGACCATCAAGAACGGCCAGCCGCATATTGACTATATCAAGGATAGTGACGGAAAGCCTATCGGCATAGATATTGATGGCGATGGCACACCTGATGATGTCCCTTACGACATCAATGATGACGGCACCCTCGATGACTTCATTTCCGATCCAAGCCATGGCGGTCCGGGATGGGATACCGATGGCGATGGTGAGGTGGACATACCTGTAGAGAAGGATCCTGAAACAGGTGAGTATCCTGACTCACCGTCCAACCCTGATGGTCTGGGTACGGCTACCAACGGCATTCCCGACCTGAGCAGTCCCAGCATCGAGCTCGGCACTTCTGTCGATCTCGAGTGGAGACAAGGCTTGATGCTGACTCCGGAGATATAAAATAATTAAGGAACGCGCGCGAACGTGGGAAAGAATATCATACGATGGAGCTTGGTGCTGATGCCCCTCATGGGCTGTCAGAATCTGGACGAGACGGCAGAGGTTCTGCCTTCCGTCCAGGCTGACTTGGCATTATCGCTCGCTGAGAACACTCCCACAACCCGAATGGCGACGAGCGAAGTACTTGGAACTGGCTCCCGCAACATTCAGGAACTGCGCATCGTGCCCTTTGCCAAGCAGGGAACCATCGAGTTAGCCGACCGGCCGAGGTACTATACGGATGAAGGCATCAATCCCACCGGTGATGACAAGGAGAACAACACAAAACGGTTCTTCTATAGTCAGAAATACACCTTCATACCCGGCGTAGCCTCCTTCCTGGTCTATGGAAGGGCTGAGACTTTCAAGAACAATGGAATAGTCGACAAGTCCGCCAATGGATCGTTGCAAATAGAGATGGAAGGTCAGCAACTAACCACCCTGCCTAAGATGATCATACCTGCCACGCTGAAGTTCAAGCCAGAATCCATGTACGAGAGTACGGCCATCCCCGACCAAGCGAAATGTATAGCCAGCTATCTGACAGCTATCGCAAATGTCTTTGGCACCGTGGGCACCAACACCGTCTATTGGAGAAACACCACAGACTCCTGGCTGAAGTCCATCTACCTGAACTTCATCAATCAGGGTAACGACAAGACATACGTCCTGGCTGGCTCTGCCAAGAATGTGAAGGCATTCGTCAACAGGCTATACCAGACATTGGCAGGGCATACGTTTGCCGACGGTTCCATGGAGAAAGCCATTGCCGAGGCTGTCATGGCCAAGATTCTCGATACAGGAACTATCTACGAAAGTGGCATCTGTAGAATGAATGTGTCCGTGAATGCAACTACCAAGAAAGTGACGAGCCTGAATGAATGTGACAACTATCCCGCAGACTTCTACATTCCCGACGGTGCTGCAGCCCTGTTATGGACCAAGACCAGTGAGACAACCTATGCGTTCGTTCCGCAAATGGAGACCAACACACAGGTCAGCATCAATACCGTCAACCGCTTTGCCTTTCCTGCCGAGCTTTGGTATTACGGCAACAGTCGCATCAAGACAAACAACGATCCAGTGAAAATCGACATATATACTCCGCCAAATGCCACATGGGAGGGTGTCCTCTCAAATTATTCTTATGACAATTCCATCATCACGTCCAACACCAAGGCTGTAGCCATCAAGAATCCGTTGCAGTATGGTGTAGCCCGGCTCAGCGCCAAGGTCTATGCGACGGCAGCGACCTTGAAGGACGCTAATAATCAAGATGTTACGGTCGGTGCTGAATCGTTTCCCATTACCGGCATCATCGTTGACAAGCAACGTCCCGTAGGTTTCGATTTCAAGCCGTTGTCGAATGGAGAGAGTGACGAGAGGTTCATATACGACCGCCACCTGAACACAAACGTGGGCAATACGAACTATTGTCTGACGACGATGACGGCAGAGGTGGCTGCAGCTCAATCACCGTTCCTCCACACGCTGGTGTTGCAGAATTGGGAAACTGAAGACGTGACGGTCATCCTGGAGCTACAGAACAACAGCGGACAGGACTTCAAAGGCGAGAACGGCGTAGTCTACAATGGCACAAAATTCTACTTGATAGGTAAGATAAAGCTGTCAGATGCCAACAGCACCGGGAGTGAAGACTACAAAAGCCGTGTGTTCACCCAAGACCACACGACAACTGTCGGCATGAAGATAGAGTCGCTGTCCCATGCCTACAACGTGCTGCCCGACCTTTTGGGTGGACGTCTGGAGATAGGTGTTCAGATAAAGACTGACTGGGAGGCAGCTAAGCCGACCACAGTGATACTTAAATAGGTTATTGTTCAGAATAGGAAAATGAATAACTGGAGCAGATATATAGGATGGTTGTTGGGCAGCATGATGGTGTTGCTCATCCAGGCCTGTCAAAACAACGACCAGGAGTTGCAGAAGGAAGCACCTACACTCCAGATTCATGTGTTCACGCCAGAGCACCCCATTGTGACTCGTAATGACAACGGTCCTGTGGCAGCAGACAACCAGGAGAAGAAGTTGACCGATCTGCGCATCTGGGTGTTCGAGCACGGAAACGGCGCCCTGGTAGGTTATCTGCATCCAGACGTTGCTGTCAACAGTGGCAACGGTGGCACTTTCCTGATGGCAGTGAGCGATGACTTTGCCGCCCGCCGGCCCAACGTAGATGTCTATGTGATGGCCAATGTCATGGCCGACAACAGCAATATCACCTCTGTTCCCGATGGCAGCGCTACCCGTGAGCAACTTGACGCTATCATGATAGGACATATCGATGGCAAAGATCCCTTTGGCCTGACTGCGCCAAAGACAAGCTTGGGGGATGGAGACTATCTGCCTATGTCGGGCGTATTGAAAAACCAGCCGGTCACATATAATGCTCCCGTGCTGTCGATAAACAATGTGCAAGTGGTTCGTGCCGTATCAAAGGTACGGTTCGTCTTCAGCCGTTCTGCCTCAGTCAACCAAGAGGTGAGAATCAAGAAGATTACCTTCAATGGTGGTGTCATACCGAAGGCGGAATACCTGTTCCTCAACGAGGCCTATACCCCAAGGAGCTACCATATTGCCACTAGTCAGGGCTATGAAGGAACGACGAGCGAAGAGAACGTCCTGTTGGATAAGACAGGCACTACCGATATACCTATTACCGTCCCCTCCAGCCTCAATCCAGCGAAGTTCGCTTGGAACGGTGCCAGTTCCGGACAGGAATACGAGAACTTGATTAATGAGGAACTGGCAAAGACAGAGACGGAAGATGTAAAGAGGGAAATCGTGGAAGGCTGCCGAGCCTATCTCCGTGAGTCTGACAAGGTGATAACAGGAAAGATCTATTATACTCTAGGCGAGAGTGACGAAGTGAGAAACGAGGCGTTCTCCCTATGGGAAGCTGGCGATTTCTCCCGCAACCATACGTGGGTTGTCTACGGCTACTTCGCTGGAGGTAACCACTTGAGAATATTCACGGTGTCGTTTACCGAATGGGATACCTTGCCCATAAGCAATCATGAAGTGTATAACTGGTAAAGGAATTCAGAAGATGAAGAAGAGGTATATACAGAGTGCTTGGCTGACGGGACTGCTCATCATTTGGGGCAGTCTGCTCACAGGCTGTTCCGAGCAGTCTGAGCCCGACGTTCCGCAAGGCGAACAGCTCCAGATACGCTCTCTGACCCGTAACTCTTCCGAAGATCAGACAGAGCTGGCAAAAGGCACATCCATCCTGATGTATCTGGCCTATTGGGATAATGCAGAAAGCACCAAGAAAAGCTCCAGCGGATTCGTGACTTATTCAGGAAAGAACAATGAGAATAAAGATGTATGGAACTCGGGCGTGTATGTAGATGTAGGTAATACCTACTATATCTATGGCTTCATGCCCTCTGATATGGTAAAAGAGAGTGCGATAACGCCTGCTTGGAGCGGAAATACCGTAACGGGAGCCACTATGGAACTAAAGGGGGTCAATGCCCTCTCCGTAAAGGATTTGTGCGTCATCATCGGCATTGGCGATGGAGACGACCCGGCTAACGTGGTAAGGGGTAAATTCTCCTATACGGCAGAGACTGAAGAGGATCCTGTGGAAGGCACCCGGATTAAGGGCATCTCGTTGCTGATGGACCACTTATGCGCGGCAGCCAACTTCAAGATTAAGATTGACCCGAACTACAACAAGCTACGCACCATCAAGTTGAAGTCGATGAAGTTTGTCTGTACCAGCCAAATTATGTATAGCAAGGCAAATGTCAAGATTACTCTGATAAACGGACAGACCAACCCTATCAGCATCATCACCACAGAACAGGACAATGGTCAGGATGCGGATACCAGTCCTGCGGAGCAGACGTTCTTTGAAGATACAGATGGTATCGAATTGAAAGAAGATGAGAGTATCATAGACGTGACAGGGTATTTCCTGCCGGCATACGCCTCTACACTCTCGATTGTCAGCACCTACGATGTGTATGACAAGAAAGGGAACAAGATACGTGAAGACTGTAAGGCAACAAACAGTTTGGCTTCCATGTTGAATGGTATTCAGAGAGGCAAGAAGCGTCCTATAGAACTGACGGTGAACCCCACATATTTGTATGTGCTGTCGGAGCCAGACTTGGACAACCCGACGATAACGATTGGTAATTGAAAATTGAAGATTGAAAATTGAAAGTTAGGTTTATTATAATAGGTTTGGTGATGCTTCTGGCAGCGACGGCTGTCAGGGCGCAGATTACTATTGGTGGTAACGTTTATGGCGGCGGTAACGCTGGTGACACAGGTGGCAATACCAAAGTCACGGTGCATGCTGGTGACCTGAATAGTGTCTATGGTGGCGCCCGTCAGGCCAATGTCGATGGTCATGCGTTCGTCAATGTCGATGGCGAGCACATGAGCGACAACATCGTCATCAACTATGTCTATGGCGGTAATGATATTGCAGGAAAGGTAGGGGGATCTGTTATGGAAACTGATCCCATTCCCGAAGGACTGACAGATGCTGTGGCAAACGGCATCACCCCTGCAGATGGAGATAATAAAGACAAAAATACAAAAAAGTATAGTGCCTTTGTCCTCACAACCAAGGAGAGAACCGTTACGGAAGGAACGGGTGAATCTGCTACTACCACTCAGCCTTATCATATCTTCATCGGCCAGCTATTCGGCGGCGGTAATGGCGACTATGATTATACATCGACGAGCAGCCCATACCTGGGAATGATTAAGCCCGAACTCAGCAAGACCTATTTGGAACTGCGCGGCGGAACCATTGCATACGCCTATGGTGGTGGAAACAACGCCACGGTGACAGTTGCCACGGATATCTGTGTCGATAACAGCAGTGATGTGACCACGGATGAGCACCTGAAGACGATACTGAAGATTGATGATGATGGTATCAAAGCCCGCATGAAGGAAATGGGGCTCAACACTGTTTCCACACAAGTGGGTAGCAATGATTTCCAGTTTGCCCGTGTCTTTGGCGGAAACAACAAGGCAGAGATGGCCATTCAGCCTACATGGCACCTGCTATCTGGCAAGATTCGCAACCTTTATAGTGGTGGTAACCAAGGGGCGATGACGCATAAGGAAGGTCTGTTGCTGGAGATACAGGCCAATTCTTCCATCGTGGTCGATAATGTCTTTGGCGGCTGCCGCATGGCTGCGGTGCGTCCTTTGGCTTCAGGTACTCTTGAAAGCGGCACCTTTATTGAATCTTCGCCGTCTGATATCCAATTACAAGGATACAATTTCCCCGCAGGCCTTTCTGCCCGTGTGCTGGTCCGGGGTGGTGACATCAACAATGTCTATGGCGGTAATGACATCTCTGGCGACGTGACTGGAGGCAACGCCGTTGGTATCTATGCATCTGTCAGAGGCGATGTCTATGGTGGTGGTAACGGCTCGTATGCCTATACCGACAATGCTGATTTGACCAAAGATGATGAATACAAGGACTTCTATTATCCTATTCCGGAAGGAAAATCTTCCGTGGAGGCACTTAATGCTTTCCGTCCCAATGCTGAGGCCGTTTCCATCCGCGTTATGGGTACGGCAGATAAGACGACCGTCATTGGCGGTGCCATTTATTGTGGTGGAAATAGTGCCACACTGCGTAACGACAACCCCAATCAGGATGCTGCTTCAGAGCTGAAGATCGGCTCATACGTCATTGCCGATAAGGTGTTCCTGGGCAACAATGGTGCCAACATGGTGACTGAAGATATCCTGAAGCAATATAAAGGAAATGTGACTTTGAAAGATACTGAAGGTGTAGACCATGACTACGATTTCAGCCAAATGGATTTGGCAAGTGAGACCGAATTCGAAAAATACATGGATGGCTGTGCTATGGAAATCAAGCCCCGTGTAGTATTCGATGCGGATTATATATCTTATTCCACCATGTTTGGTTCTATCTATTGTGGTGGTAATGTGGGTAGCATGAAGGTTGACGGTGCTATGGAAGTCAACTTCAACGACAAGGTGGTTATCTATGACAAAGTCGTAGGTGGCAGTAACATGGCCAATGTCTATGAGAAATACGATGGAGAAACGAAGCTCAATGCCCAGTACTTGGGCGGTCTGTTGGGCGATCCTGGTGACAATGGCAATAAGTTGATACTGAATTTCGGCGGTCTGAAGATTCAGCCGAAGCGATGGAAGATTCAAAGAGATGAAAATTATCAGGCCATTCTGGATGACAAAGGCAATGAGCAATTTGTGCTGGATGGCAATGGCAACCGCATCTTGGAGTGGAATACTGTTGACAGTAGGACATTCAATACGGAAACAAAGACTTATGCAGCAATGAGTTTTGTTGAGAAGGGTGTAAGCAAGACTTATGATCCAGACACAGATCCTTATCGTCGTTTCCACGGTGGTAACATCTACGGTGGCTGCTACAGCAATGGCCACGTCAACGGTAATGTGGTCATCAACCTGAATGCTTCTTTGGTGGACCGTAAGGGAGATAATGCCATCTTCGACGTGGTGGAGGAGAATGAGGGCGAAGCTAAACTGTATGATGGAAACTATAACATCACGTATCGCAATACAGGAGTCCTTGTTGGCGAACAGGGTATGGACCCGCTGGGCCGTGCGTTGAATGTGTTTGGTGGCGGCTATGGAGCCGATTCTGAAATTTGGGGTAGTGCCACGATCAACCTGAATGCCGGCTACACCTTCCAGATCTTCGGTGGCGGCGAGATGGGTGCCATAGGCAAAGCAGACAGTAACAACGGAGGGCAACTGGACTACGAATACAACCATGCTTACAGCACCTATATCAACTTGAAAGACCAGCACGGCCACCCTGGTACTTTCAGAGGCGATAATGGCGAACAGATAGAAGGTGTTAGAGATTATGACGATATGGCAGAGGCCGAGTTTATCTATGGCGGCAGCTTTGAGGGGCTGATTGCAGGTGACACCCACATCAACTTAGGAAACGGTCGTATATTCAACTCTTTTGCCGGCTCTTGTAATGCTGACATCTTAGGTCATACTGAAACCTACGTGGGCCGTAATTCCAATAACGATAACGATTTGGGCTTCCCTTGGATCCGTGACCATATCTATGGCGGCAATGACCTCGGCGGACGGATTCTGGGACAGAAGGATTTCTCCGAACGCGTCAGTTCTGATATCAAGGACAAGGTTTATAATCCTAAGAGCAAGCAAGAGCCTGATGTTTTGAAGGCTTCTGCCTATACAGAGTTCATTCAAGGCCGCGTGGAATACATCTTCGGTGGCTGCTACGGTGACTACGACTATACAGATCCCCACTATAAGAACTATTCCTACACGACAGACTCACGTGACAAAACAGATGCTAATTTGGGTACCATGCGTCCTGACTATCATAAACCCTGGATGGACAATGCATTCGTCAACTTCAAACCTAACAGCACTCCACGCAATGCTGTTGCCAGAATCTACGGTGCAGGACAGGGACATGCCTTTAATCACGCCAGCGATACAGAACGCGACATGATGCAGGACCGCAGCTATATTCTGATTGATGCACCGCAAAGCATGAAAAACTTTACTGCCATGGAGGTCTTCGGTGCCGGTGACTATAGTGGCGTGGGTATGCGTAATGAAGATGCTACAACCAGAACATCTGGCGAGACGACTGTAGAAATTGTCCCTGCACTCAAACCAGAGATAGCCGAAGCCAATGCCAATGGTGTCACGGCCTCTACGGTCATCGACTTGATGCGTGGAGATTTCAAGACCGTCTACGGAGGTAGTAACAAGGAGGGTGTCACCCGTCGTACGCTGGTCAATGTGCCTGCTGGTTCCACCATCGCTGTCAACAGCATCTTCGGCGGTGCATACGGCATTGACACCTACCATCCCTGCGATGTCTATGAAGCCAATGTCAACTGGCGAAGTGAGAATGCCAGCGTGTCCAAAGCCATCTATGGAGGCAACAACAACGAGCGTCGTACCATTTATGGTAAGGTGAACATCTATGCTCCAGTCTATAGCGGAGCGACTAGTGCTGACGGTACGGTTAAATATACTTCTACCGTCTATGGCGCTGGTTGTGGTAAAAACACATGGTCGGAATATACCGAGGTCAATCTGGAAAAGGGAGCAAGCGTCTATGAGGTCTATGGCGGTGGAGAAGCGGGAAAGGTTCACAACGCAGAAAGTCTGCAGCGGTTCATGAATGCATACAAGCCAGAACATTGGCCAAAGAAAAAAGATAGTGATCCAGATGTAGCATTCACTGACACTGATTGGAAATATGCGTGGACATTAGGTGGAGGGTATGACCCGGCAGATTTCGTATTCAGTTCCAACAGCACCAGCTATATGGATAATCCGCTCACCAACTTGAGCAACCCGTTAGTAAGGATGGCTGAGATGGACGACCGTACGACGAAGACCTACAAATATAACACCAATGTCCTCATCAAGGAGGGTGCTACGGTAGGAGGCTATGCCTACGGCGGCGGTCTGGGTGAAGACGCCGTAGTGGCAGGAACCACTTATATCGCCTTGCTCGGAGGAAAGGTCTCGAAAGACCTCTATGCGGCTGGAACCAGCGGCTCCGTAGAGGACCTTCATGGAGCCCATAACTTTACTGCCAGTGCCAATGCCTACATTGAGGGCGGCTCTGCACGTAACGTCTATGGTGGCGGATGGAAGGGAAGCGTAGGGCATCATGTTGGAGATGTCGATGCTGACTACTACAATCCGTCAACAGGCGAGTTAATTGATATTCCTGGTGAGACGCACGTCGTCATCGGCATATTAAAAGACGAGTTGGCTATAGCACCAGAGGGAGATGCTCATTATCATTTATATCATGGTATTCCGTACGTTGAGCGTAATGCCTACGGCGGCGGCGAGGGTGGTGCCGTCTGGGGCACCGCCAATATCACGCTGAACAACGGCTATATCGGTTATGTATATAATAAGAATGGTGCCGATAACGGCCATACGGCAAAAATCGATGAACGGTATGAGGAGAAAATAGTAGACGATACTTACAAGGACGAAGACGGACACTATCAGGAGAATAAGCGCCTTGATGATGCCGGCTGTATCTTTGGTGGCGGCTATATCGATAACAGTAGTGTGGATTTCACGCATGTGAAGATGTATGGCGGTCATGTGCGCAACGCCCTCTTCGGCGGCGGTGAGATTGCTGCTATCGGACGAGGAAAGATCCAAGAGACAGTCGTAGACGGAAAGGCCGTACGCTCATTGGAAGGCATCTACCGTCCGGGCAGAACAGTGATTGAAATGTTCGACGGCTATGTACACCGAAATGTCTTTGGAGGAGGCCGAGGCTACAACAACTTAGGCGATCACGGTAAGCTCTTTTCCGACGGCTATGTGTTCGGACAGACCGAAGTTCATATTCATGGTGGAGAGATAGGTACGGAGAAAGAACTTCTCGCTGGTAATGGCAACGTGTTCGGCGGTGGCGATATCGGCTATGTGTATAGTGCCTATGAATATACTGATGCTGCTGGGCATAGATTGCCGCGTAAAGGCGTGAAGTCTGGTGTACGCTATGATGGTGACGGCATGTATCAAGGCTATTATTATGAACATGACTGGGCAGATAATGGTAGTTTCGTTAAATATCAAAACGGCGTAGAAAACTCGAGTGGAGATGAAAGAAAACTCACCGAGGACTGCAAGGTGCTCATTGAGCCTCACTGTAAGGCTCTAAAAGATAACTTGTCCTATACCATCAAATACAGCAAGGGACAGGTTGTTTCAGAAAATGACCTTGAATATCTACAGTCAATTGGCTCTGCGCTGTTGACCAGTAGTATAGATGCTTACGGCAAGGTGACGGCCACAGGTGGCATTTCCTTTACTCGTTCGTTTAACAAAGGTGATTATGTGCCTACTTCTGCCTTGAATACCTTGGGCAACAAGGATGATAGCAACTGGCAAGACTTGGAAGCCAATACCAATGATGACGGCATCATCATCTACAATGCCGTGTTCGCTGGAGGTAATACGTCGTCGAAGGGTTCTGACGAAGAATCTTCGTTTGCCAATTCAATATCAGTTTATGGCAACGCAACGGCCTCCATCCACGATGTCTACCACCGTGACCTCATTACCATCGGTACCGGTCATATCGGCGGCCTCTATGGCGATGGCAACCTGACGCTCGTTGATGGCTACCGGGGACTGAACATTACCAACTACGGTACGGACTACAATTACCTCTACGAAGAGCAAAACAAGCAGGAATTGACAATTCAACAATATGAAGCCCTTCTGGATCGTGAGAAAGACTACTATGAATTACGATATAAGTGCAAACAGACCTGTACCGATGATGACGGAACCGTCTATTATCCTAAAGACGATAACCACACCACAGCCTCGACGCTGACGGCTGATGACATCCTGACACTGTTTGCTAAACAAAACGGTGAAAACGGTACCGTTAATATGTTTGCCACTGATACTAACGGAAACAAGATTCCGAACCCAGTTTATTGGGAGCAGAATGGTGTGTGCTCCATCTATGCCGGACGTATCCTGAACACCCTTCAACGTGCCGACTTCTGCGGCGTATTCGGTAGCCGCCTGGTGATGCAGGGTGCACAGGACCGAGTACCCGAGGTGGTGGATTACACCAAATATACCATCAACCGTGTACGAGAGGTGTCGCTCAACAAAAAGCTTTCCATTATCCCCGCTGATGCCAACAATGCCAAGCGTAAGATGCATGGCAACTACTTCGGTATCTACAGTGTGGTGAACTACCTCGGCGCACTGACCAGCGACTTCGACTTCGGTGACCAAGGCACAAACTCCGATACAGAAGACGCTGTCGGAAGAAATACAGAAGATCAGCCTTATACGGGCGACGTAGGATTTGGTGACATACGTACCTCCGACAACATCAATTCCGGTACCTACGGTCCTCAATACGAGGGCCAGACCTTCTATGGGTGGAAGAGATTCCACAAGAATGACCGCGACCGTAACAATGGTAACAGCCATAACAAGGTGGCTCTGGCTTCAGGCGTCTACCTGGAACTGACCACCGAGGAAAGTACCGGAAAGGATCTGTATGAGAAAGTATGGGGTCCCATCACAGGTGTCGTCGAATTGGACCTCATCAATGTGCAGCAGGGTATAGGTGGCGGTTTCGTCTATGCCAAGAATATTCATGGCAAACGCACAAAAACAAATCGAACCAACACCACCCTGACGGCCTTGAATGCGGGAGCTGCCACCAGATGGGACTATACCTATGCAGAACCATCCACAACCAGTAATGCTGCAGACTCTAATCAAAGGGAATGGCAGACGTCAGGTAACTTCGTACACAGCACGCAGACCATCATCGACGACTGTTATAACGTCAGTAACAAATACATGGGCTCAGACCGGGTGCCTGCCCACTACTGGTATATCAAGGGTTCGGTCTATGTCTACGACCAGTATATCTCGGCTTATACTGGCGCCACGAATGCCTACAGCGAGATGGTCGACATTCCGCTGACCATCACGGCTGCCTCACATGGCAGTATGAAACTGTTGAATGTGCAGCCCAACAGATATGCATATTATAATACGAATATGTCGAAGCTGACTGGTGAACAAAAACTGGTGATTAACGATGTTGAATACACCCTAAACACCCCCATCAGCTATTGGGACTGGTATAAACTGACTACTGCCGAGCAGAAATTGTTTGTGCCCGAGACGTATGTCAGCGTAGCAAAGTACAAGTATTCACAGAATGCTACCGATGAATTCCCTGCCGAACAGGTGTTGTTGCCTGAGGACTATACAGCAATTGTGAACAATGCACACAAAGAACCGGTACTTGACGGTAATGGTGAACAGTTATATGACGGGAATAATAATCCAATGTATGAGGCCCAACTCTGGGACGTTGAAAACGAAAAATACGTTCCTGTTGAGTCCGTCATCCGCATGTCGAACAACCTGAGCCACGACACGGGCTATATCCTGACCTACAAGGTGAACAACCCCACAGAGTGGAACTCCTGGTACACGGAGTATTTTGATACAAGTAATACATCCGCTATAAGGGAGAAGAAGCAGGATAAGACACACTTAGTAACAGAAACGGACGCCAGCCATAGCCAGAAAGGTCCCAATGAAGGTCCTACCTATCGTCTCAAGAGCGGAACGGGTGAATGGCTCGGACAGCGAAACTATAAGGTGAGTGAGATTATCTCTGATGATGTCGTAACGACCTATAATCAGGCAATTGCTACTTCTCCTATTGCTGATACAGAAACACAGGCTACCTTCGTTCGTGCCTATGTCGCTACTGCACAAACAGAAATACAGAGAAACGGCCAGACCACTCACCTGTATAAGGGCTCTACATTGTCTGCAACGGAAGCGTCGGGAGTCAGCAACGTGGCAGAGGCTCTTGTCTGTACAAAGACTATCCGCCTGAGTTCAACGGATAACCTCTACATCAACTCTGTCATGACAGCGGATGAAAGGGATGGACATCTCACTACTGTCAATTCTGAAATTGGTACGCTTGTTGCGGAAATCAATACGGTCCTTGCAGAAAGTAGCATAACCCCAATTGCTACCGACATTTCCGAAATCAGCTCTTTGACTGTAGCACAATTGAACAAGATCACCGCTCTGCAGAAGAAGGAACTGTCTGATTTGCTCACGAGAAAGAAGGAGATCACGAATAATATCGTGCCTGCTTACTATTGCACTAAGGCAGGACTCTATGGTGGTGATTACTACGCGGGCGGTATCAACTACCGTGGCCTGGAGGCTTGGAGCTCTATGTCAGAGGAAGACCGCGCCAAGTTCGATTTCAACTACGATGCCCTCGACCTGCTCATTGATCCTCATTTCAGTAAAGGAGAAGGTGAGAAGTATCAGTATGATTCTGCAGCAGGAACGCTTGTCGAAGCTCAGGCAAATCCCGCTGGCTATTCTCTTGAAAAACCTGTCGATTATACGGCTACGTATACTGGTGAAGATATTACTTTGCCTTCTGGTGTCACGGTAACAACAATAAATAGTAATACACCAAAGAACACATTAAGGAGTGGCGACGAACTGAGCCGTGCGGTCTATGAAAGTCTGCCTAACGAGCAGCGCCACTACACACCGCTGACTGTCACCTCGTCAGATGTGGAAGGTGGTAAGGCTTGTACATTCTATGTGGTCAATACCCCCATGATGATAGGCTCGACGCCATACACCATAGGAAATATCATTTCGGAAGATGACTACGAGGGACTTCCTGATCAGACAGAAAAGAATAAGGTTACCAAGCTTGAATACACATCCTCAGGTACATATTATTTCTGCCGTGAAGCATACAGTAATGTGGAAGTGGGTAAAGTAATCAGTAGCTCGGAGTATGAAGCCTTGACCAACCTTCAGATAGGCTTCACCATCCATGGCATTGCTCCGACGGAGACGAGTACGCTCTACGTCAGCCGTTTCTCTGACATCGATGACCTCTCGACGGAGAAGATCATCACGGTCATCTATGAGTATGACTACGAGGAGAGCGACGTCTCCGGAATGCACATTACGCCCGTCACAGAGCGTCACGTGCTGAATATCCACATCCAGTTCAAGACAGGAGCACCCATAGTGGAAGATATTTCTACTCCACCTATTGTTTTACCTGGTGATATCCTCAGTCTGGTTCCGCCAAACGTGATAGAAGGTGCATCGCCCATACAAGGTGGTGGATGGGAGTTGTATTCTTCTGAAAACGATGCCGATAATCACAACGGCGTGGATTATATACCGGACATCGACCCGCTCTACTGGTATCAGAACGGCTACTGGCTGCGATACTATGCCTTGTCGTATGTCGGCGGTAAGACCTACTCGAACAAGGTACAGGTGAGCGTGGCCAACTACCACGACCTGAAGAAGGTGATGGAGGACAAGGACCACCACTACTTCATTGATATTCCTGACCTGAACAGATTGCGTGATCCGAAGATATACATCAACGATGCAGAGAACGGTGCACAACAGCTGAAGAATCTCTTCGACCTGAGTCTGTTGACGTCTACGCCCACAGGAAACCTCGAAGGCCATGCCCTGCTCAACAGTCAGGTCAAGCAATGTGATAACCTTGAGTTCATCATGCGAACGAATGTCAACCATACTGGTGACTGGACGCCTATCGGCGATGCTACCAACTGCTTCGAGGGTAAGTTGCATGGTGACGGCCACTACATCAGCGGCCTCAACAACTCACTGTTTGCCAACCTCTGTGGCAGTGTCTATAACCTCGGTGTGACGGGATCTTTCAACGGCGCTGGCGTGGTCGATACCGGCAGCGGCTTCGTGGAGAACTGTTGGATCAACACCACTGGCACTCCTGACGGCTCTGCCTATGCCGTCTTCGGTAATCCGACAGCTGGTGAGAATGTCAAACAGATTGTCAATTGTTATTATCAGGAGGGCAAGACCTATAAGACAGATGCCTCTACCCACGGCTTGGCCACAGCGAAGCCTGATAGGGCCTTCTACAATGGTGAGGTGGCCTACGACCTGAACGGCTTCTATCTCTTCAAGCGCTACTGGGATCAGAACAATGCGTCAGGTGATGGATACACCGCATACAAGTACTATTCTGGAGAGACCGATCCGGAGACGAACCTGTTAGTCCCGAAGACGGAGTATTATGGTAATAATATCACTTACTGTTCGACGGGTCACAATGGTGAGACGTACGTTGAGAATCGCTATGCCGACGGTGACTTCCGATATGCTGGTGGAGAAATCCCGGAAACGAACGATGAACGTCTGTACATAGATACGGAAGACAATGGGCGGACTAAGTTCTATCCCATCTGGCCCGACGACTACCTGTTCTTCGGACAGATGCTGACTTACGGCTGGAATGAATCCATTCCGCACGAGGAAGTGCCTTCGCCCATCGTGAAGAGCAGTGGACGACTGCTTAACACAGACCAGAATAACCGTGTCTACCGTGCGCCGGCCTACTACAGGAGCAAGGACATGAGCGTGGTACACTACAACCCGTGGGCCTACCTGGCAGCATACTCTGCACCGAAGACTATTACCGACACCAACTTGAAACCAGCCTATCCGAACATGACGGCCGTTGACTTCGCAGGACATTATGGAGCCAATAGCGCCTATGGAACCTATGCAGTGGGGCTGGTGGATGCTATCCAGCTGTTCTATCCGCCATTGCTCGACGATGACGGTCTGATAGGTGTTGCCAACCGTGGTGAGACGCCGAACCTGCTTGTCTATGCCCCCGCTGAGACTGCTGAGAGCGGCTATGCCAATATGAAGACCTACGGCGTGCTGAATGCATACTTTATTGGTTCTGGAACCAATCGTTCTGAGCCAGTGTACAACGAACACACAGAATCCAGTGACGTATATGGCCGCGTAGCTGTTGCCAGCACATCGTCTATCACTGGTCATCTGGTGCAGAGTGACCTGACAACCACGACCGACCATCTGCTGGTGGACAAGCGCGACTTCAACTGTCCGGTTGCTTATGTAATGGGCAGCGGCTACCGCATGTGGTACCAGCGCACACCGGATAAGTTCGTTGACCGTACAAAGGGCTGGGAGAGTGTCAGCCTGCCGTTCACGACAGAGATTGTCACCACGCAGGACAAGGGTGAGTTGACCCACTTCTATCAGGGCAGCACAGCTGGCCATGAGTACTGGCTGCGCGAGTATGCCGGTAATGTGAAGCAGAAGATGGACGCCGACAATCAACCTGTGACAGGTGTCTTCACAGCTGACTTCAACCCGCTTGCCGCTGGCTCGAACGAGAAGGACTATTCGAACACCTTCCTCTGGGATTATTATTATAGTAAGGATACCTATAAGGATTATAACACTGACGAGTATCAGAAGCAGTATTACAGTTCTGCTTATCTCAGCGAATTGTATCCTGTCAGTAACTATCCGTACTCACAAGGAGGTACGCCTTACCTCGTCGGATTCCCGGGCAGCACTTACTACGAGTTCGATTTGAGTGGTATATGGACACCAGACCATCGCTACCGCAATGTCACCATACCCAGTCCGGGCAAGCAGACGGTTACGTTTGCTTCTGTTAAGGATGCACCTATCGGTGTGAGCGATGACGAGACAGGTGTTACCGCAAATGGCTTGACCTTCAAGCCTACCTATCTGAACAATCCTGATACAGGGAATGAGATTGTATATCAGCTTGACAACGATGGTGACAGCTTTGACAAGACGGCTGCTAATGCTGTGGCTATCACCGCCTTCCGTCCGTACTTTATCGGGGCACCCTCAAGCACACGTGCCGTCGAGCAGATCATTTTCGGACAGGCAGACACATCGTTCGACGCAGAGGAGGAGCATGGCGACCCGAGAGACGGCCTCGACGGCTCGCTGAACATCTATGCCAAGAAGGGTAAGATCGTCGTGGAGTCGTCGCTGAACCATACGGTCGACGTGGGCATCTTCACACCTGCTGGTCTGATGATGTACACCCTCACCGTCAAGGCTGGAGAGACGGTTGAACAGAAAGTGAACACTTCTGGTATATACATCGTTCAGCCTTCAGACCGCCAGTACACCAAGAAACTGATGGTAAAGAAATAAGAGAGTCTACAAGTTATAGAATACTAATAATTAAAAGAAAGGATATGTTATGAAGACAATGAAGAATCTATTCGGAATCATGCTGATGCT
>CADCAX010000015.1 GCA_902799455.1 uncultured Prevotellaceae bacterium
CATCGGAGCACGCTCACGGTCAGCAATCTTCTGTACGTGTTCTATTGCTGATTCGTCGATGAGCAGTCCCATACGCTCCTGTGACTCGTTGGCAATAATTTCTTTTGCGCTGAGTGTCTTGTCACCTATAGGCAGCTTGTCCATATGAATGAGACCACCGCAGTCCTCTACCAACTCCGACAGACAGTTTACGTGACCTGCGCTACCATGATCGTGGATAGATACGATAGGATTCTGCTCCTCTTCGCCCAAGGCGCGGATAACGTTATAGGTACGTTTCTGCATCTCAGGATTTGCACGCTGTACGGCATTCAGCTCGATGCCAGAAGAATAGCGTCCTGTCTCAACAGATGATACAGAGCCGCCACCAAGTCCGATGCGGTAGTTCTCACCACCCATTACGACAACCTTGTTGCCAGGCTGTGGCGTGCCCTTGATACAGTCGCGCTTGATGCCGTAACCGACACCGCCTGCAAGCATTATCACCTTGTCGTAAGCATATTCCTCATCGTTCTCTTTATGCTCAAAAGTCAGCACAGAACCACAAATCAACGGCTGTCCGAACTTATTACCGAAGTCAGAAGCACCGTTTGATGCCTTTATGAGAATCTGCTCAGGAGTCTGATACAGCCACTGGCGTTCAGGCATCTTCTGTTCCCATGCATTGTTGGTACCCTTCTTACGTGGATAAGAGGTCATATAGACAGCAGTTCCTGCGATAGGCCATGAACCGACGCCACCACCCATACGGTCGCGAATCTCACCACCCGTACCTGTTGCAGCACCATTGAAAGGCTCTACTGTAGTAGGGAAGTTGTGTGTCTCAGCCTTCAGGGAGATGACACTCTCCACCTTCTTGATGTTGTAGAAGTCAGGTGCCGAATGGTCGGCAGGAGAGAACTGCTCTATTTCCGGACCCTGGCTGAAGGCTACATTATCCTTATATGCAGACAGTATCTTGTTTGGATTCTCTTGTGTTGTCTTCTTAATCATCTGGAACAGAGAAGACTCCATTTCCTTACCATCAATGATGAATGTGCCACCGAATATCTTATGACGGCAGTGCTCAGAGTTTATCTGTGCAAAGCCGAAGAGCTCAGAGTCTGTCAGCGGACGGCCCAGCTGCTTCGCTACATCATAGAGGTATGCTATCTCTTCTTTCGACAGGGCGAGTCCCTCCTTGTCGTTATGCTCCTCAATGTTCTCGATATACTTTATGTCTTCAGGCTTGATGTCAATAGTAAAGATGCTCTGGTCAAGACCATCATACATACGCTGCAACATCTCGTCATGCTCGGCATCCATCGAATCTACAGGAAAATACTCCTCGATACGTGTGATGCCTTTCAGTGACATGTTTTGTGTTATTTCAACAGCATTTGTTGACCAAGGGGTAATCATCTCGCGTCGTGGACCTACGAAGAAGCCCTTCACTGTGTCGCCCTCTATCAGTGTGGCATTGTCATACAGCCAACATAGTTTTTCCACCTCCAGAGCAGATGGCTGATGGTCTATCTCTGTGGCGATTAAGTTCTCAGATGGAGTCTTGAAAAAGAGAATCATATTAATATTGAATATTGAAAATTGAACATTGAAAATTAAGCCTTTGACTTTTGACCTTAGACTTTTATTTTGCCTGCAAAGTTATAAAAAAAAATCGAAACATCAGTAATATATAGAAAGATTTTTTTCTTGTTACCCCAGGCAGTCCATCAGATACACTATCACGCAGCAGATGATGGCAACAGGAAACAGTCCCAATCCGACCCATGCAGCAATGATACCGATGAGCAGCGATACGATGCCCGAAACAGGTGTCAGCGTTGTCTGTATCATGTCAGGAAATGTCATCACTGCCAGTGTGACGTAAGGAACATAATACAGGAAACTCCTCAGGAAGGTATTCTTTATCTCCCCCTTGATAAGCGCTATCGGCACCACTCTGATGAGGTTTGTGGCGATGATGGCCAGCAGTATGTATATCACTATTTCATGCTTCTCCATCGCTCTTCAAGGGTAAGGGTTTCAGCCATGCGGCAACAGCCGAGATGACCACTGTCAGTATTATTGTTCTGGTACCACTGTTTATTTCGTTCAATACAGGTGCGATTGCAAACACACCACTAATTACGAAACTCGCAATGATGGCATACATCACATCTCTGTCAGCTCGTGCCATAGGCATTATGATAGCCAGGAACATACCATAGAGCGCCACACTCAGGGCAGATACTATCGATGTCGGCAACATACCACCCGCAATGATTCCTGCAGCACATCCTGAAGCCCAGAAGATGCCCGAGATGAGGGCAGCAGAATAGGTATATGCTGGTGGAGTATAGCCTTTATGATTTATGGAAATGCCGAATATCTCGTCAGTAATGCAACAAGCCATCATTATGCGGTGAAACCACGACAGGGTAGGAGAGAGCTTTTGCGACAGGGCAGCACTCATCAGCATATAGCGCAGGTTCACCACCAGACACATAGCAATCAGCTCCACATAAGTGGCATTGACGGCCACCAGTGTATATACACCATATTCTCCTGCAGATGCGCGTGTGAAGAAACTGCTTATGAAACCAATCAAGGCAGTAAGCCCAGCCTTCTTCGCAATGATACCCAGCGAGAATGCCACAGCAAAGTATCCCATTGCAATGGGAATGCCGTCGCGGACACCAGAAAGAATATCATGCTTACGGCTCGTCCTAATATGAAGTATGACCATACATGTTAATAAGTTGTTCAGGAGTTATATATGAGTCGTATCGGATGATAAGTGACAAGGGGATTCAATATCCCAACTCTTCGCCTACGAGGATGACGATGTGGCGGCCTTTGTTGCGGGAGTTGCGGAGGAAGTGGACATAGCTGCAGATGCTCTCGGGGGAGTTACAGTTGTGGCATTTGCCGTCTATCTTGCAGGGTGTCTTGATGTCAAATCTCTCGGCGTTGACGGGGGCTGCTATGTTCCTTGCTCTTTCGAGGGCGGCTTCTATGGTGGGAGCAATCTTGTTGATACCAATGATGAAGATGACCTTCTTTGGTCCCCATGTGATGGCTGCCACCCTGTTGCCATTGCCGTCGATGTTTACTATGACACCATCCTCGGAGATGGCATTGGCGCTCGTCAGAAAAACATCAGCGCTGAAGGCCTGCAGGTATATCTGCTGCTTCTCCTCTGGTGTGGGGACGCTGTCTCTGTCGAGGACATTGAGGGTGCCTCGTGACTTGAGTAAGTCGGGTAGTCCGAGTTCGCGCACTGTTGCCGAGCCGCCCCATGTGACGGTATCGCCATCGTTGATGAGTGATGATACTTTTTCTACTGCTTCCGCAGCAGTGGGGCAATAGAAAGCCTCGATGTTACGACGCTTGAGGTTTTTTATTAATTCATAATTCATAATTGATAATTATTTTATCTCCCACCAGTCGAAGTTGAAGAGCTTCGGTCCTTTTCTGCCTCTGAAGACGAGATAGAGGTCTGAGTTCTGAGCGAGGGTGCTCTGGTTGATGCCTGAGAGGTTTGCAGACATCGTCATCCAGTTGTTCCAGCCACCTGTTCCTGTTACCTGCAGGGTGCCCAGGAGAGTGCCATTGATGCTGTCGGTACGCAGTTCTATCTCACCACCTCTCAAACCGCTTGCCACACGTGCTGTAAAGGTGCGAGGAATGCGATTGTTCCAGTTTACGTTCTGCAGCTTTATGTAGTCGCCATTATGGATGTCAGAAACATATACCTGCAGTTTCTTGCCCTCCTCATACTGCTCTGTCTTGATGCCCTTTGAGTATGCCATTGTCTCAGCTTCCACCTTTCTGTAAGGATTAAAGGCATCGATAGGTTTCACACCTTCGTCAGTAGGCAGGATGGTAGGGAACGAGCCATCAGGATTATATGTAAACTCCTCTACGGCAACACTTCTTCCAAAGCCACCACCACCAGGCAGTTTTCCTGTGTGATAGAAGAAGTATGAATGGCCCTTGAAGTCTGCCACACCACAATGGTTTGTGAATGACTTGGTGTCAGAGAGAGGCATAATGACTCCAGCATATGTCCAAGGTCCTGCAGGTGATGGTGCTGTGCTGTAAGAGATATGCTCAGGAACGCCACCTGCGGCATAGAGCAGTTGGTAGGTGCCATTGCGCTTTGTAAGCCAAGGGCCTTCAACGTATGAGTCCTTATACTTCTTGCTCTTGTCACGCTGATTCATTACAGGTGAGCCGAAAGCCTCTTCCGTCATATCGAGTTGTTTCACTTCGCCATCGAAACTTATCATGTCCTTATTGAGCTTTGCGTAATAAACCCTTGGATTGCCCCACATAATCCAAGCCTGTCCGCCATCGTCAATCATAACTGTCGGGTCGATGTTGTCCCATGAACCGTTGTCGAAGAGAGGTTTGCCCAAAGCATCGCGGAATGGTCCTGTAGGAGAGTCACTGACAGCGACACCGATGGCCATACCTTTCTTGATGTTAGAATGGGCACAGATGTACCAGTAGAACTTTCCGTTGCGCTCTATGGTCTGTGCAGCCCAGGCACGATCGTCAGCCCACGAGAAACTCTCAAGGGCTAGGGGAGAGCCGTGGTCCTGCCAGTTTACCATATCGTCCGAAGAGTAGACACGCCATTCCTGCATCCAGAAAAAATCTGCATTATCTTCATCATGACCTGTATAAACATAAATGCGGTCACCATAAACAAAAGGTGCAGGGTCACTGGTATACCACGTTTGTACGAAAGGATTCTGTGAATGTGCTGACAATGTCATCAGCGACAGCAACAAGTAAAGGATAGTTTTTTTCATTTTATTATTATTGTTTTGTTATTAAACTTCTGACTCTCAGCTTGATGTTTTTTCTCAGGCAGTCGCTGTACAGCCAAGGTTCGCAGCTGTGAATGTCACCAACATTGATGAATCCCAAGATGGGCTTGTATTCAGAGGCACTGTAGTTATTGAGGATAAGGACATTATGCTCTGGTGACATGGTTACTGTTATGGTGTCTTTTATGATGGCCGGAGTGGCATCGGTACGCCAGTTGACAGGATTGATACACATGATGCTTGAACTGATGATTGGCTGGATGTATTTCACATCCTTAACAGAATTATAGCATATTGTGACGCCCACATCAGCAGAGTCTTTTGCTGCTATAATGTGCCTGGTTTCTGTGGTGTCCTGAGCTGTTACCTTATACCCAAGAACATAGGCAGCAGCAAGGTGTCTGTAGGTCTCGTCACTCATGTGTTTCAGCAACTCTACAACAGCCATTCCACCCTGGCTGAAACCTGCAACCACCAAGGGGCGGGAGTTGTCTCTGTGAGCCAGAAAATAGTCAAAAGCCCTCTTGACATCACCCATAGAAAGGATAGCGCGACGATGTATGGTGTCCTCATTGAGAGTGGCCCAAGAATCAAGGGTTATGTGACGATAGTAAGGAGCATAGAAATTGTTTCCGTCAGCCATATATTCCGCCACTTTCTTCTGCTCTATAGCCATATGGTCACGATGTGTCTTATTCCACACATCAGCATAATGGCACTTCTGGCCGTCAGCAGTAGTCCAGTCAAACTCCCATGTGGAAACAACATAGAAGACATCGGCACCAGTGCCGGCAGTATCGTTCTTGGAGATATACCACATAGTATCATCACTGTAAACAGGAGCCTGCGGAATAACCTCAGACAGGGTATAGGCTACCTCTTCCCACTCACCACTGTATCTGCAGTTCTGACCATTGCTTGGCTGCATGAAGAGGTCGAATCTGGAGTTGTCATATATGGTAGCAGAGAATCTGTAATCTACGATGTCATGATTAAGCTGGAACTCCATTATTGTGGCATCATTCTTCTTGCTACGTAGAGTCTTCACCTCTTTCAGGGGTTCCTTGAAATGTATTCCGTCATTGCTGAATGGTGTTACATGAACTTCTCCGATGTAAGGCAGATAGACATCTGCAGAGTCACCCTTTACAGTAAGATAGAAGTCGGATGTGACATTTCTCGAAGGGAATTTCATTGGCTGCATATAATCAATGGAAGCGCTGAAATCAGGATGTGCCGGCTGCTGGGCTTCTATGTTACAGATGCCGAGAGTGGAGAAAAGTATGAAAAGGAGTAGTCTCATAGTTGGAGAAATATAATAGAGTAAATAACGTACAAATGGCTAAGTCCTAATAGTTAATTAAGAACTTAGCCATTGTAGTTTATGTGCCCAGAACGGGACTCGAACCCGTACACCGTGAAGTATTGGTGTTTGAGACCAACGCGTCTACCAATTCCGCCATCTGGGCGATAACGGCTGCAAAGGTAATAAAAATATTATTCACCACCAAATTTTCTTTTAACTTTTTACCAAAGAATTTCTTGCTCGGGTGCATTTTCACTGAAAATAGCCTTATCAGTCTTCTGTTCGGTAGGGTAGAAATGTACTGCAGAGTCGTTAAGTTTGGGATGAGTTGTCTTCAGCAGTCGGATTATCTCAGAGCCAGCCCATATCATAGGACCATATCCGTGAGCCGCCATCTTGTGAACTGGACGATAGGCATAGAAAGCAGGGTCGAATCCCATTCCTGTGCCCACACATGTGCCCTCGACCTGTCCCTGTTCATTTACCTTTGTCTGACAGGCATTCCATGCTAACAACGCTTGTGGACCATATGTCTGTGCATCTATCCACCCTTCATTGATGGCGTGTGCAATGCAGTAGCAATAGATGGCAGTACAGGAAGTTTCAAGATAGGTGTCAGGCTTGTCAAGCAACTGATGCCAGAAACCTGTCTTATCCTGCAGTTGGCATAATCCTTCGATATGATTTCTCAGCAAAGAGAGAACTTCTTCATTCTTTCCGCAGGCATCAAGAACCTCACACATTGTCAGGATAGCCCATCCGTTAGCTCGTCCCCAGTGATATGCAGGATGTGTCGGCATACTCTCAACCCATCCATGACGGAACAATTTCTTTTCAGGTACCCACATCTTCTCCTTAAAGAGCTGTATCTGCCTTATGGCATCATCCTTATGACCTGCCCATGCTATGCAGGGAACTCCCATATACATATCATCGAGCCACACGGTATTGTAGCGAGGACGCAAGCGGGCAAAAGTGCCGTCTTTCAGACGATATTGCTTGTTGATGACAAAGTCGGTATATCTCTTTACCACATCTTCTGTCAGGGCTGTGCCAAAGCCTTTATCAGCTCTGCTCAGTCGCAGGTTGGCTGAAGCCATTGCTCCGCAATCATCAAGAGCTCCAGGATATAACACCATACGCATCTGAGCATCATAGGCAGGATTCTTTGCCATTACGGATGCTTCTTTCTTGGCTTGTGCAGCAATAAGGTTAAGACGTTGCTTGGCAAACTGCAGATAGCGATTGTCACCAGTATTTGCAGCAGCACAGATAACAGCAGAGTAGAGAACTCCTGCTTCGTAGGATGTCAGACGGAAACTACCCTGAGGCAATTTATTGTCAACAGCAGTAGCAGGCATTGCTGTCTCGAGGTATGTCAAGACACGATCAATGGTACTCTTTACATCTGTCTCAGACGGAATGCCATAAGGTGTGACATATTGTGGCTGCATCAGGTGCAGAGGTGTATTCTGGTCGTTTATCTCATCAGCAAAACAACTGATTCCTGCAATTATATTTAAGACTATAAAAAGAAAAAACTTCATATACAAAACTCTTACATCATCCATCATCCTTCATCCATCTTATATCGTCTGAAGATATTTCTCTGCTTCGAGGGCGGCTTTACATCCTGTTCCTGCTGCAACAATAGCCTGACGATATATAGGGTCGCAAACATCTCCTGCAGCATATACTCCAGGAAGGATATTGCCATTCTTATCGCATACCTGTTGTGTATTGCCGACAGTCTTTATATATCCCATCTCGTCAAGAGCCAGAGAATCCTTAAAGATATCTGTTGCAGGTTTGTGACCGATAGCGAGGAAGAATCCGTCAATAGCAACATCATAATGCTCTTCGTCAGCCTCACCCTTACGTTTTACCACATGCATACCTTCAACGCCATTCTCTCCATAAAGACCAGTTGCATTGTGCTCAAAGAGTATTTCAATATTTTCGGCATCGCGCACTCTCTGTTGCATTATCTCTGATGCACGAAGATAATTCTTCCTGACAACGAGATAGACCTTCTTACACAGACCTGAAAGATATAAGGCATCCTCACAGGCAGTATCACCACCACCTACGACAGCAGTAACCTTCTTACGATAGAAGAATCCGTCACAGGTAGCACAGGCGCTAACTCCCATACCGTTGTATTTCTCTTCGTCAGGCAATCCGAGATACTTTGCCTTTGCACCTGTAGCAATAATGATGCTGTCAGCCTCTATGACAGTATTATCATCAGTAGTAGCTCTATACGGTTTTGAAGAGAAGTCAATACTTACGATTTCTCCATCACGTATTTCTGCTCCAAAGCGTTCAGCCTGTTCGCGAATCTCCATCATCATCTGGTTGGCATCAACTCCATGAGGATATCCAGGGAAATTCTCCACGATAGTTGTCTGTGTAAGTTGTCCACCCATCTGTGGTCCGACATATTCGATTGGTGAGAGATTAGCACGTCCGGCATATATTGCGGCAGTATATCCAGCAGGTCCGCTACCTATTATTAAGCACTTGGTTTTCATTGTTCTTGTGGATGTTTTTATGTTTTGGTCAGTTATTCTTGTTGTTTGTCTGAGTTTCCCCATTATTGTTGTTTCTGGTCCTGTCATTCTTTGTGGAATTGTCTTTTCTTTGTTGAGAAGACGTTCTGTTTCCAGAAAAACTGCTTATGAAGCCACTTCGCATACCACCAGTAACACCAGACCTGTACATATTGTTTACAGGAGGGCGTGAAGGCTCTGCATTACTGGTATTATTGTTGCGTGAGTTGTTATTGTTCACTGTAGAGCGAGTGCTGCTTGAGCGCATATTCGAGGTTCTGTCATTAGATTGACAATCAGAACCTGAGACATTATGACAATAACCTCCTGTCAGCATGCAGAGAATCATTATTGCTATGGTGATAATCTTCTTCATGTTTCTATACTTCTGAATATTATTTTTTGCAAAAATAAACAATAGTAATTATTCTGGAAAACATTTTTCCCTACGATAGTAGGGGAATTTCCCTATCATGCTTTCAGGCTGCCTCCGATTTTCTTTGCAATAGCTGTCAGAATCTTTTCTGTCTCTTGCAGTTCGACAATGAGTTCCATCTGTCTTTCGGAGTCAGTGGTAGTTTTTATTTCGTTTCGTATCTGGGTCAGTTTGTCTGTAATATACTCGCGTCGGAACTCGTATAACAGATGCTCTATCTTATCGCGAAGCTGTTCTATGGAAAGCTTTACCTCCAGACTTTTGGATAATGTCAGAGCGTCTGATGTCAGTTTTATTGCGAGGTTTGATATGTCGTAATCATGATGACTGGTGAAATAGTGCTCGCACGAGAAATTCTCTTCTCCAGTATGTTCCACAGCTTCCTGCATTATATCATTATACATCTGATTTGAGAACCTCAGGTTGTCTCCTTCGAGATTATACTGTATGAATTGTGCTACTGTCAGAGAAAAAATATTTCCGTCATCATCTGTGATGTTGTCATACAGCACCTCTTCTCCATGTTGTATGATTATCTTCATCAGCAGGTCTGCCGATGTCTCTCTTTTTCTCCTTTGCTGTTGCTGAATAGGAGTTGTCTGTGGTGTGGTTTGTACAGGAGCAGATGGTGTAGGATTCTTGACATTATCCAACAATCTATGCTTGGGATATTCCTGGTATTCCTTAGTGCGTTGCTGCTCACGTAATTCAGCTTTCCGTTCCTCTTCTCTGTAGGAACGAATCTCTTCGTTCATCTTGGCAGTCAGAG
Source organism: uncultured Prevotellaceae bacterium (assembly GCA_902799455.1). Classification (GTDB taxonomy): domain Bacteria; phylum Bacteroidota; class Bacteroidia; order Bacteroidales; family Bacteroidaceae; genus Prevotella. The sequence continues at coordinate 9,884 of CADCAX010000015.1, forward strand.
TCTGTTCGCTGAACCCAAGGCGTGCAGAACAGTCCTGAATATATGCATCCCTCACAATAGGGTCGCCAATCACACTGACACTCTTTATGATGCTGCTTATAGCTTCCGAACGTTCATGTGGATCTGTAACACCATCAAGCAATACCTTCGTCTTGAATGCTATAAAATCCATCTGGTGGTCCTTGATGTATGCCCTGAATTCCTCTGCAGTATTCTTCTTTGCAAATTCGTCAGGATCCAGTCCGTCAGGCAGTAGCATCACTTTTACATTCATACCCTCTTTCAGCAGCATATCTGTACCTCTTAATGCAGCCTTAATGCCTGCAGCATCACCATCATAGAGAAGCACAATGTTTGATGTGAAACGATGAAGTATATGTATCTGGTATTCAGAGAGTGCTGTTCCGCTGTTGGCAACGACATTTTCTATTCCACATTGGTGCATAGAGATAACATCGGTATATCCCTCCACCATAAAGACGAGATTCTCTTTGGCAATAGCTTTCTTTGCCTGAAAAATGCCATAGAGCTCATGGTCCTTATGGTATATCTCAGAATCAGGTGAGTTGACATATTTTTGGTTTATGCCCTTTGTGCGTGAGTCGAGCACACGACCTCCAAAGGCAACCACTTTTCCAGATATTCCTATCCATGGGAATATAGCGCGTCCACTGAAGCGGTCAAAGGGAAGTTTTGAGGTGGAGTTCTCGGGTTTATAGCATAGTCCCACCTTTATAAGATATTCCTCCTTATATCCCTGCTTTATGGCTGTTTCTGCCATTGCGTGTCTTTCGTTCAGACAGAAACCCAGTCGGAACTTCTCTATAATGTCATCGCGAATACCTCTTGAGCGGAAATACTGTAATCCGATAGCCCTACCGTCGATGTTGTTTTGCAGGATATCCTTGAAATAGTTTGCAGCCCATTCGTTTACTATGAACATTGCTTCTCGTTCGGACTGCTCCTTCTTCTGTTCATCGGTAAGCTCGGTTTCCTGAATCTCTATGTGATATTTGTTTGCTAACCAGCGCAGAGCTTCTGGGTATGTCAGTTGCTCATGCTTCATAATGAAGCTTACGCTGTCGCCACCTTCTCCACAAACGAAGCAATGGCACGAGCGTCGGGTGGGAGAGACATAGAAAGAAGGGGTGTGGTCGTTATGGAAAGGGCATAGGCCACGATAGTTTATTCCCACTTTCTTCAGGGATACGAAATCGGATACCACATCAACGATGTCTGCAGTATCTTTTATGCGTTCTATGGTGGCTCGGTCGATCAAGTTAAGAATTAAGAGTTAAGAATTAAGAGTTAAGAGTTATTTCTTAAAGATGCTAAAATTCACGCTTCCGTAAGAGCGATGTTCAACAAATCGTGGATGTGATGTAAAATCGTTTTGCTTTCCGTGTTCAAAGACGAAGATGCCTCCTTCCTTTAAAAGAGGCAGGGCCTTGTCAGGTATCTGTGCCAGAGTAGGCAGGGCATATGGTGGGTCAGCAAATATGAAATCAAACTGCTTCTTGCATGTCTTCAGGAATTTAAATACATCGCCTCTGATGAGTGTATGGTTCAGCAATGCTTCAGAATTGGAATTTGTTGACAACTTATCAATGCATTGTTGTATAAACCGAGCGTGGTCACGATCCAGTTCTACACTGACAACATTGCTACATCCGCGCGACAGCAGTTCTAAAGAAATGCTTCCTGTGCCAGCAAAGAGGTCGAGGGCAGAGGTGTCTTCAAAGTCAATATACCCCTGGAGCACATTGAATATGTTCTCCTTTGCAAAATCTGTCGTAGGTCTGGCCTTGAAGTTGCGGGGAATGTCGAAATGACGACCTTTGTATATGCCTGTTACAATACGCACTCTCTTACCTCCTCTATGAATTTGCTTAATTTTTCATGCATTTCTCCAGGTATTTCTCCGCATAAAGACAGAATATCCGTATCCTTGTTCATGCCAAGTTGTTTCCATACATATAATATGTAGTAGAGCATATCATCGGTATTCTTCATCTTAAAGGAATTGGCATATCTGAACCGGTGTTGCTCGAAATAGCATATATTCATCACGTCATTATAGAAGTAAACGAAGAGGTTCCTGTCTTGGGTGCCCTTGTAATAATTCTTATATAATGTCTGCCAGACCTGTATGATATTATTGGATATCTCTATTTCCGAGCAATTATCTTCCACAACCATTTTAAGGTCTTTGTTCAAAGGGAAGATGGCTGTAGCATCAAGGAGTGGAATCTCCTTTACACATTTTTCATCATATTTACATCCGGTGATGGCAATGTTGTATGATATCTCAGGGTCAAAATTCTCTTCAATAGGAATAAGGACAACTGGCGTCGATACATTCAGTACAGCATGGATACAGGGGATGCCGTCGGGAGTTGTTTTTGCAGCCTTCATGTATGACTGCTCACGAAACACCTCACGCAGGTTTGCTGCAACAGACATCTTCTCGTCAATGACATACTCATGCTCTGCTGTAGTGCCATCTGTCTCGGTTATCTTAAACTGGAATTTGTCGTTACGGATATTTATTATGATTTTCTTTATTTCAGTCATGGGTGCAAAGGTAAAAAAAAATAATCAATTTCCCAAGGATTTTTATAAAATAAAAATTAGCTTGTGACGTTTTTATAGTAAAGAATCTTTCTGTATGACTACTGACGCCTTTAAGCAAATAATCCTGGAGCACCTTCATTTTCCTCCCACTGCTGACCAGCGAGGGGCTATGGATGAGTTTGTCCGTTTTATTGCTCAGAGGGATGGTATGCCTGCTATGCTGATGCGAGGTTCTGCCGGAACGGGAAAGACTTCCCTTGTAGCAGCTATGGTAAAGAGTCTTCTGCAGTTGAAGCAGAAAGTAATCCTTATGGCTCCAACTGGCCGTGCTGCAAAGGTGTTGGCTTTAAGCAGTGATACTCCTGCCACAACTATTCACAGAAAGATATACCGTCAAAAGAGTCTTGGTGGGGATTTCAGTCTTGACATAAACCTTCATGCTGATACTCTGTTTATTGTTGACGAAGCTTCAATGATAAGCACCGAGCCACAGGTTGCCACAGCTGGAATGCCGATGTTTCTGGGTAATGGAGGTGGACTGATAGACGACCTTGTGACCTATGTCTATTCTGGCAAGAATTGCCGCCTGATGCTTATCGGTGATACAGCACAGTTACCACCAATAGGGGAGGATGAAGCACCTGCGTTACAGAAGGGTGTTATGGAGTGCTACGGGTTGAACGTATATGAGTATGACATAATGGAGGTGGTACGTCAGAAATCAGTATCAGGAATATTATGGAATGCAAATCAGATACGTTTTCTCATAACTCATGATTCCGCAACAGAACTTCCCAGGATTAAGTTTTCCGGCTTTGCAGATATAGTGGTAGTACCTGGCAGCGAACTGATAGAGAGTCTCGAAGACAGTTATTATAGGATGGGTGTTGATGATACTGTTGTCATCACCCGTAGCAATAAACGTGCTACTATATATAATAATGGTATCAGAACACGTGTTCTTGACCATGAAGATGCCCTTACTTCTGGTGACAGGATAATGATTGTAAAGAACCATTATTTTGAAGAAGAGAATCCGCCTATGCCCTTCATAGCCAATGGTGACCTTGCTGTTGTTCAGAGGGTAAGGAATACAATAGAACTGTATGGCTTTACCTTTGCAGACCTTACATTGAGTTTTCCTGATTATGATGATGTGGAACTCACAATGACTGCTATTCTCGATTGTCTGCAGACCGATTCTCCAGCCCTAACAACAGAACAGCAGAAACAATTATATGACGGTGTAATGGAAGACTATTCCGACCTTCCCCGAAAAGATGACAGGCTTAAGGCTATGAAGAATGATATCTATTATACCGCTTTGCAAGTGAAGTTCGCCTATGCCGTAACATGTCATAAGGCTCAGGGTGGACAATGGGGACATGTATATATCGATCAAGGATATATGACAGATGATATGCTGACTCCTGACTATATCCACTGGCTATATACAGCCTTCACACGAGCTAGCGAGAAACTGTTTCTTGTAAACTGGCCTAAGGAACAAACAAAAGAAGATTGAAGCCGAAACCTCAATCTTCTTTTTTTTACACCCCTTTCACTCCACTTTTTTCACTCCACTTTCTAAAACTTATAGCTCAGCGTGCAGTTAATCTGATGGCGGTTGTTCTTGACTTCCTGCATAACAGTACCATTCTCCTTTATATCGCCTGTTGGAGTTTCTTTTTCACCAGGATTATACATTCGTCCGCTTGTTGTAGCATATGGATGATATTCTCCCTTTTGACCTATATACTGATAAGCGAGGTCAATGTTGAAGTGCTTTGCTACTGTGAAGCCGAGACCAAATGTTACACGATTTGTTCCTCCCCAGTTGGTATAGTCGTTAGAAGTGAAGTTGGCACCACAGTCATATATGCCGTGAGTATGCTCTTCATAGTTTTTATAACCCTCAACCTTGTCATACATAGGGCTGACATAGTTATAACCTACACGAATAGCAACATCTGGCACAGGCTTTATCTCAGCACCAAGTTTTAAGGTGTGAACACCCTTGAGGGAAGCCTTCGTGTTTGCATTGACAATATAGTCGTCATTCCATCTGTCATAGCTTGTATTGATAGCGCTATACTTTGCATAATCGTATGTTAATCCTAATGCTACGATATTGCCAATAGTATGACCAAAGGAGACACCAAACTTCCAAGGTGTAGAGAATCTATACTCGCCATAGGCACTCTCTTTTACAGTGTATGTCTTTACAGCATTTGGATTAGAGTCTGTATATGTATCCTGCCAGATATCCTGTGTCAGACGATACCATGTTGGAGTATGGATATAGAGGCCGATACGGAAAGGAGAAGACTCAACAGGACGCCAGATAGCACCAAACTTTACATTTACACCAGAACCTGTTATCTTTCTCTCATTGACAGTCTCCAGAGCATATGGGTAATTGGCTGTTATAGCGTCATAGTTTCCACCAGCATCACCTGTAGGATCAAAATTTAACCCTCTGGCAATATTGTAGCTTACAAACTCATAGTAGTTTGCTATGCTGCTGAAGTCAACACTCTTTGCACCTATGGTAAGACCGAGGAACCATCTGTTTTTGATGTTTCCACTGATGTTGAAGTCAAACTCGCTGATGTATCCCTGGTTGTCATTCATTCCGAAGAATTGTGTACCATAAGGCATGTGTTTAACTCCTTGCTCGTCATAGTTGTCATACACCATATAATCCATATTATTTAGTTGCCAGGTGTTAGAATTCATGGCAAGCACAGCCTTCTCACTGACACTGGAGTTTCCAAGCTCTCCCATAGCATTCAGAATCTGGTTGAAGTTCCTGCTCTTCTGAAAGTTGAAACCAAAGTTCAGGAAGGAGTTCTCATTTGTCTGCATCGAGAAAACTACACCAGCCTGATTAAGGTCAGCATTAGTCTTTCCATTATCAGTATATACACTATTGTTGTATGAGTCACCTTTCTGTATTGTAGCACCAGCAGAAACTCCTATCCACGATCTGCGGAACAATCCTATTCCGGCAGGGTTAGTACCCATAGTAGAGATATCAGCTCCGAGGGCTTCCATAGCACCGCCCATACCAACATATCTTGCTGTACCATTGAGGTCTTCAGTAGCAAGCTCTGCAACCTCGTAAGTCTCCTGTGCCTGCATGCCGACTGTCATCATGCCCAAACATACAGTAAAGAATATTTTTTTCATAGAATATATCTTTAAACTTTAAACTTTAAACTAACTTTACTCCTCCCCCCCCTGGGGAGGTCGGGAAGGGGCCTTTACCTGCGTCTTCCTCCGCCACCAGAGAATCCGCCTCCTCCGCTGCTTCGCATTCCGCCGCCAGAGAATCCTCCACTGCTTCGCATTCCGCCGCCAGAGAAACCACCTCCGCTGCTTCGTGTTGCACCAACGTTGCTGCTACTTCTACGCATGCTGCCTGTTGATGCGGCACTACTGCTGCGCTGGTATGTTCCACCACTACTTCTCAATCCGCCACTACTTCTCAGTCCGCCTGTTCCACTATTGATATTTCCGCTTCTGCGACCATAGGTTGTTGAGCCATAAGAAGAAGGTCTGTTATATGAACGTCTGCCAGCATCGTTTGTAGTAGTCCATCCACTTCTGCGTGGAGAGTAGGTAGTAGCATATCCACCTCTATAATGTCCATAGCGTCCTGGTGTATATCCCCAATATCTGCCATGCCAGCCTCTTCCATACCAGCCCCAGCTGCTGTAGTAATATGGTCTCCAGTAATAGTTCGTGTACCAAGGGTAGTAGGAATAACTCCAATGCCAAGACCAACCATAATACCATGGGTCATAATAATATGAACTATAGTACCAAGGATCATAGTACCAAGGGTCATTTACTACTACAACAGTGGAGCGATAGCCGTCCCATCTTTTCATCTGCTGATAGTTCTCAAAATCCTGCATGGATATCGTGATGGAGTCATTTTCATAAGGTGTATTCACGCCTGAACGCTTTCTGCGATTATACTCATCAACATCACGATTAGAACCACAATAGTCATTCGGATTGTAGGTATAGTTGTCATTAGATGGCTGATAACTATTGTATCCGCCAGACCTATTTGAAGATGATACGGAATTGCCAACTTTCTGAGCTTTCTGTGAGCCGTCAGATGCAAAATACATATCATCGTCTTGTGCCATTACTTGGCAAGCGACAACTGACAACAGATAACTGACAATTAACTTTTTCATAATTTTACTTTTTTTGTTTGGTTTGCGATGCAAAGATACGATGTTTATCTTTGTTTCAAGAAGAAATTTCCCTAATTCGCTTTAGGATTTTCCCTACTGGCTGTCGGAAAAGTTCAGAACGATGGAACACCATTCGTTATTTGTCTTCCTTGATATTTCCTTCATTCCCAGTGATTCTGCCCGTTCTAACAGCATTGGTGCATCCTCTTCATAGAATCCGCTGATTATAAGCGTTCCTCCTATGGCGAGTACATTATGGAGATGCTCCATATCTTCCAACAGGATGTTTCTGTTGATATTGGCAACTATCACATCGAAGATACCTTCTACATGCGTCAGAATGTTGATATCTCCATGCAATACATCCATCTGCATGCTGACACCATTCAGTTCAGCATTGTATTTGGTGTTATCGGCACTCCATTCGTCAATATCATAGCTCACCACATGTTTCGCTCCACATTTCAGGGCCAGTATTCCGAGTATTCCCGTTCCACATCCGCAGTCGAGCACTCTCTTACCTGTCAGCGGTTGCTCCAGAAGAGTTTCCACCATCATGCGAGTGGTCTCATGGGTACCTGTTCCAAAGGCATTTGTGGCATGTATTCCGATACTGATAGGAGTAGAGAAAGTGGTGCAGTCTTCTGTATGTCTGGCATCATAAATTGTTACGATGTTTCTTACATTAATAGGTTTAAAACCTTCTTCTTCCTCCCATGTGGCATTCCAGTCCTGATTCTCTATTTCTTCAGTAGAGTAGGAGATGCTCACATCTGTCATCAGCTGATTCTTTATTACCTCATCAACGACAGCATCATGATAGTTGTCCTGTTGTATGTATCCTATCAGTTGCTTGTCGTTGTATTCAAAGGCATCATAACCACACTCACCCAGTTCGTCAGCAAGCAGGTCGCGAGCTGTCTCTTCCGTTTCTTGGTCTTTTGCCTCTATGGTAAAAATTGTCTTTAGGTATATCATTTCATATCTCTTAATGCTCCAATCAACTCATTGTTCTCTTCACGTGTTCCAATGGTTACTCGGAGACAGTTATTGCATAGTGCAATTCTTGTCCTGTTACGTACAATAATACCTTTATCCACGAGGTAGTCATATGCTCTCTGTGCATCCTTTACCTTTGCCAGGAAGAAGTTTGCATCTGTTGGGTATATCTTCTCGCAGATAGGCAGTTCGCCAAAGGCCTCAATAGTTCTTTCTCTTTCCTGCAGCAGTATGTTTACCCACTGTTCTACAGGCTGTGTGTCCTTGAGGCGCTTCATAGCTTGCTCTTGAGTAAGCATATTTACGTTGTAAGGATATTTCACCTTGTTGAAGATACCGATTATCTCTTTCTTTGCAAATGCCATTCCCAGTCTTATTGCTGCAGAACCCCACGCCTTACTCATAGTCTGCAGTACGATGACGTTATAGTTGTCATTGCCGACATAGTGCTTGAATGATTTTTGGTTCGAGAAGTCTATGTATGCTTCATCTACAACCACAATGCCGTCAAAGTTCTCTATCACTTTTTCTATTTCCTCGCCCATGATATTGTTTCCTGTAGGGTTGTTGGGTGAGCAAATCCAGATAGCCTTTGTATTGGCATCACATGCTGCAAGGAGTTTTTCTGCTGTAATCTGATAGTTCTCGTCAAGCATCACTTTTCTGTACTCCACATCATTGATGTCAGCACATACCTCATACATTCCGTATGTGGGGCATATGGCTACGACATTATCCTTCTTTGGTTCGCAGAAACATCTGTATACAAGGTCGATGGCTTCGTCACTACCATTGCCTAAGAAGATATTCTCGGCAGGTACATTCTTCACCTCGCTAAGCCTTTCCTTCAGACTCTCCTGCAATGGGTCCGGATAGCGGTTATATGGTCCATTGAATGGATTCTCGTTAGCATCGAGAAATACGTGTGCCACATGTCCGCTATACTCATTGCGAGCACTCGAATATGGCGCCAATGACCATATATTGGGTCTTACTAGTTCTTTAATTGTCTTCATAGTTTTTGTGGCCTATATGGCTTATAAGGCCTATATATTCTTAACTTTTAATTCTTAACTCTTAATTCTTAACTCTTAACTCTCCTCAGCGCTTCTTCTAAGCGTTTCCTTTGTGTGGCAAGGTTTATTCTTATGCATCTGCTGTCACCATACATGGAACCGCTGTTTACGTAAACGTTTTGTTCCTTCAGCAGATGATGTGTCATTCTGACGCCACTCATTCCTGTCTTCTCCACATTCACCCACATCAGGTATGTTCCCTCCAGGGGAAAAACCTCCCAATCGGGTAGGTGGGTTTCTATATACTCTTTGGCAAAGTTATAGTTGTCATAGATGTATCTGTTCAACTGTGTCAGCCATTCTTCTCCCTCCTTGCTATATGCAGCCTGTAGCGCTATCACTCCGAAAGGATTTACATCACAAACCTCGTTGATGTTTATTGCTTTGTCTATCCTTGTGCGGATATCTTTGTCTGGTGCTATGATATTTGCTATCTGCAATCCTGCAATATTGAATGCTTTTGAGGGGGAAATGCAGGTAGCATAGTTGTTATCTGCAGCCACAGTAGCAAAGGGAGTGTATTTAACGTCGATGTCAGGATTGATGAATTCGCAATGTATCTCGTCAGCTATTACGAAAACTCCATGCTTATGGCAAATCTCCGCCATTTGTCTCAGCTCTTCCTTACGCCATACATGTCCTGTAGGATTATGGGGATTGCAGAGCAGGAAGACTTTTACTTTGGGGTCTGCACAATGCTCTTCAAAGTCTTCGAGATTTGCAGGCATTTCTTCTGTTATGCAATCATTATTCCTGATGCTTGAGAAGAAACAGTTATATACAGGAGTCTGTATCAGTACCTTGTCGCCTGGCTGTGTCATAGCCTTTATGATAGCAGATATTGCTGGCACCACTCCGGAGGTATATATAAACCATTCTCTCTCCATCTTCCACCCGTGTCTGCGGGCAAACCAGTCGATAGATGCCTGGTAATAGGATTCAGGCACCAACGTATATCCGAAGCATCCATGCTCCATACGCTTTTTCAGCGCCTCCATGATGCATGGGGCTGTCTCGAAGTCCATATCAGCTACCCATAGCGCAATGCCTTCTTTGCCTTCTTTGGCAGAAGAATCCCAGCTGTCCCATTTATAGCTGTTGGTACCTATGCGGTTTATAATCCTATCGAAGTCGTATTTTTGCATCTGCTGGTTGTTTCTGATTCTCGTCGAAAATTATTTCGCCCACTTTTCCCTCTACAATTATTTCTCCTGATGTTGGATTCTTTATGCTGTGCACATCCCCCTTGATGTTTCCATTTACTGTGGAGTATTCAAACAACAGGTTGGCATCCTCTCCAAAGGTGCAGTCTTCCATTGTCAGGCCGTCCACATAGCACAGCAGCTGTTCGCCTGTCAGATGACATCTTACGAGTTTTATGTTCTTCCCATACCAGGCAAAGTATTCTCCATTTATCTCGCTGTCATAGATAGTGACATTTTCTGCCTCCCAGAAGGCATCTTTTGAATTGAGTACAGCATTGTGTATCTCCACATTCTTGGCATACTGAAAACCGTAGTTTCCGTCTTGGTGATAGTTCTCTATCCTGACGTTCTTACAGTGCATACCAAGATAGTCACATTCTTTTATTGTGGTATCTTTTATTGTGATATCTTTACAATCCCACAGAGTCTCCTGTCCATGATTAAAGGTGCAGTGGTCTATCTCAATTCCCTCCATGCGTCGGAACATCTTCGGAGCATCCACGATGCAGTTCTTTATGGTGCAGTCATTGGAATACCACAGAGAAGAGCGGGCACTCTCATTGAAGTAGCAGTCGTTAATGCGGAAACCATAGGTCTCCCAGAAAACATACTTTCCTTCAAAAGTACATTTCTCTGCCTCAATGTTGCTACTCTCCTTAATGCTCGATTCTCCGACATGAATTGTCACATTCTCCAGTCGCAGATTATGTGAAGCATAAAGTGGCCTTTCACCTCCGTATTCCTTGTCTCTGATAATAGTCATTTAACTTTTATCTCTTATTTCTTAACTCTTATCTCTTAACTCTTATCTCTTAACTCTTAATTCTTAACTCTTAATTCTTAACTCTAATCTTAACATACGACCATCCTCTGGTGCATAGCCTCAGTGCCATTATCAGTCCTCTGAAGCACAGCTCTATTGCCATCGCCAGCCACACGCCTTTCAGGCCGTATGTCGGTGCCAGTAACATAGCCAGTGATACGCGTACTACCCAGATGCTTCCAAAGTTCATGATGCTTGGTATGAGGGTTTTTCCTGCTCCCACGAATACTGATGTTGCTATTATGGCAGCAGCAAAGCCTGGTTCTGCCCATGCCTCGATGCGAAGTATATCTGTTCCTAAGGTTATAACCCTTTCGTCAGGAGATATGACACTCATCATCTCTGGAGCAAAAATCCACATCAGCAGTCCCATGAAAGCCATGATACATACGCCCAGCGTCATCGATATCCATGCAAAGGAGTGCATATAGTCTCTGCGTTCTGCTCCCTTGCTTTGTCCTACAAGGGTAGTGGCTGCCTCTGCAATGCCGTAACCAGGCATATAGCAAAGCGATTCTACATTTATGCCAAAGGTGTTGGCTGCTATTGCTACTGTGCCAAGTGGTGCTATGATAGAACTTATCATCACCTGTGCCGAACACATCATGCCACGCTCCAAGCCTATTGGTGCTCCTATTCTGCCAGCCTTCTTCAGTATCTTTATTGTTGGACGGTAAGACGAGGTCGTATCTTGCGTAAAGCGCAGATTCTTATCTACCATCGTCATGTTGTATGTCATGCATGTCATGGTGACGAGGTAGGCCATCATTGTTCCGAAGGCAGCTCCTTCTATACCCATTCCGCAAGTAAAGATGAAGAGGTAGTTGAACACCACATCGAGGCAACACATCAGCACCATCAGCATACTTGGTGTCTTAACGTTTCCAGAGCAGCGCAGGCTTCTTGCAGCAAGGCTGTTGAGCACTATCAGGGGCATACCACAACAGAATATTGAGAAGTAGCGTGTTGACATATCACATATACTCTCTGTTGCTCCTAACCAGTGGGGTAAGTATGGCGCTATGCTCATTCCTATTGCCATCATCATCATCGAGAATATCAGTCCCGATGTCAGTCCTTGCCTGATTACGCCTCGTGCTCCTACCACATCACCTGCTCCCATGCGGTGAGCCACCTGTACAGAGAAACCAGTTGCGAAGGCGGAGTTAAGACCGCCAAAGAGCCATATTGTTGTTGACACAAGACCTACTGCTGCTGCTTCGTCTGTACTCAGATGTCCCAGCATAGCAGCATCAATCATCTGCATCGCAATGAAAGAGAACTGTGCTATTATCGTAGGGATAGACAAGAGAACAGTGAGATGCAACTTTTGGTATAAAGTCATCTCACATTGCTTATCCCTTACGAGAGCTAACAGTTCGTCCTTCGTCATATCAATTCATTGGTTTCAAGTTTCAGGTTTCAAGTTTTACCTTTGACTTTTCATCCATCATCCTTCATCCATCACTCTCAATCGCATCGCATTCGCGTGTGCTTCCAGTTGTTCATTCTCTGCCATGCAGACAACAGCATTGCCGATGCTTTCTACTCCTTCCTTTGTGAGGTGCTGGAAGGTAACCTTCCTGTTGTATGAGTCGAGGTTTACTCCGTTGTATGCTACAGCATATCCGTGTGTCGGAAGTGTGTGGTTGGTTCCGGAAGCATAGTCGCCGGCACTTTCGCAGGCATAAGAGCCGAGAAATACAGAACCTGCATTTATCACCTTCTCTGCAAGTGCCTCATAGTCGTCTGTGGCTATGATGAGGTGCTCTGGTGCATAGGCATTGCTCAGCGCCATAGCCTCGTCTTTGTCTCTTACCAATACATACTTAGAATTGTTCAGCGACTTCTCTGCCATTTCAGAACGAGGCAACAAGGCGAGTTGTCTTTCTACCTCCTTGCTTACTTTCTCTATCATCTCCTCCGAAGTGGAAATCAGTATCACCTGTGAGTCAGCACCATGTTCTGCCTGTGACAGTAGGTCAGCAGCTACGAATACAGGGTTGCTTGTCTCGTCGGCTATGACACAAACCTCAGAAGGTCCTGCAGGCATATCGATTGCCACATCATGCAGAGAAACCTGTTGTTTTGCAGCCATAACGAACTGGTTGCCTGGGCCGAAAATCTTATATACCTTTGGTACAGATTCTGTTCCGTATGCCATAGCTCCGATAGCCTGTACGCCTCCAGCCTTGAATATCTTGCTTACTCCAGCCACCTTTGCAGCCATCAGTATGGCAGGATTTACTTTGCCGTCTTTTCCAGGAGGGGTGCAGAGAACTATCTCCTTACATCCTGCTATCTTTGCAGGAGTGGCGAGCATAAGTACTGTAGAAAAGAGTGGGGCAGTGCCACCTGGGATATATAGTCCTACCTTCTCTATGGCGACACTCTTCTGCCAGCAGGTTACACCAGGAGCTGTCTCAACCTTTGTTCCTGCAAATTTCTGTGCCTCGTGAAAAGCTGCTATATTCTTGTGGGCCAGTATGAGGGCATCTTTCAGTTCTGGTGATACTGCTTTCTCGGCTTCTGATATCTCTTCCTCTGTAACGGCAAGAGATTCCAGCTGTACCTTGTCAAATTTCTCCTCATAGGCTTTGACAGCCTTGTCGCCATTAGCCTTGATGTCAGCCAGCACACCAGCCACAATGCTGTTGAGTTGTGACATATCCATCTGCGGACGCTCACATATAGCGGCATATTCCGCCTCAGTAGGATATTTTATGTAGTTAATCTTCACTTAGAGAATTGTTAATTGTTAATTGTTAATTGTAAGCCATCTCCTCCCCTTGGGGAGGTCGGGAGGGGCCTACAGTATCATCTTCTCAATTGGCAGCACGAGGATACCTTCTGCACCCTTTTCCTTCAGCTGTCCTACAATCTCCCAGAAATGCTTCTGGTCGATTACTGCATGTATGCTGGTCCATCCTTCTGTAGCGAGAGGCAATACCGTAGGCGATTTGATGCCTGGCAGTATGCTGCAAATCTCCTTCACCTTGTCCGTTGGAGCATTCATCAGCACATACTTCTTATCGTCTGCAACGAGGACACTCTGTATGCGGAAGAGGAACTCATCGAGTGTAGCCTGCTTCTCAGGAGTCAATTCCTTGTTACCAATGAGCAGAGCCTCGCTCTTCATAACGGTCTCTACTTCGCGCAGCTTGTTGCTGACAAGTGTAGAACCAGATGAAACGATGTCGAAGATACCATCAGAGAGTCCTATGCCAGGAGCTATCTCCACGCTTAGGAGGTAGCAATTTTCTTTCCGTCGAACCATTTCACTCCGTTATAGTCCGCTGCTTCAGGTATGGCGAGCGACAGGCGGCACTTAGAGAAGCCCAGGCGCTTCACGACGTTAGCGTCCTTACCACGCTCCACGAATTCGTTCTCGCCTACGATACCGATGTCAGCAATGCCGCTGGCTACACACTCAGGAATGTCATCATCCCTCATGTAGAGCACCTCGATAGGAAAGTTACTTGACTGTACCAACAGAGTTCTTCTTGCACTGTTGATTTTTATGCCTGTCTCTTTCAGAAGATCCATTGTGTCTTCATACAGGCGACCCTTTGATCAATTCTAAGCATATATCTCTTTAATGTTTATTGTTTATCGTTTATTGGTTATTGACCTCAGCCCTACGACCTCAAGCCCTTTTTATAAAACGCGTGGCAAAGGTACAAATAAGTTGTGAGAAATGCAAGAAAATAAACAAAAAATTGATAGTAACCTTAAGAATTAAGGTATGCAATACGCCGTATCCTGGCCTTTGATACGTCGTTTCGCTATCCTTGATACACCGTTATCGTTTTCGTACGAAGTAAAGTTTTGTCTCAATAAGTCAAATATCGCTTTTTTGCGTTTTAGGCGCCAAAAAATATTTTTCATGCGCCTGTAGCAAAATTTTACACTTTTTCGTGTAATTGTTTGCAAAATTACAACAAATTTTGCACCCATACAATAGGTTTTGAAGAGTATTTTGATGAGTTAAAGTGTGTTAATAGAATTTTGGTGTTTTAGCATATCACTTATCGCTTATCGCATAACAGGTTATCATTTAGTTTTTTCATATTTGTGTTAGAGTGAAAGAATAGCTTATAATTTTTATATATTAAATTTTTATATATTATTATAATATATAAAGATATTTACTCCCTTTTACGTTACCCAATTGAAATACCAAATGATATGCTGTTAAGCTATTAAGCTGTTAAGCAGTCTGCGTACTTTTATGGATAAAGTCTTGAACAAAAAGGAGGCGTGGCATGCGTGGCATACGTGGCATTGCGTTTTTGTATATCTTTATAATTTCTTTCTATTTAATTTTTATATTATATATTTTTTATATTATATATATATATAATATAAAGATAAAGATACTCCTTTTTTGAAACTTTTAAAACACTAAATGCCACGTATGCCACGCATGCCACGCAGTCTAATTTCCGTAAATTCTCTGTCCCCTTCGGAAATGTATTTTGCTCCCTACGGAAAAAGTTTTTGTACGGGACGAAAAAAACGCAAAAGACATTCTTCCTGAAAACGTTCAAAGCCTTTGTCCTTTGACTTTAGACCTTAGACCTCGTCAAGTGCCAACTCTCCACTTTAAAACTAATCGCATGATTATTTGCAGATATTGGAAGTTTTTTGTATCTTTGCAGAAGATTTATCTAACCTTCGTACATAAAAGAAAGCTAGCCAAGAGATATGAACCTAAAAGAATATATAAGTACCGTTAATCAGAATATTGTTGTGTACCTATGATTATTTAGACTAATATTTTACCCAATTTGCAAAGATATAAAATAAAATCTATTTACAAGGTAATTGCTTATAAAATTGCATAAAAATATGTTTTTATCGTAAAAAATAAATGTAGAAAATAGAACTTATATGTAAATTTGCAAAAAATGTAGAGATAAATATTAAAGAGTATGAAAAAGAATGTTATTAGGTTATTCCTTGTTGTCATGTTGGTTATATTGCAGTGTAATATCGTTTTTTCTCAAAATGTGTTTTTTTCAGGAACTTATACAGATGTGAATAATGGTGCTTATTGGGGGATTCTAGCTCGAAGCGATTACATATTCCTAACCTCAGGAACGGGGACTCTTTCTCATCAGTTACCATATTTAAAAGTGGATAGAATCCAAGGGACTACTATCTATACATACTGTAATGGAGAATTTTTAATGACCGCTATACCCGGTCAGTCGGCATTACTTGCAAAAAAGATTCCAGGCACTACCGATGAATATAAGCCTGTTAACGCATTTAATCCAGTGGGCAACATAAATTATGGTAATTCAGGGAATGTTACACCACAACAAGGTGGAAGAACGTGCCAATACTGTAATGGATCAGGAACCTGTGCTTGGTATTCTCATACCTATAACAAGTACTATTGTCATGGTTCAGGGATTTGTGCTAATTGTGGTGGAAGAGGATATACATCTGGTACGTTTGGAGGAACAATAAAGTGCTCTTTCTGTACAAATGGACGTTGTGGCTATTGTCACGGTACAGGTAGATGTGCACACTGCAATGGAACGGGAAGAAGATAGATTATTTAATTGATAAAATGTGTTCTATATGATTAGATTTTTCCAAAGAGTGATATTATTTTTATTATTATCAGTTTCAACATTAGTACCCTCAAATGTTATTGCACAAACTCGTTATAGTACTGCACTACTAAATAGAGCAAAACAGGGTAATTCAAATGCACAATTGACATTAGCAGAATGTTATCGTTTCGGTAGAGGTATACAAGAATCGAAGGATAAGGCTCTTATGTGGTATAAAAAAGCTATCGAAAAAAACAACTACAGAGCGATGGAGAATTGTGCAAACATGATAGATTCTTTAGAATTAGAGGAGTATGAAAACTATGCCTATACCCTACATTGTAAAGCTGCTGATGCAGGGTTAAAAGATGCACAATACAATATGGCGTTCCTTCATTTCAGGGGAATTGACTTTAAATTTACGTTTGACCCAGATAAGGCTATGAAATGGTTGTTAAAGTCTGTAGAACAAAATTATCCTCCAGCACAAGCATTGTTAGGCTCTATGTACGAATATGGTGGTCACGTTAAAATTGATAAGCAAAAAGCTCTCCTTTACTATCGGAAAGCAGCTGCACAGGGGGACAAAAATGCACTATATGATTTAGGTAGATGTTATCTTGAAGGTAAGTGCGGCTTGTCTGTGAATAGACAAAAGGGAATAGAACTTATCAGAAAATCAGCAAGTAAAGGATGTTATACTGCAATGATAGAATTAGAGGAAATAGAGAAACAACAAAATGAAGGAAAATTAACACCACATGGCGATAAAAAGACGTTAGATTTGGTGTATCATCCATTTGGCTACATGAAACGAGACGGAGAAGGATTGAATTATAGCAATATGCTGCTTGCATTGAAGAAAGATACGGATTGGAAGATTGATGAATACGATACTCACTTTATGGCCCATTCTATTGTCGGATTAGGCATCACGTGGAAGGGCTACCCAATTACGACTGCTTCGTTTTCATATTCGCCTGAACATGCTTTTCTTTTTCAATGGGAATATAATGTAAATATACCAGGTAGCATTCAAGAGGGAAAAGTTATAAGTATTACCAAGCAAATGGTAAATGAGCTGGTTGCTGACGGCTTTAAATTGGAATACAAAGATCTTTATAACACAAAATTAAATGTTGAATTAAAAAAGGAAAAGTATAAAGTTGATATTTCTCTGTACTATATAGCAACTAATAATTATTATTTTATCAGTTTAAAATCATATCCTCGCTATAATTAAATATTATTATAAGAAGAAGGTCGCTATTTGATGGGATTTCACTTGTACATAATCCAAATAAGGGTATATACACATTGTGTAAAGGCGCAGGGTCAAAATGAGAAATGATTATGAATAAGAATAAGAAGATTATTTGGATTGTCGCCAAGATAATTGGTGCACTCCTTGTCTGCTATATGCTTTTTCAATTGTTGAGGTATAGTTTGACTGGGACAGTTGCTGTCATTCTACCAGCAGGTTTTGCCACTGTCATGTTTGTGGTAAGGAGTTTGATGGCTGATTATGAGTATCGGCATCCAATGTCTTTTAGACTGCTTCTCGTCATGGTTGGCATCTTGGGAATCTTTGTATTCCTCGTTCCCTGTCTTCAGTTGACGGAGTATTTTTATTGGGAAACGAAAGGTATGATAACACCTGCCTATTGCTTCTTTATGATAGCGTTGTTTATGGTGGTCATTTTTTTATGGTCACTTAGACATTATAGAAAACATATCGTAGCTGGTAAAGAAAAATCATCCCGACCATATGCTCTCATAATGGCTTTCTCCATAGCAATCTTTTTTGGTCAAGGACTGGCATCAATCAGTGCACATCAAAATATAGAACAACAAAATTGGGAATCATCGTGGAAAGAAATATAAAAAACTCTTATGAACTCGAGTTATCTGAAAGTGCTGACATGATATTATATGAAGTGGTTAATAGTCTATTGTCATGTAATGAATTTCAAGACTTTTGCCATCATGTCAATAATTATGATGCAACTATCAAATTTAAGGAAAAAAATGTCGTTTGGTATCCTCCTTTGCTCATCTTTCCTAAGGAAGAATTAAGTGGATGTTGTTCTGAAGAAGAAAAAAAACTTCCATTTCTTGTTGCTGGTTGTTTTAATTCAAGGAAAGCATTAGGCGAAAGCGGTATAGTTGAGGATAACTTTGTCTTTAGGTACTACTATACAGCGGGGTGGAACAATACGGACGGTAAGAAACGACTCTCATTTTATGAACAGCGAAGAGTGAATGACACAGATATACCTGTCTTTAAGGACAGTGTTTTGGAGTTTACGAGCGCAATTGAAGATTTAATAATTTTCATCCAAAAGTTTCCAGATATAAACCAAAAGTGGGAAGATAGATTTAACCGCGTGTTGGAAATGATTCATGGTGAGGCTGATTGTAAAAGAATCTTTTTGTTTGCAGGTCTTTACGATATTGATAGTCTATGGAAATCTTTAGAAGAATTTCACTCTGCTTGTTGTGATGAACTTAGTCTCATCAAGAGTAATTTCACTCAACAATTGCATCGCTATGTAATGTTTCATGTTAATTCTATAAGGATGACTGAGGTTGAGGAAGCGTCAATAGATTACAATAATACTGGTGTCGTTTCTTCAAATTTAGACATTCACGTATCAAGGCCAGAAGAATATAAGTGGTTGCGTTATATACATGAAAAATCCTTACCAGAATTCATTAAAGAACCTACCTATGTGCGAGATTTCTTACAGGAGAACTGGGAAAACGATGTAGATGCCATGCAGAATGCTTTCAACTGGAATAAGGATGAGCAGCACAAGTTAACAGAAGCACTGGATAAGGGAACAGAAGAGCATATTGAACTTTTGCGGCAACTTGTCCGTAAGCGATTAAGACAAGAGGCTGTAAAAGAATTTGAAGACAGAAAGATGCAGTGGATGTACATGTATAATCGATAAAAATTTCCCCAATACCACTCTGATTTGTCGGATGAAATAATTACTTACAAAGAAAGAATGAAAAGAATTATTTCTATAATGGCTTTAGTACTACTGCAAATCAGTTGTTTTGCAGTAACTGTTGAGACGACTGCAAATCTCAATGTGTATTATCCTGAATATACAAAGGTTGACTTAGTCTGTGGGCAAATGCCAAAGGCTGTACAGAAGGATGTGGAGTTTTGTTGTGAGGCGGCTTATACTGGTGAATTGCTGAATGATTTCAAACACTCAAACATTGCGGATAACCATATCTGCAATGGGGTGATGAAGAAAGGCTATCGCTGCAGGGCGAATACTGGCGGATTTGTATGGGGTAAGGGCAAATGGAGGTTTATGCTTAAAGCGGATTATCCTACGACAGCAAATGAATGGAATATGGGCTTCTGCCAGATGCTTATCATTCACAATGGTGAGATTCGTCCTTTAGTCTTAAAGATTGGGAAGAGCAGAACCATATACAGAGCCTTGTGTGAGAAGGATGGGAAGCTTTGCATCATCGAGTCGAAGAAGGTGGTTACATACGACTTTTTCGTGGAGTGCCTGAAAGCCTATAAGGTTACTCATGCCCTCTATTTGGATATGGGAAAAGGCTGGAATTATGCGTGGTATCGAGATAACAGCGGTAATGTGAAAGAGATATTCCCAGAAAGCAAAACGGCCCCAAATTACAAGTACAGAACCAATTGGATAACGTTTTATAAATGAATATTGGGCTCACTCGGAAATACCTGTGTCCGCTTGCAGGCTTTTTTTTTGAGACAAAAACCAAAACAACACTTTTTGAAAGTTTAGCACCCAGTGCTTCAGTTCTGCTGTCGTTATGAATCTGGTCATAAGTACACTTCCACCATCTTCCTGTCGACATCAGAACCTATCCTATAGGATATAAAAACTTTCAAAAAGCAAAAACCTCGGCATTTCAAGCCTAAAAAATCGGTGCACGTTAAAACTTTAATTCATTCTTGTTGTAACGGAAAAAAGTTGAGGTTAAGATTATCATCAAGGTTGAAAATTGTTTTTTAGTTTTGGCAACAAAACGATGTTTTTGCCATAACAGTATAAAAAAGACTCTGTAAGAGGATTAAGATATAAGATAGATATTTTTATCCAAGTGCTTGCATTTGAGGGAAAATAGATAGATTATATCATTAGTGCTGTTAAGCACTTTAATACTGATATGGGGTTTTTATGGGTTTTTGTTTAAATCTAAACACAGTTATTTTTTGCGAATGTATGCAAATGAGGCGTAGTGGCTACGATGCTTGTCGTAGTCTTTGTCGCACTCATGGGCATAGGCTTCTCGCTCAAAGGATATGTTGAAATAGGCCTTTGTGGCATTACGATACTGTAGCAGTCGCACTAACCACTCAAGAAGATACCAGACGAAGAAGCCTACATAGAGCAACTCGCGCTGCTGTTGGGTGTGGATGCGCTCATGACGCTGCTCTGTGGGGGTGAGACGATGCTTGGCAAAGACTATGCCGAAGAGGTTGATGGCATAGAAATTCTTGCCGAAGGGGAATATGGAGTTAAGGATAATCATCACGTTATTTCCTGATGCAAAGATAGTTTTTTCTCCTGAAACAACAAAGAAACGGTACATTTTTTCTCAACTAACATATTATCTCGAAAATTTTGTTTATATTTGCACTCGAATTACTAAAAATACGAAGAAGAGATTAATGAGAGCTATACGATGGCGGAGGCCATAAAGGAGGCACAGCGTTGCCTGCATTGTAAGATTCCACAATGTAAGAAAGGATGTCCTATCAGCAATGATATTCCAGATTGGATTCATGAGCTGAAGAAGGGTAATCTGGGTAATGCCATCAGTATCATTCGTGCCAAGAGTAACCTTCCTGCTGTTTGTGGTCGTGTATGTGCCCACGAGAAACAGTGTGAGGGGAATTGTGTGCTGGGCAAGAAGGACACTCCTGTTAACATTGGCAAGCTGGAACGCTTCGTAGCTGATTTTGACTCGGATAATAATCTGACTCATGAGGATATATCTGAAAAAACTCGCGGAAAGGTTGCTGTTATTGGAGCCGGACCATCAGGAATTACTGTGGCTGGCGACCTGTCCAGAATGGGATTTGCCGTAGAGATTTTTGAAATGGAAGCCCAGTGTGGCGGTGTCCTGCGTTATGGTATTCCGGAATATCGTCTGCCAAAGGAGGTCGTGGCTCGCGAAATACGCTATATCGAAAAGATGGGAGTGGTGATTCATCGTAACACTCATGTTGGAGAAAATATCACTGTTGACAGCCTCTTCGAAGAGGGCTTTGACGCTATCTATATCGGCACAGGACTCAGTAAGCCAAAATCGCTCGAGATACCTATCATGCAGAATGGCAAATGTATCTCAGAGGGTGAGAATGCTGTAAAGTGTAGCGACTTGAAACGCATTCGTCTTGCAACTCATTTCCTGAGGCGTGTGGAACTGATTTCGGAAGGCTTTATGAATCGCAACGAACTGCCTGTAGATGAAGGCGCAAAGGTGTTTGTCATAGGCTGCGGAAATACTGCTATGGATGCTTCACGAACAGCCTTGAGAATAGGAGCCTCTGCTGTTAATGTGATATATAACAGAGGTATTGACACGATGTCTGCCTTGCACGCTGAATATGATGATGCAGTAAATGAAGGGGTTAAGTTCAATTGGTGGAGCAGCATATCAGAAATCCACGTTGATGATAACCTCGATATAACAGAGATAGTTCTTGAAACACAAGAGCCTGATAAGGAACCTGTCCGTCAGGTATTACCTGCCAATAATATCATCTTTGCTATCGGAGCAATACCAGCCACAAGAATAGTCCGTTCTACATCGGGATTGGAAAATGATGATCACAACTTCCTCATTACACGAGAAGTTCCTTACGGAATGACTACCAGAAAGGGCGTCTTTGCCGGAGGTGATGTAGTAGGCAGACAGGCAACAGTTGTTCATGCTATGCAGGATGCAAAACAGGTGGCTCTGGGTATAGCACAATATGTGGATGCTGTCAAGCTCATTTATGCTATTGAAAATTGAACATTGAACATCGAAAATAATGCCCTCTGGATGGCCATTATTAATTGTTAATTATTAATTGTTAATTATTAATTGTTAATTATGCATTTTGCATTATGCATTTTGTTATTGTTGTCGCTTGGTGTGCAGGGGGCTACAATAGACAGGAAAGCTTTGGTAGAGAGGAATAATCCTCTCGTAACAAGTGTCGATACTTTGGCATCGCTAAGTGTCGGAAACGGACATTTTGCCTTTACGGCAGATGTAACGGGACTGCAGACTTTCCCTGAATATTATCACAACGGCGTACCCCTCGGAACACAGAGCGAATGGGGGTGGCATAGCTTTGATAATCCACAGAACCTGAGGATAGAAGAGTCTTATAAAAAAGAGGATCTCGGACACGGGCATAAGGAACTGTATGCTACGGAATTCAAGGAACAGGGAAGGGCTCGTGATGCAGCAAACTGGTATAGAAGCAACCCTCACAGATTGCATCTGGGATGTATAGGACTGGAGATAGAGGGAGTAACACCGCTTGATATAAAGGATGCCAGGCAGAAACTGGATATGTGGAGTGGTGTCATAACTTCTGAATTCAAGGCGAAGGGTGCAAAATATTCCGTAAAGACAGTATGTCATCCTGAGAGAGACATTGTGGCAGGAATGGTGAAAGCTGACAGGGGTAATGTGGCTATAAAAATGCGTTTCCCATATCCTACAGGAAAGCATAGCGATGATGCCTGTGACTGGAATCAGAATGACAAACACCTGACAGAACTGGTGAGCATGACAGATGGACATGCTGTGCTGAAAAGAACTATTGACAAGACGACTTATTTCATCTCACTCTCGTGGGAAGAAAAAGCAGAACTGATAGAGAAGGAAAAGAATTACTGGACGTTGGTTGCTGATGGTAAGCAACTGACATACTCTTGCGAATTCTTGAGCGAACAGAATAAAGAGGAAAGAGAGACATTCGCTTCCATTACAGAAAAGTCTGCTGACAAATGGCAGAAATTCTGGAGTGAAGGAGCTGCAGTAGATTTCTCGCAATGCAAAGACAAGAGAGCCCGTGAATTGGAGCGTCGGGTGGTATTGAGCCAGTATCTTCTCGCTATTCAGTGTTGTGGAAACACTCCACCACAAGAGACTGGACTTACATATAATTCCTGGTTCGGGAAATTCCATATGGAGATGATATGGTGGCATCAGTCGTGGCTACCTCTGTGGGGTCACGAAGAACTGTTGGAACGTACTCTCAGATGGTACATCAGTGCAGAGCCTATAGCACGTGAGATTGCGATGAGACAGGGCTTTAAGGGCGTCAGATGGATGAAGATGACAGACCCCAGCGGAGAAGAGGCTCCATCAAAGGTGGGCAGTTACCTTATATGGCAACAGCCACATCTGATTTACCTCGCAGAACTGGTATATAGAAACATGTCTCCTGAAGGGAAGAAAATGATGTTGGACAAGTATGGACGACTGATAGACAAGACAGCTGAGTTTATGGCAGATTTCGTTACTCTCGATAAGGAAAATAACCGCTATATATTAAAAGGCATCATACCTGCCCAGGAGACTCTGAAGGCTTCTGTGACATATAATCCTCCTTTTGAACTTGCTTACTGGTATTTCGGTTTGCAGACAGCCCAGAAATGGCGTGAACGTCGTGGACTGGAACAAAAGACTAAGTGGGACGATGTGATAAACAAATTATCACCATTGGCTGCAGGAAAAGGAGAAAAAGGTGAGGAACTGTATCTCGCAGCAGAATCAGCTCCTGACACCTATAGTACTTTGGCTCTTATAAGTGATCATCCTGCTGTACTTGGAGCTGTAGGAATACTTCCTATGAGCAGACTGGTGGACCAGAAAATAATGATGCAGACCAGTGACTGGATATGGACTGGTTGGAACTGGGACAAGACATGGGGATGGGATTACCCTATGGTTGCGATGAATGCAGCACGTCTGGGAGAACCGTCAAAAGCCGTTGATGCGCTATTGATGGATAAACGCACCAATACATACCTGAAAAATGGACACAACTATCAGGATGGACGCCTGAGATGTTATCTTCCTGGTAATGGTGGACTGTTGACAGCTATAGCAATGATGTGTGCCGGATGGGATGGATGCACAGAAAAGAATCCCGGCTTTCCAAAAGACGGAAAATGGGACGTACGTTGGGAAGGCCTGAAGCCTATGCCTTAATTAACAATTAATAATTAACAATTAAAAATTAATTAGGTGTTGTGTTGTAGGTGCACAGGATGGTGCAAATCTTATCTTGCAGGGTACGGGCGCTGTCTGCATTGAGACAACCGTTGCAGATGATAGAAAAGGCCAGATTGTGAAGGTCTTTCGTAAAACAATATCCTGCAAGACTTATGACTCCTGTCAGGGTACCAGTCTTCGCATGTACATTATATTCTGCATCAGTGTTCTTCATACGCTTTTCCAGAGTACCGTCAATACCTGCTATAGGCAAAGCCTCACGAAGACGGGGATAGATATGCTTCTGTTCGTATGCATATCGCAAAAATGCAACTTCTATCTCTGGTGAAAGGTAGTTATAGAGTGACAGTCCTGACCCGTCGGCAAAACGATGAGGGGGAATGTCCGAAGGGGAAGAGGCAAATATTTTTTTGAGTAATGCCTCTTCTACAGCGATACCCTTCTTGGCGGTAGAAGGTTTGCCTTGTGTTGCACCAAGATGATAGAGTAGGGTTTCGGCATAGGTATTGTTACTGTTTTTCATTACCTTCTCAAGAATCTCCAGAAGAGAATGAGAGATAGAGGTGAGACTCTGGGCTGATGATGGACATGACTGCTCCTTGACATCACCGAGAATTACTATGCCGGCTTTACTCAAAGACTTTGCAAAATTTGATAACAAGGCTTCCTTGCGACCAAACAGTAAAGAGCAGAGTTCCGGATTATCATCATCCCAACACCATCCCTGACCATACTTGTTGTCTTTCATAAATGTAGCATCACCACAGATGTTGCCAGTAATGGTATCAATACCCATTTTATATATATTATAAGCCAAGAGGTCAAGGTCATCAGAATTGAGCTTCGGGTCCATTACACCTGTGATATAAAGATTGCCCTGCAGGCTGCCGCGACGCAACTGGTAAGTGGAGTCGTCAGGACAGAAGACAGTAGCGGTATCAATTCTTCCTGTATAGTTGAGAGAAGTGGTGTATTGATAATCTACCCCCAGCTCGTCGAGGGCTGTAATGCCTGTTATCAGCTTCTGTGTGGAAGCCGGACGCATGGTCTGACAAGAGTTCTTAGCATAAAGACAAGTGTCAGCATCGAGGTCATAGACCATAATGCCGACGCTGGAGGTGTTGGCTACTGTAGAAACTGCCAACAGAGAATCAAGCGCAAGGGTAAGGCTTATTAAAAGATTACTTATCATAAGCGTGATGAGGGTAGTCTGTAGTGAAATGCAGGCCTCTGCATTCTTTGCGTTCTATAGCCCATCGGGTAATCAGATATCCTACATTTATCATGTTACGGAGTTCGCAGATATCCCTGCTTGCGTAAACACGTTTGAAGAGGGCTTCTGTCTCTTCGTAGAGAGTGTCAAGACGCACCCAGGCACGCTTCAGACGTAGGTCAGAACGGACAATGCCGACATAGTGTGCCATAATTGTGCCTACTTCATGAACACTCTGGGTTATGAGCACTTTCTCCTCATTGGAAAGGGTGCCTTCATCATTCCATTCAGGAACGAGGGTGTTGAACTCATATTCGTCTATATGCTCAAGAGAATGACGTGATGCAGTCTCTGCATATACTACGGCTTCGATAAGTGAATTGGAAGCCAGACGGTTGCCACCATGCAATCCTGTGCAAGAACACTCACCGAGAGCATAAAGGCGCTTGATAGAAGAGCATCCGTTCAGGTCAACCTTGATGCCTCCGCACATATAGTGAGCAGCAGGACGAACAGGAATATATTCCTTTGTGATATCAATGCCGATAGAGAGACATTTCTGATATATATTCGGGAAGTGGTGCTTTGTCTCTTCTGGGTCTTTATGGGTTACATCAAGACATACATGATCTATGCCGTGAATCTTCATCTCCTTATCTATAGCGCGCGCTACGATATCGCGTGGAGCGAGAGAAAGACGTTCATCATACTTCTCCATGAATGTTTCGCCTGTAGGCAGTTTCAATATGCCACCATAACCTCTCATAGCTTCTGTGATGAGGTATGCAGGGTGTGTCTCATTGGGGTTATAGAGTGAGGTAGGGTGGAACTGTACAAACTCCATATCTGCCACTGTTCCCTTAGCACGATAAACCATCGCCTCACCGTCACCAGTTGCAATAACAGGATTGGTAGTAGTCTGATAGACAGCACCACAGCCGCCAGTACACATTACTGTGACTTTTGACAGGTAGGTATCGACCTTCTGTGTATCAGGGTTAAGGACATAGGCACCAAAGCACTCAATGTCAGGTGTTCGACGGGTAACCTCAACACCCAGATGGTGCTGGGTGATAATCTCAACAGCAAAGTGATTTTCCTTTATCTCAATATCAGGATTTCTGCGTACTGCCTCCATCAGACCTCGCTGAATCTCAAAACCAGTATCATCAGCATGATGCAGAATGCGGAATTCTGAGTGACCACCTTCTCTATGCAGGTCGAATTCGCCTTCTTCATTCTTGTCGAAGTTCACACCCCATGAAACGAGTTCTTTAATCTGTGACGGCCCCATACGAACCACTTGTTCTACAGCAGCCCGATCAGAGATAAAATCGCCAGCCACCATAGTGTCTTCGATGTGCTTCTCGAAATTATCCTTTATGATGTCGGTAACTGATGCAATACCACCTTGTGCACGTGCCGTATTGGCTTCATCCAAAGTTGTCTTGCAAATGAGACAGATGCGTCCTTTGTGGGCTTTTGCCACCTTCAGGGCATAGCTCATACCGGCGACGCCGGAACCGATGATAAGAAAATCGTACTTGTATATCATATTATCTGGTTAATGAGAATTTCATTGATAATCCGAAGTCTTGTGTTACAGTAGGATATGATGACGATGACAGCAATGGGGTATTGCTCTGTCTGTCGTAATAGAAGCTCATTGTAAGCAGACGAGAGAGACTGTAGTCGGCTGTGAAAGCAAGTTTGAAGGCATTATTGCCCGATGTTGCCTGAGATGATATTGTTGCAATATCTCGTGTGATGGCTGCCTGCTTGCGCCAAGAGACATCAAGGCGCAGGTTCAGGTCGTGAGCAAAGCCTGTACTCTTATTGTTCTGAGTGGATTTCTTTGATTTGCTTGTCTTGCTGTCGTCATCTCTGTCACCACGATTATTCTTGCTGTTCTTGGCTGCCATCATCTTAGCCTTGCTGCGGATGAAACGGAAATCGTTAATCTTATATCCTACACCGAATACCCAGTCTTTTGAAAGAGTCTCGTTAAGCTGTACTGACGTCATAGAGAGAGTCATCACACGAGTGGTGCGATATTCTGCCTTGAATGTAAGGTTGTTTGGCAATGTGAAATCCAATCCCAGCAGTGGAGAGAATGCCTCGTTGATGCTGACAGTCGAAATGTTGAACATAGAATTAGGCACAGGATTGCCTGTTGTCGGACTGGTAATAAATCCAATACCTTCACCCATGAAAGACTTATATGTAGAATAAGAACTGTAGGCACCAACAGCGTAGATGCTCTTATAGCCGTGATTAATGTTGAAACTCTTGAAGTGATCACTGAACCACGGCAGATTGCTAAGGCCGCTATACTTCATTGTCCAGTTAGGAAGCATACGTGCAATAGTTGGGAACAGTTTAAGACTCTTGTATCCTGTATATGCATTGAGGAATGCCGGTATCATGACATCTGCAGAATAGAGTTCAACAGGTGTCTTGTCTGCATTAAACCTTGTCCCGGCATATGTTGTTCCTTCCGGATAGATAGTGTTTTCATATTGTGCCTGTACACGCTGGCGATAGCCTTCCAGAGAACCACAGAAGTCTTCGAAAGCAGCCGAATGGAAACCGTTATCAGCATTTCCCATACCTGCAAGAGCAGAAGAGATGGAAATAGTTGTCATAGAGAACGTGCCACTATGGGTGGTAGGATTTCCATCATACATATATTGTATAGACTTTGAACGGGTATGGGTGTGTGCCATATTCATGTCTATCTTCAGATTTTTGAATGGCTCAAGAGTGAACTTTATCTGCAGGTCTTCAGTTCTGCTGGTTGTTGCCGGTGAAGCATAGTCTTCATTGGAAGATAGCAACCAACCTCTGCTGCGTGCCTTCTCAATATAGTCATCACCAATGAAGCCAAAGGCGAAGTCGAGACCTGGTGACATAGCATCACTGACATTCTTCTGTCCGAAGACATCACCAACATTATTCATGAAGCCTGGCAGGGTGAGAGAATACTGGTTTCTATATGAAGCGCTGATATTGCGTATCATCATAGCGAAGCGTGATACATACTGAGCGGCTTTGTACCATCCCTTATCATCAAGCGGTTCCAGAGCAAGGACAGAAACCTTCATCTTTACTGCAGAGTCGGACTTGTTGAAGACCATAATCTTGTTTTGATCAATCTTCTTGAATTTAATAGGTATAGTTTTACCGTCTTCGTCTTTTGCAGATACGATGATGCGCTTTGTCTTCTTTCCGTGGGTGAGAACCATAGAGGTGTCGGCAGGTATGGTGACAAGCTTCGAGAAGGTGTTCTTCTTTTGCTGTGCCAACAGTTGTGCCTGTTTCTCTTCTGCGGTAGGTTTGGCAATTTTCTTCTTGGCATCTTCAGGAGACACCTCTTCACCTTCTGCTGCCAGTTCCGTCTTAGACTTCTTCTTGGTGGTCTTCTTCGTAGAACTTGACTTGCTGCTCTTATTGAACTTTTCGTTAACCTTCTTCAGGAAAGGTATATGGTTATAGAGTTTCTCCATAGCCATAGAAGAGTTGATGTTGATGGTGCGATTGCTGGTTATGGTGTGTCCATATTTTATTTCTCCATATTCATCAGCAGAACCGCGTGCCCAATGATATGTTGCAGAATAAGTTCCGTCAGCATTCAACCAGTCAAAGATAGGCATCATATTGAGCGGAAGCTTGTATGAGGCGTTGAAATTCTGGTTGTAGTCGAGAGGTGAACCCATATGCTTGATGCTGTGCCATACAGAATCCTTCCATACTGCATAATCATCAGGAGCAAGGTCTTTGTTTATCTGACGTATGCTCTTTGGCTCTTCAATTTCTGCACGTGTGGCACTCTGGAAAGAGAGGTGAAGATTCTTCGTGAGATCCCAACGTATTGAGAGGTCTCTGTTCCACAGGAATTGTGACGAATAGGTGACAAGAGAATCATTAACATTCTCAAGATTCTCAAGGTCGCGTTCCAGGGTCTCTGTATAGCTTCGTGTCATCTCAGTATTGGCAGAGATATTCTGAGGCATATAATTGAAAGCCCACTTCTTCAGTATCTCTGCATACTTTGATTTTGTCTTCCACTTCTTGAACGGCTCGAAAGGCTTATAGACAGGTACCCATGAATAGTTGATAGCACCACGCCAGTTGAGTTCGTTATCATATACCAGTGTCTGACCATCAGAGTGCTTTGTGGAGTGACTGTATGAGAATGAGAAGTTTGCCGGATCGTAAGGCATAGGATGTCTCTTCGTGGCAATGCCGAAACGTACTCCTGACAGAGAGAGGTTCCTATTTACAGTCTTGGCTACGGCAATGCTTTCGATAGAGTCTTTCTCATTTTTGTCTGCAGCACTTTCAAGGGCATCCTCAAGCAACATATCGGTATCAAGAGGATTATACTTTGGAGAAGTACGCTCCTTGGTGACACTATAGTAGAATGGTATCGTTACCTTAGCCTTTTCAGGGAAGAACTTACCGAGTTCCAGACTTGTGGTGATAGAATATGTACCATATTTATCCTGTGTGCGTTCTGTTACTTTCTGCTCCAATCCGCCAAAGCCGTCGCTGATATATTTTCCGGAAGCCTGCACACTTCCCAAGTCTGACAGTTGCACATTGAGGTTTGCAGCAGCAGCCCATCCTCCTTCGCTTTCCGGCTCAAGAAGACGTAATTCGTTAACCCAAATCTCACCATCCTTTACGTCGGAAGAAAGGTTGCGGACACCAATCATCATCGTAGAGACATTGCCGAGAGAAGGATTACCCTTGATACTGAGTTTATTCGCCTGATTGTCGCTGTCATACTCAGAATATAACTGGTTGAGGGTTATCTTACCTTGTGACTTCAACAGGTTACGTTCTTTCTTTAACTTGGTGAGTTTCTTGAAGTCCAGATCGAGCATGTTTTCCTTAGGCCAAACAGCAGCACAATCGGCACCGACATATCCGTTATATTTTCCTGGAGGTGTCAGCTTCAGGGGTATCTCATACTCATAGTAGTTGTTGTTATAGTCAGAACCGAGACGTACGAAGAGTGCCAGCTGGTTGTTCTGCAAATCGGTAGTGTTTATCTCGAGGGCATTAGCGTGTGCAAACATCTGCAGCCTCTTATAGTAACGCATGTCGTAGTTAGTGTTTTTATACACTGCTACAGCAGCATTATGTCCCATCTGGAAGACGTCAAATCTCATAGCCTGCTCGTTGTTCTCTGTCAGTTGTGGCTGTGATGGGTCTACAACACGTGAGATACCCGGAGGCAATACGTAGTTGACAGGCTTCTTCTCATTATTAGCCTCTATACCGACTACTGATGCAGAGAATACCTCAGAACCCTTTGTGGCAGCACCGCTGAGTTGCTGGTCATATATACGCCAGTCACCACGAACCAGAGAGAAGTCTGCAAGACGAAGAATTGTTTCTTCCTCGAAACCTTCCATATAGACACGCATAAAGCGGACAGATGAGAAGTCGCTGATGCTACCTATGCGTGTGCCGCTATTGATAGGGATGCGCACCTGATACCATCTTACGGTTTCACGGTTGCCATTTCTCAAACCTACGGAAGCATCTCTGGTATCCACGATATAGTTGTTTGCTGCAACAGACATCTTGGCAGGGTCTATATCCATAACATAGTCGTAATAGTTTTCTGACTCGTTAAGGGTATAGTCCTGATTTATATCTTCCACATCAGGTGTTGTCTTGTATGATGTATCGTATGATTCCGTTCTGTTGTCTGAATCAGGAGAGTTTCCTTGCGGGTTGTTGATAAACTTGTAACGGTCCAGGATGGAGGCTTTCCTGTCGTCCCAGTCGGTACCTCTGAAGTAATGATAGTTATCACCTGCAAGGTCATTCTGCATCATTGTGCGGGCTTCCTCATTCATCGTGGTAACACGATTTGCGAAGTCTGCATATCCTGGCCAACCTAACTCTTCAGTATCGTTAAGACCATTGAATCCCAAGTCCTGAAGAGCACGTGAACCGGAGGTGGTGGCGAAGGCGTATGTAACAGTATTCTCAACAGGAATCTTACCCCAAGTGGTAGAGTCGATTCGTGTTGATGATGATTTGCTTACAGGGAGTCCGCTCTCGTAGAATTTCTTGCCATCGAGAAGGATATCCTCGCTGAGGTCACCAAGGTTGAAGTGCAGACGACCTGTGTGCTGAGCGCTTGTTCCGTCCTTACTGTGATAGATGAACGGATCCATCATCCAGAACTCGATGTATTCTATGTTGGCTTCCTCGAAGTTGTTCTGGTCCAGTTTACGCATCATACCACCCCAGGTAAGGTTTTTGTCCTTCTCTTGGAACTTACCATTTTCGTCAAGCTCGGTATTAAAGTTGTAAGGTCCGCGCTCCTTAGGATAGTATGCGAGGTTGAGGATGTTCAGCGTTGTAGTTGCTCCGCTATATGTGCTCTGGCTGCGGTTAGGATAGAGCTCGCTGACATATACCTCACGAACATAGTGGTTAGACAACTGTTCAAGGTCGTTCTTGATGTGTGCAGGAGTCAGGGTAGAGGAGCGACGGGTGAAAAGAGGGTCTACATAATACCAAGCCAGACGTGCTCTGTATTTACCTGATTCCAAACTGCCTTTGTTAAGGTTCAGACCGTTCCATGCTACGTCCTTACTCCTTGTCGGCACACTACTCAGAGTCCATGCTCCAGGAGTGGCGATATCGATATTGTTGGTACTGCTCTCGAAATCGTCTATATAAGATGCATTGTCTTGTGTACCGCTGCTTATCTTTGAGAACAGTTTTGCGAATTCTGCATTAAACTGTATCTGTGAAGGCTCTTTTACGTGCAGGAAAGGTATCTTGTCGAGCACATTTGTGAGCCATTGGCTTTCTTTCTTCCAGTTGATGTTGAATCCCACCAGGGTGTTGCTCATAGGCTCACTACCAGTTGTTACCTTGGAAGTGAGACTCTGTTCTGAGAGATGCTGGAACGTACCGCTCAGCTGCAAATCCTTTGAGAAGTCATATTCCCAGTTTACACCGAACATCGTCTTGCGCTGCATGCCATAATCGGTATCACTCTCCAGCGATACATTGACAGAAGTACCGGCATCAATGATGCTCTGGTTGAGGATGGTTACCTCACCGGCGCTGTAGTCAACAGAATAGTCAGAACCCTCGGAAAGTATTACGCCACCGGCTGTTACGACAACACTTCCATGAGGCACGTTATAGGCACCGAGGGAAATGACATTGGCAGCAGAACCTTTGAATTGTCCTACAATCTTATACCTATTCTTTTCTGCCATCGCCTTTGCGGCAGTCTTTGTTGTGTCGTAAAGCTCCTGATAGATGTATTTATCCTTGAAGGCGCCTCTTGCTTCCAGCTCCTTTACCAGAGCCGAACCGAAAGGTTCTGCCTTTGGCAGGAATACACGACCGTTGGAGATTGTATATCCTTCTACGAAATCAAAGTAACCGTTACTCTTTATCCTGTTGTTGGCATCAAGTCGGTCTGCTCCCAGCAATCTTATCAATGGGATAGACTTTACTTGTGATTCTGGAATATAGTTGACATATACTCCGATAGAGTCACTCTGGTACTTGATGTCGAGTTTGAATTTTTCTTTCTGTATAGATGCTGCAAGATAGTAAACGTTACGCATCATCAGCGACCAGTTAGGTTGCGATGGGGTGTTGTTGGAATTCTTCAGCGACTTTACGAACAGCGCGCTTGAGACATCCGTAACGTCTGATGAGAATTCACCTACCTGATATGTTACACCATTATAGGTATATTCGTATGCTATTGCCAGCACCTGATCTGTCTGCAATGATGTCTTCAACGATATGTAACCCATAGCATTGTTGACGGTATATTCTGATGATGACAGCAGACGTGCCTTTTCTATCTTCTCATAATTGAATCCGCTGCTTGCCAGCACCTCGCTTGCCATACTCACATTGCGGGCTTCTACATACTGACTTGTCAGCTGGCTGTACATACTGTTGACAGGATTGGAAGGATTGCTGCTGGTGCCAGCTGTTCTTCCTCTGTTAGGATCTGAAGAACTTGCACTCTCACCTAAATCAGCAAAGGCAAGGATGTCACGGGTGTTTGATGATGTACCTGTCTTGTTGGTAACCCATACCTCGACACGGTTGATGGTGATACCCGTAGTTGGGGTAGGGAGGGTTGCCATCCATCTGTCGTAATTCTCACGGAAATACATACCCATGAAGAAGTGACGGTTTTCTTCGTAGTTGGCAACATTTAATTCAAACGGGGTGGTTTGTGTGCCACCTTTTGAAGATACGCTTGAAGAAGTGGATTTTTTCTGTGACACAACAGTCTGCAGCTTCAGTTTTCCGAACTGCATATCTGTTCTGATACCAAACAGCGATTGTGCACCTTGTATGAGTGACGAGTTGCTTGGGAAGGATACGTTACCTGCCTCTACGAGTTTGATGATTTCGTCTTCCTTACCTTCATACTTCAGTTTCAGGTTCTGGGCATCATAGTCAAATGTGGCATCTGTATTGTAGTTCAGATTCATCCTCATCTTGTCACCGATACTACCTGTGACATTGAGGTTTATCTTCTCGTCAAAGTCTATTGTCGTTGTCTTGCGGTTACGGATAGGGAGTGAGGGGTTGTCGATATTTTTCAAAGTCGCTCCCAGTTTCAGTTCTGCCGTACCCTGTGTCTTTATCCTAATGCCGCCAGGACCGAAAATCTTTTCTGCAGGACCAAGGTCGAAGTGCATATCGGTAAAGTCAAATTTCTCCTTACCTTTCTTCTCGAAAATCTCAGAGTTCTTCTGGCGGAAATAATCAGAGAAGAGGTGCTTCTCTGTCCATTTCGTAAACTCCTGACGGTCCATCATGATGGGGGCTGCCACCCAGGTGTTTCCCATCTTTGTGCCGATGATATAACGCTCCAGAGTGTCGTTATACTCTATCTCCTGTTTCAGGTTCTCCGGACTCTCCAAGTCAGCGGCTTTTTGCTGCAAGTCATCATAGGTTACAGGTGTTGTCTTCTGTACCTTCCAGCGAGGCTTTACCTCTTTAGTATTCTTTTCGTCTTCCTTTTCTGTCTCGTCATCAAATGCTATGCGTGAATAGGTCATAGCAGAACCTGCAATGACCAGCATAAGCATCATTATGAGAGTCAGTTTCTTCACTAATTCTTAACTCTTGATTCTTAATTCTTAACTCTTAATTCTTAACTTTTATTTAATCATCTTAAGGGCTTGTTTGATAACCTGTTCTACAGGCATATCTGGATTACCGCGAAGAATTTCGGTAACGACCTTGCTGCTTGGTGCCGGTGAGAATCCCAGCATGGTGAGAGCACCCACAGCTTCTTCTTTTGTCTGGCTGTTGATATTGTTGTCCTGTTTTCCTGCTTCGCCTATATTGGCGGCATCAAAGGTGTCTGCAATAAGTCCGCTCTGGGTCATCTTATCACGCAGGTCAACGATGATGCGCTGTGCTGTCTTCAGACCGATACCCTTCACACCTTTCAGGGCTTTCTCGTTGCCTGAAGCGATGATGTTTACCAGTTCTGTGGCACTTGTGGCACTGAGTATCATGCGTGCAGTATTGCTGCCTACACCGCTTACGGTTATCAGCATGCGATATATCTCACGCTCTTGCTTGTTGTAAAATCCATATAGGGTATAGCTGTCGTCGCGACCACCTGTTACGAGTGATTCGTCAACGTAAAGCTTCACTTCTTTCTTGCCCTGAATGGCACTATATGTGTTGAGTGAGATATTTAGCAAATATCCTACACCACTCACCTCTACAACTGCTTCTGTAGGGTTTATCTCTGTCAGTTCGCCTTTTATGTATTCTATCATATGCGTATGTGCGATATCGTGCGCACTAATAAAAAAACGCACGCACACAAAATATATTGTGCACGTGCCATATTTAATTATGAATTATGAATTGTGAATTTTGAATTAAATATCTTCTTTCAGTTCTTCAAGCTCTTCTTTCAGTCGCTCTATCTTCTGCTTCATGGTGTCGATAAGGCTGTTGCCCTTCTTGCTTGAAGCAGTCAGGAACAGGAGGTTATTCTCCATCGTAGCGAGTTCTTCCTTCTTGTCATTATATCTCTTCTGTGCAGACACCGGAGAGCTTTGAGAAGACTTGTTTGCTCTTGCAGCATTTCTGCGCATCTTACGCATCTTACCATATGCCTCGTCCAGAGCCTCACGATAAGCATTGTAAAGTTTATCTTTCTCCTTGAATGGCACATGACCGATGGCAGCATATTCGTCCTGCAGAGCTTTTATTGCTTCCTGAGTGCATTCCTCGTCATTTTCTGCCAGAGCCTTGATTTTCTCTATCACCTCCTGCTTCTTCTGCATGTTTTCCTGCTGTTCAGAGCGTGCACCGGCCATTGCGGCATTACGTGCTTCAAAGAATTTGTTGCAGGCTGCAAGGAAGTCGTTCCACAACTGGTCGCCAATCTTACGTGGTACCATACCAACGGTCTTCCATTCCTTCTGCAACTCCATCATCTTGTCAGCTGTTGACTTCCATTCTGTAGAGTCTTGCAGAGCCTGTGCTGCCTTTACCAATTCCTCTTTCTTGGTGATATTCTCCTGAAAACGTTCCTTCATTTGCACGAAGAACTCATTCTTGGCAGAGAAGAAGCGGTCACAAGCGGCACGGAAGCGATCGAAAATCTTCACATTCATAGACTTTGGAGCGAAGCCAATCTTCTTCCATTCAGCCTGAATATCAATAATTTCCTTGCTCTTTGCTTCCCAGTCGTTGCTGTTCTTCAGCTCTTCGATGTTTATCATCTCGACTTTATCACACAGCTCAGCCTTCTTTTCGAGGTTTTCTTCCTCCTGTTTGCGTATGTTGTCAAAATGCTCTGCATGACGCTTGTTTACTATGCTGCTGGCAGCCTTGAAACGTTGCCATATCTCTTCACGCAATTCCTTTGCAACAGGACCGATTTCGCGGAATTGGTTATGCAGTTCCTGAAGGCTGTGGAAGGCACTGATGACATCTTCTTCGTTGCTCAGCTTTTCTGCTGCCTCGCAGAGTGCTGTCTTTGCCTCAAGGTTCTTCTTGAAGTCATATTCGCGAGCCTCGAAATTCAGCTTCAGCAGGTCGTAAAACTGCTCAAGACACAGCTTATAGCTGTTCCACAGTTCTGTTGCATTCTCTGGTGGTACAGATTTTATCTCGCGCCACTCATCCTGAAGAGTCTTCACCTCTTTGTATGCCTCGTGAATATCCTCAGCTTCCGTGAGGGCCTTGATGCGCTCTATTATCTCCTGCT
The DNA here is from genome assembly GCA_902799455.1 of uncultured Prevotellaceae bacterium. GTDB lineage: Bacteria > Bacteroidota > Bacteroidia > Bacteroidales > Bacteroidaceae > Prevotella. The sequence goes on from CADCAX010000015.1 coordinate 47,071, forward strand.
TACGTTTCAGGTTAGCCTGTCTTTCCTCTTCGCGCTGTTTGAACAATACCTGACGCTTATCCTTGATAAGTGCCATTTCAGCCTTATACTCCTCTTCAACAGGGTCTTGCTCCAGCACATACTGTGAGGCATCGCCACCGCCTTCGATAAAGGCTTTCATAGAGGCTTCACGCTCCTGGTTCAGCAGAAAATAGAATGCTGTCTTCAGATGATCCAGCTCTGCTTTTGTGATTTCTTCTTCTCCGTGAGCAAGTGCCTTAACGCGTTCCAACACTTCCTCTTTGGTTGCATAAAGATGCTTTTCTTGAGTATCTTCCATGTTTCTTATTATTGTGGAATATTTTTTTTAATTGTTTAGTATCTGTGCATAGTGTAATACACAAAAATGCTGTGCAAAATTATGCAAAAGATTCCAAACATGCAAATTTTTATCAAAAAAAGTTTGTTTTCTTCCTTATTGTATCACATATTCTTCTTATCTTTGCATCCGGAATGGCATGGAAACATACATATCGTTGTGACAACTGCGGATATACAGCAGAGATATACGAAGGCAGGGGATATTTTCGCCAGAAGATAACCCCGATAGTGTGTACTGAGTGCAACAGTATCCGGAATATTGTTGTCGGTGGCATCATAGCAGATGTCGCTCCTTCGTTCGGCAGCGAGGTCGGCAGACTATGTCCGAAATGCGGCAATGATGACATCCGTATATGGGATATGCACACATGCCCCAAGTGTAAAGGCAAAATGAAAAAGACCGACGAAAAAGAATTCTGGACATGAATAAAGTAAGAATAACAGCAGTCCGTCAGACGGAATATCGTGATCTGATGGAAAAGTATGAAAATCCCATTGAGCACACCTGCGACGTCATGGTAGGGCAGCAATGGATTTCCGAGGATGGAAAATGTCCTGATGGTATGTGTCCGTCGGCATGGTATTCGATGCGTGAATTCGTGGAAGCGTTAGCACGTGGAGAGGGAAATTTCTACGACGGATGGATGAAGAATCCCATGAGTGCTATGATAAGCTGCAACGACGGTTTCCGCCCCTTCAGCTTCTACATAGAAGTTATATGAATCCTTTGTTTCGGATTGCGATAAGCTGACACGTCGCCTTGTAGCGTGTCCTTTATATATTTTGCCAATGCGATATTTATCAGTTCGTTGAACTGCTCTACCAGGGTGACATCCTTCAGCGTGCCATAGAAACCGCCAGAGTTGTAGTAGTCGCAGACACCGATGGTATATTTACGGTCTGCCTGGAGAGGCTCATACTGCGACGTCTCACGGTTCATCACCTGCACGTCGGTAATGGCGTGGGTACTGGCATTAATAGTATATTTCATACCCGCCACCTGAGGGAAGGAGCCGTCTTCCTGCGGATAGTTCTTCGTGCTCTGTCTCAGCATATTCAGAATAACCTCTCCTGTCGCTTCAATCTTACATACCATATCGTAGAACGGCAGCGCGTTGATGGCATCCCCGAGGGTTATCTTACCGGCAGGAATATTGTTGCGTATGGCACCACCGTTCACCAGTCCTATATCTGCCTTACACCTCTCCCGAAAAGCGTCAGCACAAAGGTCTCCGAGGTTTGTCTCCCCGTTACGCACAATCCAGTTGCCCTTGCTGTCGCTGGCAGTCAGCTCGAAGTCGCTGTTACCGATAACCTCTTCCATCACGT
>CADCAX010000016.1 GCA_902799455.1 uncultured Prevotellaceae bacterium
AGGGATTTCAATGTCAGACTTTGTTACAGTCATTGTCTTGTAAGATGATGGTGTCTCCTTTGGAATATCAAGTCCACAAGAAGTAAACCCACCTACCACAGCAGCTACAGCTATGGCCCATGTCATTACGCTTTTCTTTTTCATGTTTTTTGTATTGTATATAAAATTATGCATTTATGATTTTGCGGATAATACGTAAGATTTTGCAAAGATACTATTTTTTTTTTATTCACCAAACAAAAAGGAAAAAATCTATCTTATTTTTACAAATCACGAGGTATTTCTGCAGGCGTATTTTTTGTTTTTAATTAGAACAAACAGACGAAAGTTAAACAAAAATCGCCAACAAACCAAGGTAATGTTTTGTGGTGTTTGAATATTTTCATATATTTGCCGAAGAAACGACCTTCAACCCTTTAAAACCCTTTATTCAAATGATAAAAACATTATTTCTGCTACTGATGACAATAGTGCCGCTGGTGTCGTGGAGTGAGAACACCTGTTTCCGTCCTGGTGACATCTGGCCTGATACGGACGGAAACCATATCAATGCTCATGGAGGTGGTATCCTGAAGTATAACGACACCTATTACTGGTTTGGAGAACATAAGTCCGACTACACCTCAGATGCTCTGGTGGGTGTGACGTGCTATGCCTCTAAGGACCTCCTGAACTGGCGTAACTGTGGCGTTGCCCTGTCGGTGGTTGATGAGAAAGGGCATGATATCGAACGTGGCTGCATCCTTGAACGTCCAAAGGTTATCTACAATAAGGCAACAGGGAAATTCTGTATGTGGTTCCATCTTGAACTCAAGGGTAAAGGATACAATGCAGCCCGCTATGGCGTTGCTGTCAGCGATACTCCCGAAGGCCCCTACACTTTTCTCTATTCCCAACGAGCAAATGCTGGCAAATACCCTATAGAATTTGGTGAAGCAGAGATTGCAGCCCTCAATGCCCTTAATCCTTCCGATTATAAGAAATGGTGGACACCTGAATGGTTAGAGGCAGTTAGGAAAGGACTCTTCATAAAGCGTGACTTCAAGTCAGGACAGATGTCTCGAGACATGACTCTCTATGTCGATGATGACGGAAAGGCATATCATATCTTCTCTTCCGAAGATAACCTGACCCTTCATATTGCAGAACTTACAGATGACTATCTTCACCATTCAGGACGCTATACCCGCATTGCTCCTGCAGGACACAATGAGGCACCTGCCATATTCAAGAAAGACGGTACTTACTGGATGATTACCTCTGGCTGTACTGGTTGGAAGCCCAATGAGGCCCGTATGTTCTCTGCCCCAAGCATTTGGGGACCTTGGACACAACATCCTAATCCCTGCATTGGTCCTAAAGCAGAGATAACATTTGGTGGACAAAGCACCTTTATCCTCCCCTATCAGGATGGATATATCTTCATGGCTGATATCTGGCGTCCTAGACATCCCAGCGATGCACGATATATATGGCTGCCAATAGAGTTCCAAAATGGAAAGCCCATCCTAAGATGGCAAAAGGAATGGAGGGTTAGCGATTAGCGTTAAGCGGTTAGCGGTCAAAGACGAGAATTATGGGTTTTTCCTTGGGAAATAGGGAAAACCCTAACTTTATTTTATATTACTGTTGTACTTTTGCAGCCAGATAAAGTTTAACGGTTAACGGTTAACGGTTAAAGACGATAATATAAACAAATAAAAAAGAGTTATGAAAACAAATGAGAAGATTATTGCTGCCTCTGTGATAGGATTTGCAATTATTGTTTTGGGATTTGCTCTTCGCAGCGGAATTGTGGCATTCAAGGACATGGACCGCAGTGTTACTGTGAAGGGATTGGCAGAACGTGAAGTAAATGCAGACAAGGTAACATGGCCTCTGATGTACAAGGAACTGGGCAATGATCCTGCTGAGATGTATGACCTTCTGACACAAAAGAACAAGAAAGTATTAGCTTTCCTGAAATCTGCTGGCATAAAAGAGTCAGACATCAGCGTCAACCCTCCTGTAATCTCCGACCGTCAGGCTGATAACTACAGCAACGAGATTATGAACTATCGCTACAAGGCTACCAGTGTCATAACAGTTACCTCAACAGAGGTGGACAAGGTGCGCACTCTTATGCGTCGCCAATCAGAACTGATGAAACAAGGTATTGCTCTGGTGAGTGAGGAATATGGCTCAAATAGCGTGGTGTATGAATTTACAGGCCTCAACAAGGTAAAGCCTGACATGATAGAAGAGGCTACAAAGAATGCTCGCAAGACAGCACAGAAATTTGCTGACGATTCAGGCAGCTCACTGGGCGAGATTCGTAATGCACAGCAGGGCCAGTTCTCCATAGAAGATCGTGATGCCAATACACCTTACATAAAGAGATTACGTGTGGTAAATACTGTGGAGTATTCTATAAATTAGCCCCCCTCCTGCCCCCCTCCAGTTAGGGGAGGAAATTATTTTTGATAGGCGTGGAAAATATTTTCTACGCCTATCTTTTTTATATTCCAGGTCGACGAACTTATGTTCGCAGTCCGAGGACATACGTTCAAGGTTCGCGAACATATGTTCACAAGCCTTGAACATAAAATCCGTAGAGGAGAAAAATAAATTCCGAGGTGAGAGAAAATAAAATTTATTTTGTTTAAAATAAAAAATGCGGTAATAGTTTGGTATTTTGGTCTTTTTTTTGTAATTTCGCAACGCAATTTATTAATTCATAATTATAAAGATGTTAGACAAATCAAGTAAGATATATGTTGCAGGTCATCATGGACTGGTGGGTTCTGCAATATGGAACAATCTCAAAGCTCGTGGGTATAACAATCTCGTAGGACGTTCGCACAAGGAACTGGACCTTACAGACCAGGTTGCCGTAAAGGCTTTCTTTGACGAAGAGAAACCCGATGCTGTAGTATTGGCAGCCGCCTTTGTGGGAGGCATAATGGCGAACAGCCTGTATAGGGCTGACTTCATCATGATGAATATGAAGATACAATGTAACGTCATCAGCGAAGCCTATGCTCATGGTGTGAAGAAGCTGCTCTTCCTGGGTAGTACATGTATTTACCCCAAGAATGCCCCACAGCCAATGTCGGAAGACTGCCTGCTGACCAGTCCGTTGGAATATACAAACGAGGAATACGCCATAGCAAAGATAGCAGGTCTGAAGATGTGCGAATCATACAATCTGCAGTATGGCACAAATTATATTGCCGTAATGCCGACTAACCTGTATGGTCCGCAGGATAACTTCCATCTGGAGAATTCGCACGTTATGCCTGCCATGATGCGAAAGATATATCTTGCAAAACTCATTCACGATAACGAATGGGACAAGATTGCCACAGACCTGAACAAGCGTCCTGTTGAGGGAGTGTCTGGATCAGCCTCTAAAGAGGATATCCTGAAGGTTTTGGCTAAGTACGGAATAGAAGACAACAAGGTTACCTTGTGGGGAACTGGTACTCCGCTTCGTGAATTCCTTTGGTCGGAGGATATGGCTGACGCTTCTGTTCATTGCCTGTTGAACGTAGATTTCAAGGACATCATAGGAATAGAGAAGTATTCCTCTGTACACTATGGTGTTTCAGCAGACGGACAGGTGGACAGAAACCACTCTGCAGGACGTGGTGGAGCGATACCATCATTGGGCGAGATACGCAACTGCCACATCAATGTCGGAACAGGCAAGGAGCTCACTATCCGAGAGTTGTCAGAACTGGTATGCAAGGCTGTAGGCTTTGAAGGAGAAGTGGCTTTCGACAGCACGAAACCTGACGGAACAATGAGAAAGCTCATCTCTGTTGACAAGCTGCATCGTCTCGGATGGACCCACAAGATTGAGATAGAAGACGGTGTAAAGATGCTGTTCGAGTGGTACAAGGAGAGTTTAGTGTTTAGAGTTTAGAGTTTAGTGTTTATGGTTAACAATTCAATGTTTAATATTCAATATAACAAGGACATAGCTGAGGCCGTGAAGGTGATGCGTGCTGGGGGAGTGATACTCTACCCTACTGATACAGTATGGGGAATAGGATGTGATGCCACGAATGCTGAGGCTGTCGCAAAGGTTTACGCCATAAAGAAACGTGCAGAATCGAAGGCTATGATATGTCTCGTAGATTCTGACAACAGGATACAACGATATGTCAGGAACGTACCAGAAGTAGCTTGGGATGTTATGACAATGTCAGAGAAACCAACTACTGTAATATTGGACGGTGCTGACGGATTGGCAAATAACCTCATTGCAGAAGACGGTTCGATAGCAATGCGCATTACGCAAGAGCCTTTCTCAAAAGAGCTGTGCTACAGGATGCAGAAGCCTATCGTCTCGACAAGTGCCAACATCAGTGGCGAGCCAGCAGCACAAAACTATTGTGATATATCAGAAGAGATAAGAAATGCTGTAGATTACATCTGCACTTCACGTCGTCAGGAGCATCAGCCTCACAAACCATCGTCAATAATCCGTATACGACAGAATGGCGAATTTGAAATTATCAGATAATATCCTCACCTGGAGGCAGAAGCACTTCTCGGACAAAAAATTCATCCTTGTCCTTGCCTTCTTTGTCGGCATATTTGCTGCTCTGGCAGCATATGTGCTTCACTCCCTGATAAGCATCATTCAGAAACTGCTTACTGTAGAGATTGGAGCCAGCCAATACAACTGGATGTATCTCATACTTCCTGTCATAGGCATATGGCTTACGATGCTCTTTGTTCACTATGTGGTTCGTGACAACATCTCTCATGGTATCACACGCATACTATACGCCATATCCTCGAAGCGCTCACGACTCAAGGCGCATAATTGCTGGTCTTCTGTTGTGGCCTCAGCTGTCACCATCGGCTTTGGTGGATCAGTAGGTGCCGAGGCGCCTATAGTGCTTACAGGCTCTGCGATAGCAAGCAACCTGGGACAGTTGTTCCGCATGAACAACAAAACGCTGATGTTACTGGTGGGATGTGGTGCTGCTGCAGCTATTGCAGGAATCTTTAAGGCACCAATAGCAGGACTCGTCTTCACCATCGAGGTACTGATGATAGACCTCACTATGGCTTCAATATCTCCCATACTGATAGCATCAGTAACGGCAACAAGTTTCACATACGTCCTCGTAGGAGATGCGAAGTTGTTTGACTTCACATTGGAGAATCCCTGGGTGGTAAATCGTGTGCCATCAAACATACTGCTGGGCATTGCCTGCGGACTGGTATCTCTATACTTCATACGAATGATGACCTTCTGTGAGGGCATCTTCATCAAAATACACAATCGCTACATAAAACTGGTACTTGGCGGCATAGTGCTCAGCTCGTTGCTATTCCTTTTCCCTGCACTCTATGGTGAGGGTTATTCGTCAATCAACATACTGCTTAGCGGCGACGAGGACAACCTGCAACAACTGACAACAAAGACGTTCTTTGCTGGTGGAGGAACCTTATTGCTACTGACATATGTAGGACTCGTAATCCTTACAAAAGCATTTGCAACAGCAAGCACAAACGGTGCTGGAGGATGTGGTGGAACATTCGCACCATCCCTGTTCATAGGAGCCTTTGTCGGATTCCTCTTCGGAAGCCTGTGGAACCTGTATGAACTGGGGCCCTTCTTCCCTGTAGAGAATGCCACACTTCTTGGTATGGCAGGTGTAATGTCTGGTGTGATGCATGCCCCATTGACAGGCGTCTTCCTTATTGCAGAACTGACAGCAGGATATGACCTCTTCATGCCACTGATGATAGTCAGCGTATTTGCTTACCTCACCATACTGCTTTTCGAGCCCTACTCTATATACGGAATGCGACTGGCACGACAGGGAAAACTGATAACACACCATACAGACCACTCAGTACTCACTCTCATGACTCTTGACAGCGTCATAGACAGAGAGTTCACTCCAGTAGAACCTGATATCGAAATGGGAAAACTCGTACACGCTTTGAGTAAGAGCTATAGCGAAGTGATACCAGTATTGGGACCTGCCAACAACCTGTTGGGAGAGATAAACATGAACAAAATAAGACACATTATATTCCGCACAGAACTATATAACCACTTCAAGGTGTCGCAACTGATGCAGCAACCAAAGACAAAACTGAGATTAGGAGACCCTATTGAAGAAGTGATGCAGGCATTTGACAAATACAATTCACAGTATCTGCCTGTAATAGACAACGAAGGACAACTGTACGGATATGTTTCTAGAACCCACCTGTTGACACAATATCGTCAGATGGTGGCAGACTTCTCAAACGAATAGGGGCTCCTCCCGACCTCCCCAAGGGGAGGAGATTAACTGAAAAGATATGGCAAAGATAAATGTAAACATCGGGGCGCTGAGCCTCAAGAATCCAGTAATGACAGCCTCTGGAACCTTCGGCTTTGGTACAGAATTCTCAGATTTCGTACCTCTTGAGGAGATAGGAGGTATTATAGTAAAAGGCACAACATTGCAGCCTCGACAGGGTAACGACTATCCACGTATGGCGGAAACTGCAAGCGGTATGCTTAACTGTGTGGGACTGCAGAACAAAGGTGTAGATTATTTCTGCAAGAATATATACCCCACTCTCTTCCCACAGGATGCAAAAGAAGAGAAAAAGCCAACTATCATTGTAAATGTCTCAGGTTCCTCACCTGAAGACTATGCAGAATGTGCTGCCCGCATTGATGAACTGGAGAACGTACCTGCCATAGAACTGAACATCTCCTGTCCTAACGTAAAACATGGAGGTATGGCTTTCGGAACCACATGTGCAGGAGCATCCAGCGTGGTAAAGGCTGTCAGGAAGGCATATCACAAGACACTTATCGTAAAGTTGTCGCCAAACGTGACAGACATCACAGAGATTGCAAGAGCCGTAGAGGCAGAGGGTGCCGACAGCGTCTCACTCATCAATACGTTGATGGGAATGGCGATAGATATAGAGAAATATAACCCCAATAAGCCATCAACGCTGAAAGAACTGTCTTTGCTCTCTATAGGTACAGGAGGTCTGTCTGGTCCTTGTATAAAACCTGTAGCATTACGAATGGTATATCAGGTTGCAAAGAGCGTAAAGATACCAGTAATAGGACTTGGTGGCATAATGTGCGCTAAAGACGCTATAGAATTTCTGATGGCAGGAGCAACAGCAATCGAAATAGGAACAGCAAACTTCATTGACCCGGCAGTAACAATAAAGGTGCGTGACGGCATCAACAAATGGTTAGATGATCATAATATCGATGACATACACGATATCATAGGAGTTCTGTGAAGCAACTGATAAGGACGATAATATGGTTTATCATTACGGTGTATGCCATCGTATTCATAGCGCCTAAGATTCCTTGGGTGCAGAGGGCCATTGCTGAACATACTCAGGAATTATTGTCTGAAAAACTGGGCACAAAGGTAATAATAGGCAATATCGACATACGTTTTCCCAATCGTATCATCATAGACAAGGTATTTATTTATGATCAGGCAAAGAAAGAGATGATGCGCACAGGTCGTATGGCAGCTACGATAGACCTTTTACCACTGCTGGAGAACAAGTACTCCATAAGTGCCGTACAGTTGTTTGGTACGAATGTAAACATTTATCACAAAGCCGACTCAACCCTGAACTGCCAATTCGTTATTGACTCCCTCAGTTCAAAGGAGAAGTCTTCAACGCCTCTGGACCTGCACATCACATCCATAATAATACGCAATGGTGCAGCTAACTTCGACAGCATCGGAATAAAAAAACTCTCCTCCAGCATTGTCCTTGACCGTCTCACAGACGATTCGCTGAATGTGACAGTAAAACGCACTTCCTTCATGGACAATGCTGGTATGATAGTAAAGGAATTAAACGGAAGAATAAGAGCCAATCTCAAGAAATCAGATTTCGACATACCATACTGGTACGTGAAACTGCCATCATCAGAGATAAATATTGACAGGGTACACATAAGCAAGAATGCCAACAGGAAATATGATTTTGATGGTTCTATTTATTTCCCTCAACTTTCCTTAGAGGATTTCACACCATTATTATCATCATACGGAGCTGTTGTTCCAGACATACTGCAGACTATAAAACTGGAAGGAAAAGTGAATGTTGAGAAGACCTCATCATCGTTCCAGACAACACTGAATCTCAACTCCAAGAATACAGACGAAATTACTATTAGTGCGTCTGCAACATCAAAGGACAACAAACACGACATATTGATAAGCCGCTTTCACGTAAAGGAGAGTATAATATCAGCAATAAACAATATCACAAAATTACCAAACGAAGTACAAAGGCTTGGCACCATAGATGCAAAGGGACGTCTGACAGCGGAAGGCGACATACTACGACCCACTCAACTGACAATAGACGCAGATGCCCAAGCATCGAGAATAGGTTCCGTGGACGTGAATGGGACATACAAAAACGACTATTTGAACCTGAGCATCAAGACTCCGAGCCTGAATCTTAAGGAAGTAACGAAGAATAGTCTCGGGAAAGTGATTTGCGACCTGAATATCGGTGCCGATATCATACAGCAAGAAGATGTATATGATATAAGAGCAATTAAGGTTGAGGGAAAAATACCTGAGATAGCAATCCAGGAAAAAACATACAGAAATATCTCCATAGACAGCAGATATGAGAGAGGACACGTCAAAGGACTTTTTGCCATAAACGACCCTAAGGCGAGGACCAATATAGACATTAATGCTCTGCTAAACCAGAAGAGCGTCCAGATTTATGTTCCAAAAGAAGGCAAAGACGGAAATAAGAAGGTTGCCATCAAGGGTATGGATTTTTCCAACATCCTGCCAAATATACATAACCTGACAGCAGACATCACGAACACCCACTTCGTGATGAAAAATGGTAAGGAAGTAGATGTTGACAACATACATATCAATAAGACATCTCCAACCCGTGACAGTACCCGCCTTACATTATCTACCGACTTTGTACAACTGGAACTCTCGGGAGTAATTGATTTCAAGACCCTTCCCTATTCTATTGCCAACATAGTATCACATCACCTGCCATCAGCCCCCGGATTACCTAAACAACGGGAGATAAATAACAACTACTATATTGATGCACATATAATAGACCTTCACACCATAAAGCAGTTTGTAGACATACCACTTGAGATAACACGTCCGATAGATATAAACGGATATGTCAATGACAAAGAGGAGCAGATAAACATTGCCGTAGATGCTCCTATTTTAAAATATAATGACATAGAACTTACGGGAACTCATTTGTCTATATGGACTCCCGGAGATGGAATTCATGCAGCATTGGAGACTCTGCTGAACACAAAAAAAGGAAAAGTAAGCCTGAATACTGTCATGAATGCTGCAGATGACAAGCTGCAGACGGAATTCTCATGGGACAACATGAGAAAAAACATTTTTCGCGGGAAGTTGTCTGTGCTGTCAGAATTCTATCCGACTCTGGAAGGAGGAAAGGCTATGCAGACCAACATACCTATTTCACACTTTGAAGTCGGAGACACACTATGGAGCATAACATCAAAAGGTATTGAATACCATGATGGTAAACTTATCATAAATAACCTCGTTATTGGTAATGATAACCAGAATGTAAACATCAACGGAATAGCATCAAAGGACTTGACAGATTCGCTGACGGTAAATCTGCATAATATTAATATAAGGTATATCACAGACCTCATAGATTTCAACCCCAAATTCTTTGATGGAGAAGCAACAGGACAGGTTACGGCTCATGGAGTTTTCAGTGACATACTGGCAAAGGGACACTTGGACGTTGCAGATTTTAAATTCAATCACGGCGATTTCGGAACACTACATGCAGATGCCAACTACTCCAATTTGTCACAAATGATTGACATTGATGCTATCTGTATTGACGAGGGAGATCGCAGAACCAAGATTGACGGCTTTATCTCGCCACAGAGCAACACCATAGATCTGGCCATAAAAACCCATAATACCAGACTTAATTTCCTTAACGCCTTCTGCAAATCATTTATGAAAGATGTTGGTTTGCAAGGTAATGGAGATGTTCGTCTGCATGGGGACTTCAGCAATCTTAATCTAACAGGACAACTGGTTGCTGATGGAGACTTTTCTATTATAGCTAACGGATGTAGATACACTATGCCAAAAGATACTATTAAACTGGGTATCAACGAAATACTGTTTGATGGCATTCCACTTAAAGACAAAGATGGTAATACCGCCCGACTCTATGGAGGGGTATATCACGACCATCTAAAGAGAATTTCATACGATATGCAGATACAGACAGACCGTTTCCTGGCATATGATTTCCCAGAACTGAAATCACAAAAGGCTCCGGATGCTTCCAGTCTTTACTGTGGTGTGGCATACATCGACGGAAATATAAAAATAAAGGGTAATGACAGCGACGTTTCGTTATATGGAGAGGTGAACGCCCAAAAGGGATCTTTCATAACATATAACAGCACATCTCCAGATGCTATCGTCTCAAAGGATTTTATCAGTTGGCATAGCATGAGTGAGGCAGAAAAGTCTGATACGACAAAATATCTTGCTTCTGCAACAGAATCGACTAATATTACAGGAAATATACGCTTTACCTTCCTCGTAACAGTACATCCTGAGGTAAAACTCCATATAATGATGGATGCTATTACGGGTGACTACATCGATTTCTATGGAGGGGGGAACCTGCGCATCAGCTACTACAACAAAGGAGCCTTTGAGATATTTGGTAACTATGGTATAGATAATGGTATCTACCACATGACAATACAAAACCTCCTCAGGCGTGATTTTGAGTTCATTAAAGGTAGTGTCATAAACTTTGGTGGTCCACCAAATCTTGCAAACCTCAACCTGCAGGCAATGTATCATCTTAACAGCGTACCACTTTCAGATCTTGGTATTGGCTCCTCATTCAAAGCTAACAATGTGCCTGTCAACTGTTTAATGAATATTAGCGGTACGCCAGATAAGCCATTGGTTGACTTCTCTCTCGATTTACCGTCTCTTTCGTCTGATGCCAAACAAATGGTCAGCTCTCTGATAAACAGCGACGAAACACTTAATCAGCAAGTACTCTACTTACTTGCGATAGGACGATTCTACTCACAAAGCACCGCAGGCAATGCCGGTAATATGGGTACCAGCACAACAACAGGCACAAGCCAGACATCACTTGCTATGCAAAGTTTCCTGAGCGGAACACTTTCCCAACAACTTAATCAAGTTATCAATGGCGTTGTTAAGAATAACAATTGGTCGGTAGGTGCAAACGTAACTCCTGGAACAGATGGATTCAGCAATGCGGAATATGAAGGACTGTTAAGTGGAAAAATGTTCAATAACCGACTTTTGTTCAATGGACAGTTCGGCTATCGCGACAACATAATGAAGAATACCCAAAACTTCATAGGAGACTTTAGCCTGCAATATCTGCTGACTCCTAATGGCAATATATCATTAAAAGTATATAATCAAACTAATGACAGATACTTTACCCGCTCCTCACTCAACACCCAAGGCGTCGGCATCGTCTTCCAGAAAGAGTTTGGAAAGTAGTAAGTGAAAGGTTATTGGTTATAGATGTCGGTATTGGTTAAAGACAAAAATAAAGGGATGTCCTGAGGACATCCCTTATCTTTCTGCTTGCAAGCAACAATATTATTACTCAGCAACTGCTGTGTCAGCTGCAACTGTGTCAGCTGCTACAGTGTCAACTGCAGCTGTGTCAACTGTGTCAGCTGCTTCATTGTTTGCTGTCTTGTTACCGCAAGATACCATTGTCATAGCAACCATGGCTACGAACATGAAAACTAATTTCTTCATTTTTTTCTAAGCTTTAAATTAATTGTAAAACAATCTTGTTCATTAAAACGGTTGCAAAGATAAGTACTTTTTTTATATCTTGCAAGGATTTTTCACTATTTTTTCGCCTTTTTTTTGTAACTTTTTCGTAACTTTTTGTTTCTCAGGTAATTACACAGTGTGAATAAATGTTAAATAATTTTTGTGCCCGTACACAAACGCAAAAAAACGCACTTTTTAGGTGTTTTTATTGCATATTTCGCTCTTTTTTCTTAATTTTGCAAAAGTTTATGATAAACACACCGATTTTTCAAGGCAAGAAAGCGGCTTTTTACACGTTAGGTTGCAAGCTGAATTTCTCAGAAACATCCACTTTTGGTAGGATGCTTGAGGAGTTTGGTGTCAGACGTGCCAAGAAAGGCGAAAGTGCAGACATCTGCATCATAAACACTTGTTCCGTAACAGAAACGGCAGACAGCAAATCACGTCAGCAGATCAGGAAGACCATAAAGAATCATCCAGGGGCATTTGTTGTGGTTACAGGATGCTACGCACAACTGAAACCAGAAACAATAGTTCAGATACCAGGCGTTGATTTGGTGTTGGGTAGTAATGAAAAGGCTAAACTGATTCAATTTCTGTCAGACAAATACACCGAGAAAGAAGAAAGTGCAGAAAAGCAGGCAGAATACAAGGTCACCCCTCATCCAAAGGATATAACATCATTCCAACCCTCATGTTCCAAAGGCGAAAGGACGAGGTATTGGCTCAAGGTGCAAGATGGCTGCAACTACTATTGTACATATTGTACTATACCATACGCACGAGGCAACTCACGTAATCCGAGCATAGAATCATTGGTAAAGCAGGCAGAGCAAGCTGCCCGTGAAGGTGGTAAGGAGATAGTGCTGACAGGTGTTAATATCGGTGATTTTGGCAGGACAACAGGAGAATCTTTCCTTGATCTGGTAAAAGCTCTTGACAAAGTCGAAGACATAAGACGCTACAGAATATCTTCACTGGAGCCAGACCTGATTACTGACGATCTGATAGATTATTGCGCTCACAGCAGAGCCTTCATGCCACATTTCCATATTCCGCTACAGAGTGGCAGCGACACAGTATTGCAACTGATGCATCGTCATTATGACTCCGCTTTGTTCAAAGACAGAATACTCCGAATAAAGGATGCTATGCCTGATGCCTTCATCGGTGTTGATGTAATGGTAGGATGCAGAGGCGAAACGCCAGAATGTTTTGAAGAAACATATAATCTGTTGAAGGAACTGCCTGTTTCCCAACTCCACGTTTTCCCATATAGCGAACGTCCTGGAACTTCTGCTCTCAAGATACCATACGTTGTATCTGAAAAAGAGAAGCACGAAAGGTCACAGAGACTGTTAGAATTGTCGGACCAGAAGACAGAGGCTTTTTACACCTTATATATAAATAAGGAGAGAGAAGTACTTTTTGAGAAAGCATCCCGTGGAAAAGCTATGCACGGATTTACTGATAACTATATACGCGTAGAGCTACCTCCATCCGAAGCTTCTGATGCCTATGACAACGAAATAGTAAAAGTCAAAATAACAAACATAAATCATGACAGAGCAAGCACAACAGCTATCATTGTTTGACCAGGAAAGTCCTGAACAGACTGATATCCAGAACAATCAACCAGTGGCGGAGCATCATACAGATACTTCCCGCATTGCCATAGTAATACTTAATTGGAATGGTGCTACTATGCTGGAACATTATCTTCCTGCCATTTTGAAGAATTCAGACGGAGCGGAAGTTATTGTTGCAGATAATGCTTCTACAGACGACTCTTTAAAGATGCTAAAGAGGGACTTTCCTGATGTAAGAATCATTCCCATGTCAAGAAACTGGGGATATGCCGGAGGCTACAACCAGGCATTCAAGGTGATAGAGACGACAAATGAGAGAGAAAACAAGAAATCGCCCGAATACTATATCCTTTTGAATAGTGATGTCCGTGTAGAAGACGGTTGGCTACAACCCCTTGTTAAGTATATGGACCAGCATCCTGAGGTGGCAGCTTGCCAGCCAAAGATTCTCAGCGATGTCTTCCCTACCCGATTTGAATATGCCGGAGCATGCGGAGGATTCCTTGACAAATATGGATATCCTTATTGCAGAGGACGTGTCTTCAACACCATTGAGACAGACGAGGGACAGTATAACGATGTGCAAGAAATACTGTGGGCTTCTGGGGCATGCATGATGGTAAGATGCCAGGATTACTGGGATTCCGGAATGTTAGACCGTAAGTTCTTCGCTCATCAGGAAGAGATAGACTTCTGCTGGCGACTGAACATTATGGGTAAAAAGGTTGTCTGCGTCCCAAGCAGCAGGGTTTATCATCTCGGAGGCGGAACTCTGCCAAAGGGAAATCCGCAAAAGACATATCTGAACTTCCGCAACAACCTTACAATGCTATACAAGAACCTTCCGGAAGAAGACCTTAATCATGTCATGAGGGTAAGATTCTGGTTAGACTATGTTGCGGCAATCAAGGAACTGCTGACAGGAAAATTCGGTGATTTCAAAGCTATCATAAAGGCTCGCAGGGACTTTTACAAATGGAAAGCAGAATTTACTATCACACGTCGTCAGATACAGGCCTTAAGACAGACAAAACAAGATCAGAACATCTCCAATTTCAGCATCCTCAAGAAATATTATATATTCCGAAAGAAAACCTATGACAAAATAGGATGATGGATGATGGGTGAAGGGAGTGAAGAAATGACCAATGAGGAATTCATAAAACAGCACAGGAATGAAAATCCGCTTTCTTTGGCACTAAAGAAAGCTCCCGAAGGCATTGACCTACAATGGTGTCTCCGACAGATAGAGGGGTATGGCATCGCCAAAAAGAAACTCCCCGAATGGACAAAGACTGACAACATATGGTTTCCTCCCCGACTGTCTATGGAACAATGTTCCAGCGAGACTACAGCAAGGTATAAACAGGCTATAGCAGAACGTCTCGGATGCAAAGTTCTCATAGACCTTACAGGTGGTTTTGGCATAGACTTCAGCTATATGGCAAGAAATATGGAGAACGCCTTTTATATAGAACAGCAGGAGGTGTTATGCAATATAGCAAGCCATAACTTCCCACTCATGGGATTGCAGAATATAAAGATTTATAATACTGCATGCGAAGAATTCTGGAATCAATACGTCTCTGATTCTACAACAGCAGAGAAACAAAGAGAGAAAATCCTCATTTACCTCGACCCTGCAAGACGCAACAACAAAGGCGAGAAAGTCTTCTCTATCAATGATTGCACCCCAGATGTGACACTTCTGCAGGACAGCCTGCTTGAGAACTCTGCATATATAATGCTCAAGCTGTCCCCAATGCTCGACATAGCACAGGCACGAAGGCAGCTGAAAGACATTTCAGAGATACATATCGTAAGCGTCAAAGGAGAATGTAAGGAACTGATCTTCGTAATGTCAAAGGATTCTGACAGGCAACACTACTACTGCGTAAATCTTGAGACAGACGAAGCACCATTCACTTCCGACACATCTGCCACTACAGAGCAGGCAGAGATAGCTCTCCCCTCAGAGATAACAGAGGGAGCATTTCTCTTTGAGCCAAATGCCAGCATTATGAAGGCAGGGGTACAGAATGCATTCGCAAGACGGTACAATCTGAAAAAGCTCCACCCTATGAGTAACTTATTCCTGGGAAAGGAACCCATACAGAACATCCCCGCACGACAATTCTTCATTGAAAGGATGAGCGATTTTCAAAAGGGAAATCTGAAGAGTTTCATGCAAGACATCAGACAGGCAAATCTCACGATAAGGAACTTCCCTTCTACTGTAGAAGACCTAAAGAAACGGTTGAAGATAAAAGACGGAGGCAACATTTATCTCTTTGCCACCACATTGTCAGATGACACACACGTTCTTATAAGAGGAGGTAAGAGATAAGAGGTAAGAAGTAAGAGGTAAGAGGTAAGAGGTAAGATGTAAGATGTAAGAAGTAAGAATTTTTAATTTTCAATATACTAAATGGACTTTTCATTTATCACAGAACAGATTATCTCAACGGAGATAACAACGACAGGAGCAATCTTTAAACTTCTCCTGAGTCTATGTCTTGGTGCATTAATCGGTACTGAGCGTCGTCATAAAGGTCAGGCAGCAGGTATGCGTACATTTGCACTCATCGCTATGGGTGCCACACTGGCAATGATTATATCCATATACATTCCACAGGAATATATGGGCCTGAAGAATGGTGACCCCGGACGAATTGCTGCACAGGTGATATCTGGTATAGGTTTCCTCGGTGCTGGTGCCATAATTCAGATGAAGGGTTCTGTACGCGGACTCACAACAGCAGCTGGTATATGGATGACAGCATGTCTGGGTCTCGCCATAGGTGCCGGAATGTATATTATATCTATCTTTTCTGCTCTCTTCATCATAGGAGTCCTCAAGTTATTCGAATACTTCGAGAAGAAGTTCCTGAAAGGTGCAGAGATGAAGATTATACGTATCAAGGTCAATAATATTGTTTCCGATACAAACCCATATCGTGATTGTCTGAAGCAGTATAATGTACATATCTCTGATGAGTTCCTGAGATTCGATTACAACAGCCAAGTCACCACCATCAACTATATGATAAGAAGCAACGATGCCACCAATTTCGTGGGGCTTTTTGCTTCCATCCACGAGATTGATGACATCGCATCACTTACCCTCACAAACGAGGTTAATAACTAAACAGCCTTAAAACTCATATCCAGTCCTTTTACGGAATGTGTCAGGGCACCGAATGATATGAAATCTACGCCAGCTTTGGCGTATGGTATCATATTGTCAAACGTAATGCCTCCTGACGATTCCGTCTCACACTGGTGGTTTACTATCTTAACCGCCTCTACGGTATCTTCTGGTGTAAAGTTATCAAACATTATACGGTCCGGCTTCTCAAGAAGGGCTTCCTCCAGTTCTTTGAAGTTCCTGACCTCTATCTCTATCTTCAGATCCTTCCCGTTCTTCTTACAGTATTCTTTTGCACGTGAGATGGCATTATGTATGCCACCAGCAAAATCTACGTGGTTATCTTTCAGGAGAATCATGTCAAACAATCCGATGCGATGATTCGTACCTCCACCTATTTTTACAGCCTCCTTCTCAAGCATACGCATTCCGGGGGTTGTCTTACGGGTGTCCAGCACACGAGTCTTTGTTCCTGCATCTATCAACGCCTGCTGATATTTATGTGTCATCGTAGCAATACCGCTCATGCGTTGCATAATGTTCAGCATCAGGCGTTCTGTCTGCAAAAGACTCTGCACCTTACCGGTAACAATCATAGCGATATCACCAACCTTGACAGGTGAACCGTCACCGATGAGCACCTCTACCTGCAGACTCGGATCAAAACGGCGGAATACCTCCTTTGCCACTTCCACACCAGCCAGGATGCCATCTTCCTTTATTATAAGGCGACTCTTACCCATTGCGTCTGCAGGGATGCAGCACAAGGTGGTATGATCACCGTCACCGATATCTTCAGCAAACGACAGGTCTATAAGCCTGTCAGTCAATTCATCTACAGACAGCATATTTTTAGTTAAGAGTTAAAAGTTAAGAGTTAAAAGTTGATAATTATGAATTAAAAATATACTCCCAAAGATACGCGGAGGCCAAAGCCCGAGTAGTCCTTGAAGCTCTTGGTGCTTATGTCGAAATACAACTCTGGCTCTATGGTAACATAGTGATTCAAGAAGTATGCATAGCCGACATTGACGTTGGGCACGAAGTCGTTATATTCACTTCCCTGATGTGCGTAGCGTGCTCCAGCACCGAGATACAGACCATTCTGAACGATGTAATAACGTGCTCCAGCGCCAAGCTTGAATGAATTGTCTGACTTCTGACGTATTCCCCACATAAATTCTCCGAGCAGCATCCAGTTATCCTCAATGAAATAACCGCCTCTTGCATTGATGTCAAAATTCCACTTGGTGTTTGAGTTGTAGTTCAGGTTAAGGCCAGAGAATCCTGCACCAACGTAGATTTTACCTTTTTCAAACGGAGTGTCACTTGACTGTGCACTAACTGCCAGCGTCATAGCCAACATAGCAATTGCTACAAAAAATTTCTTCATAGACTTAAAGAATTTAATTATTAAATGTATATTGTTAATTGTTAATTATTAATTGTTAATTGTTAATTGTTCGCTCGGCACTTGTGACGCTTTTACAAAGGCCATTGGCCGACTAAAAGAATTGTTAATTGTTACTATTCTTGTGATTATACTTATAATCCAGATAGAACTTACCATGATGCCAATGGAAGAATGCTATAGTAAACAGCAATGTCACTATTATTCCTACCAGATATCCGATAGAGAAGTCTAATCCCAGAGCAACCCTGCTTGATACGATAAATGTTGTGCATATAAACGTCATGAACATCGCAGGCAAGAGTGTTATGGTATAGAATTTCTTCTTCAGCGCCAGGTAAACCGTAATACTCCACAGCGTAAATACGCTGAGTGTCTGGTTAGCCCATCCGAAGTATTTCCATATGGTATTGAAGCTGTCAGGATTACCGAGCTGCCAGAACAGGAGCATAAAGGTAACGACGAATATCGGAATACATATCATCAGACGCTTCGCAATAGGCTTCTGGTCCATGTTAAATGCGTCTGCTATAATGAGTCGGCAAGAGCGTAATGCTGTATCACCACTCGTTATAGGTGCTGCCACAACACCCAGTACCGCCAGTATGCCACCAGCTACTCCGAGCCAGCCCTGACATACCTCCATCACCACCTTTGGAGCAGTAAAGAACTGTGTCAACGTCTTGTCCGACTGTGCCAGGAAAGCATCGGGGCACAAATCGCGCCATCCGCCATAGAAGAAAAACCAGCTACTTACTGTTGCCCATACCAATGCCACCAGTCCCTCTGTTATCATTGAACCATAGAAGACTGGACGTCCCAGGTGTTCGTTTTTCATACAGCGAGCCATCAACGGACTCTGGGTAGCATGGAAACCACTGATGGCACCACAGGCTATAGTGATGAACAATGCAGGTAAGATAGGCTCAGCATTCGTTATGCCAAGACGTTCCTTGCCCATATCGTGCAAACCGTCCCATATCTCTGGCAAAGCGGGCATCTTGACATAAAGCATCACAAGAAGTGCTACCGCCATGAATATCAGCGAAATGGCAAATATCGGATATATCCTGCCGATAATCTTGTCAACAGGCATAAGCGTTGCCACTATATAATATAGGAATATTATGATAATCCAAAATACCAGCGGAGTATCACCCTCGCCTACTGGCAGCATGCCGGCTAGCAATGTCGCAGGACTGAGTACGAAGACAGCACCTACCAGCATCAGAAGGACGACAGCGAATACCAGCATTACCTTTCTTGCGTTCTTACCAATATACTGCCCCACTATGTCAGGCAGAGATATTCCACCCTTTCTCATGCTTATCATACCAGAGAGATAGTCATGCGTCGCACC
This sequence comes from uncultured Prevotellaceae bacterium, assembly GCA_902799455.1. GTDB lineage: Bacteria > Bacteroidota > Bacteroidia > Bacteroidales > Bacteroidaceae > Prevotella. The sequence continues at coordinate 19,367 of CADCAX010000016.1, forward strand.
TGCAAAGATACAGCCGAGAACTATCCACAGATATGCTACAGGACCAAACCACATTCCCATGATGGCACCAAAGATAGGACCCGTTCCGGCAATGTTCAGGAACTGTATCATAAACACTTTCCATGCTGGCAATACCAGATAATCGACACCGTCAAATTTCCTTATTCCCGGTGTCTTGCGTTTGTCATTAGGACCGAATACGCTTTCTACGAATTTTCCGTACAGGAAATATCCTAATATTAAAAGTATAAGACTAATGGTAAAAGTTATCATATTTCCATATATAAAACCTCTGCAAAATTACAATATTTTTTTGTAACAACCAAATTTTTTTGTACCTTTGCAGCTGTTATGCTAAAAAAAATTCTGTTTTTACTCTTTTATATAGGTATCAGCCTTTCTGCCATTGCCAACGAGACGAGAGCAGTATGGCTTACCACCATAGGCGGCATCGACTGGCCTCATTCATATAGCAGCATCGCCCAGAAAGAGGAACTCACCCAAATCCTTGACGAGTTGTCAGATGCTGGCATCAATACCATCCTTCTTCAGACGCGCATTCGTGCTACCACAATATTCCCTTCCTCTATGGAGCCTTTCGACGGATGTCTCACAGGCCATCCTGGCAGCAGTCCCAGTTATGACGCCCTGCAGTTTGCCATCGAGGAATGTCATCGTCGCGGTATGAAGCTCCATGCATGGATAGTTACCATACCGATAGGAAAATGGAAAGGCGAAGGTTGTCGCAATCTGCGTTCCACACATCCCGAACTGATAAAGAAAATTGGGGACGAGGGATTCCTTAATCCTGAGGCAGCAGGCACAGCAACCTATATTGCCAACTTCTGTAAGGAGGTGACGGAGAAGTATGATATCGACGGCATCCACCTCGATTATATCCGCTATCCCGATTCATGGACCAAGATACGCAACCGTTCCGAGGCCCGAGATAATATCACACGCATCGTGAATGCTGTCCATCGTGAGGTAAAGGCTCTGAAGCCTTGGGTGCAGCTGTCCTGTTCTCCTGTGGGAAAATATGCTGATACGAAGCGTCAGAGCAGTACAGGCTGGAATGCTCGCGATATAGTGTGTCAGGATGTGGCCCTGTGGATGCAGCAGGGACTCATGGATGCCATATATCCCATGATGTATTTCCGCAATCAGAATTTCTATCCCTTTGTCATAGACTGGAAAGAACGTTCCAACGGCAAGATAGTAGCCCCTGGCTTGGGTGTCTATATGCTCCATCGCAACGAACGCAACTGGCCGCTTATCGACATCACACGCGAGATGTATGTCCTGCGTCAGTATGGTTTGGGCATCACGATGTTCCGTTCCAAGTTCCTTACTGACGACACTAAGGGTATATATCAGTTCACAAAGGACTTCAACGCCATTCCGGCTATACCGTCTGCTATGAGCTGGTATGATGTCGTGCCACCTGTTGCCCCTGAGAAGATAAGTTATTCCGACGGCAAGTTGTCGTGGGAAGATGTAGGTGGCGATGTGACATATAATGTATATTGTTCCGAGACGTCGCCTGTTGACACCCGTAACCCCGAGAATCTCGTAATGGCCGATTATCACGGCACCTCTATCCAGCTGCCGCCATTGAAGAAAGCACAATATTTTGCTGTCACAGCTACAGACCGCTACGGCAACGAGTCTCCCCGGCCTGTCAGCAACCCCTCAAAGGCATCCCTGATGCCCGACCATCCGCAGGACATCAGCACCTTCCTCACCAGTGTGTCACCATCGCAGATGATTCTCGTGCGCACACTGCAGGGAACAGACGTCTTCATGGGTTACAAGAGTCAACTCCCTACCCTCTCCCCAGGTCACTATAAGGTTTTCTCACAAGGCAAGAAGATGAAAAACCGTCACCTCCTCGGATGGGTAGAAGTACCCCTAAAGTGAAAAAATCAACACTTTTGTTGCATATCTCGCAAAAAAAAACTAATTTTGCATGCAAAACTTTAAACTTTAAACTTTAAACTTTACATAAGATGCCCAGTTTAAGATTTCAGGTTGTCAGCGATGCCTTTAAGAAGCATCCCCTTTATGTGCAGTCACCAAAAGAGCGTCCTTCGGAGTTCTTTGCCAAATACGTCTTCAACAAACAGAAGATGGCAAAGTACCTTGATAAGGATATCTACTCCAAGATGCTCGATGTCATAGATAACGGTTCCCCATTGGATCGTCAGACAGCCGACAAGGTTGCCGACGGTATGAAGCAATGGGCTATGGAACTTGGTGTAACCCATTGCACCCACTGGTTCCAGCCCCTTACCAATACCACAGCCGAGAAGCATGATGCATTCGTGGAACACGACGGTATGGGTGGTATGATAGAAGAGTTCTCTGGCAAGTCGCTTGTTCAGCAGGAGCCTGACGCTTCATCATTCCCCTCTGGTGGCATACGCTCCACCTTCGAGGCTCGTGGCTATTCCGCATGGGACCCCACATCACCAGTCTTTGTGATGGGCGACACCCTGATGATTCCTACAGTCTTTATCTCCTATACGGGTGAGGCTCTTGACTATAAGACACCATTGCTGAAGGGTCTGCAGGCCATCAATAAGGCGGCAACGGCTGTAGTACAGTATTTCAATCCGGAGGTGAAGAAGGTTATTACCAACCTCGGCTGGGAACAGGAATACTTCCTTATCGATGAAGGCCTCTATTCTGCCCGTCCCGACCTGCTCCTTACAGGACGTACCCTGATGGGACACTCCTCTGCAAAAGACCAGCAGATGGACGACCATTACTTCGGAGCTATACCAGAGCGTGTTGCAGAATTCATGAAAGACCTCGAGATACATGCTTTGGAACTTGGCATCCCTTGTAAGACACGCCATAACGAGGTGGCTCCTAACCAGTTTGAGCTGGCTCCTATCTACGAAGAGTGCAACCTCGCTGTCGACCATAACATGCTCATCATGTCGCTGATGCAGAAGGTAGCCCGCAAGCACGGCTTCCGCTGCCTGCTCCACGAAAAACCTTTCGACGGCATCAACGGCTCCGGAAAGCATAACAACTGGTCTCTCGCTACAGACACAGGCATACTGCTCCACGGACCTGGTAAGGACGACCTGGGCAATCTGCGCTTTATCACCTTCGTCGTAGAGACCCTGATGGGTGTTTACAAACACAACGGACTGATGAAAGCCTCTATCATGAGTGCCACAAATGCCCATCGTCTGGGCGGACACGAGGCACCGCCGGTAATCATCTCCTCTTTCCTCGGACGTCAGCTCACAGAGGTGCTCAACCATTTCGAGAACAGCACCGATGACACCATATATATCGCTGGTAAGGCAGGACTGAAGCTCGATATCCCTTCTATCCCAGAGCTGCTTATCGACAATACCGACCGTAACAGGACATCACCATTCGCCTTCACAGGTAACCGCTTTGAATTCCGTGCCCCAGGCTCTGAGGCCAATTGTGCTGCAGCCATGATAACCCTCAATGCTGCCGTAGCAGAGGCGCTGGTGAACTTCAAGGAACGTGTCGATGCACTTATTGCTTCCGGAAAGGAGAAGACATCTGCCATCATTGAGATACTGCGTGAAGATATCAAGACCTGCAAGCCTATACGCTTCGACGGCAACGGCTATTCCGACGAATGGAAGGAAGAAGCAAAAAGGCGTGGTCTCGATGTTGAGAATTCATGTCCGCTTATCTTCGACAGATATACCGACCCTGAGACTATCAAGATGTTCGAGAGTCTGAATATCATGAATCGCAAGGAGCTGGCAGCCCGCAACGATATCAAGTGGGAGACATACACCAAGAAGGTACAGATAGAAGCCCGCATCTTCGGCGACCTATCTATCAACCATATCATACCGCAGGTGGTAGGCTATCAGACCAAGCTAGCAGAGAATGTGGCAGCCCTCAAGGCCATCCTCCCTGAAGAGCAGTTCAGCAAGGTAGCCCAGTCCAACCTCTCCCTCATCAGCGAGATATCAGAGCGTATCAAGGTCATTGAGGAAGGATGCGAAGCCCTCACCAATGCCCGTCGTGTGGCAAACAAAATAACCTCCAACCGTGAGAAGGCCATAGCCTACCACGATACTGTAGAACCTATTATGGATCAGGTGCGTTATCACATCGACAAACTCGAAGAAAAGGTCGATGACGAGGTTTGGACCCTCCCGAAATACCGCGAAATGCTGTTTATGAGATAAACATTCCTAATTAATTATTAATATAAACCAAAAATCTGTTACAAAAATGAAAATCATTGATTGCGAATTTCATTATTACTTACCTGAGTTGATGGACTATCT
>CADCAX010000017.1 GCA_902799455.1 uncultured Prevotellaceae bacterium
AGAACAGAATATGGGACAGTTGGCAGCGTACCTGCGTATGAAAGTCGATGGCTTCGTGCCTGCACAGTTCAATCAGGTAAAGGGACAGCCATTCGTAGTTAACGAGTTGGTTGAAGCGTTTAACACTATAATTAAGAGTTAAGAGTTAAGAATTAAGAAAAAATGACTCTGGACTATCCAATAGAAAAACGAGCTTATCAGTTTGCTTTGCGAATTGTAAAAGCATACAAGTATCTGGTAAAACAACAATCTGAATTTGTTTTGTCTAAGCAGATGCTTCGTAGTGGTACTTCTATTGGTGCTATGATGCGTGAGGCCAAATTTGCACAAAGTCGTGCTGATTTCGTTAATAAAACATCGATTGCACTTAAAGAAGCCAATGAAACTCTCTATTGGATAGAACTCTTACATGATGGCGAATATATAGATGACAAAACCTTTGAGTCTATTCACAATGAAGCTAATGAGATAACATCTATTTTAGCATCAATAGTGAAAACGACCAAAGTAAACACTGAGAAATATGACAATTCAGAAAGTAATTTTCTTAACTCTTAATTCTTAATTCTTAACTAATAATATGTTTACAGCTCAAGATTATAAAAAAGGTCAGCCTCGCTGGTGTCCTGGCTGTGGTGACCATTTCTTCCTCGCATCCCTCCATAAGGCTTGCGCAGAGATTGGAGTAGCACCATGGAATACTGCTGTTATATCTGGTATCGGATGTTCTTCACGTCTGCCACACTATATGGCGACCTACGGAATGAATACCATACACGGACGTGCTGCTGCCATAGCTACTGGATGTAAGATAGCAAATCCTGATCTCACCGTATGGCAGATTTCTGGCGATGGTGACGGACTCGCTATAGGTGGTAACCACTTCATCCATGCTAACAGACGTAATATAAACCTCAATATGATTCTTCTGAACAACCGTATCTATGGTCTTACGAAGGGTCAGTATTCTCCTACATCACCACGTGGCTTCGTGTCTAAGTCAAGCCCTTATGGTACAGTAGAGGATCCGTTCCGCCCAGCAGAGCTTTGCTTTGGTGCTCGCGGACATTTCTTCGCTCGTACTGTGGCTACTGACGGCGCACATACAGTAGAGGTGCTGAAGGCTGCAAATGCCCACAAGGGTGCCAGCGTAACTGAGGTGTTGCAGAACTGTGTCATCTTCAACGATGGTACACATGCTGCCGTATATAACAAGGCTGGACGTGCAGAGAATGCTATCTACGTAGAACACGGTAAACCGCTCGTATTTGGTGCTGAGAATGAGTACGGCCTCGTACAGGAGGGCTTTGGCGTGAAGAAGGTAAAGCTTGGCGATGAGAAGCCGGGTGGGGGAGTATGGACAATAGATGACGTCCTCGTTCACGATGCTCATTGCGAAGACAATACCTTGCAACTGAAGCTCGCCCTCATGGGCAATGGCGACGGAATGCCTGTGGCATTAGGCGTTATCAGAGACGTTGATGCTCCTACATACGACGACTCTGTAGCTGCTCAGATAGAAGAGGTTAAGGCAGCCAAGAAGTATCATAACTTCGCAGAACTGCTGGAGACAAATGATATTTGGACAGTAGAGTAATTCTCTCGCGTACATTATTTTATATATAAAGAAATATCCCAGCCTTCAAAGAAAGCTGGGATATTCTTTTTATCTTGTATGTGTATATCAGAACTTATAGTCTAATCCGACACCAAGTACGTTGTTAGTGCGTGAGTAGGTCTCTATGCCGTAGCTTGTGGTCTTCTGGTTGTCGCTGTAGATGCTGATGAAATAGCTTGCGTTGAGGCGCATCTTCTCGTTGATGTTCCATGCTCCGCCCATGCCTATTGACCAGCTGTCGCATGCGAAGGAAGTGTTCTGCTGGTATTCTTCTGTGATACCATAGTCAGTACGCTGACCACCGCAGCTGATGGTGAATTTCTTGTTGATGTCGTATTCCACTCCGGCAAGAATCTCATGGGTGCCGTGTGAGAGAGTCTTCTGACGGTCATTAGCCATCTTGGCATTCTTATCGTCGAAGAAATGATACTCTAAAGCTGCACGCAGTTTCGGAGTGAACTCATAGCCTGCAGCAACAGAGAGTAGTGAAGGCATATCGTAGCGTGTCTCTGCTCCATCCTGATAAGGAGCTGTATAGGTTGCCAACCCGCTTTCTACTTTAGACTTAATAGCTTTTGCCATTTCTGCAGCTTTGGTTGCAGGCAGGGCACCAGCAGCAACTAATTGTACCAATGGATCCTCAATAAGTTGTTCGGAGTTGAGAGATGCAGCCAAAGAATTTGTCTCATTCTTAGGATTAACCTTGGTGCGGAACTCATAGCGTGCAGACAAAGTGAGTGGTCCTTTATGGTAGGCAAGGCTGATGATTGGTGTAAAGCCCCATCCCTTCTGATCGACATCAAGCGAAAGGCTGGCGAGGTTTCCGATTGTAGAATGGTTTGCCTTGACATGTCCGCGATAGTAGCCGTCGTAATAATTAGCACGAATGCCTACAGCTGCAGATAAGCAGTCGAGGAATTTATATGTGAAGTTAACTTGTCCACCATAGATGTATTGCTTACCTTTCATCTCAGCATCATATTGGTCAGGGGTAACGACAGGTGCAAAGCCTTGTGTGCTCTGGTTCATCTGCTGTGTCAGAGATGTGATAGTACTACCGAGTAAAGCATTAAACATTGGTACACCCTCCTTGTATTCTACATATCCACCGCTTCCGACGATGCCTATCATAGTTGATAATGCCCAACGGTCTTTCTTATAAGAAGCAAAGAGAGCAGGAACGATGGGAGCAGAGGCCTCGCCCTTGAATTTCTTTTCTCCAGCAGGCGTTGTCAGTTTGATGTCTCGATTCTGCCAAGGTTTCTGGAAGTTAATGGAGAGTTGCCATCCTTCGTGTCCCCAAGCAAGACCTGCAGGGTTAGAGTATGCAGCGTCGATTTCTGTTGTTGCACCACGTGCAAACATGCGGTCAAAAGCAATGTGATAGTTTGTGTTGGTCATCAGACCTCCGGCACTTGCAACACTTGCGAAACCAAGCATTGCTAACATAATCGTGCAGAGTTTTTTCATAATTCTTTGTGTTTATTGATAAAAAAAAATGTACAAGGTCTAATCCAAGACCTCGTACTTGCTATGTTGACTCTTATACTCAGGTACTATTTCCTTCATCTTCTTTACGATGGCCATATCATCATACTGAGCAGCAAGTTTGAAGAGTGTTTCTTCATTGGCAAGAGCCTGCTCATATGGATATTCACGTACTCTTGCTATCTTTATCTTTGGATGTATTGTCGGAAGGGTCTGCTCCTGGTCATTAAGCAATTCCTCGTATAGTTTCTCGCCATCGCGGAGTCCTGTGAATTTTATTTCCACATCTTTTGCTCCAGAGAGGTCTATCATACGTTGTGCGAGGTCTGCTATGCGTACAGGCTTACCCATATCGAATATGTAAATCTCTCCACCTTTTCCCATTGTTCCTGCTTCAAGTACAAGTTGACAAGCTTCTGGGATAAGCATGAAGTAACGTATTATGTCTGGATGTGTTACGGTCAGTGGACCTCCATTCTTCAGTTGCTCACGGAAAAGAGGTATCACAGAGCCGTTTGAGCCGAGTACATTACCAAATCGGGTTGTGATGAACTGTGTGCCTTGCTGATGAGCATTCAGGGCCTGACAGTATATTTCGCAGATACGCTTGCTGCATCCCATGACATTGGTAGGGTTGACAGCTTTGTCTGTCGAAATCATGACAAACTTCTTTGTGCCATATTTCACTGCGAGGTCTGCTATGACGCGTGTGCCATAAACATTGTTGGTTATTGCCACTCCCGGATTGTTCTCCATCATTGGCACATGCTTGTAGGCTGCTGCGTGGAACACATATTCTGGTTTATAGTGTGAGAATACATATTCCATGAGGGCAGGGGCACAAATGCTTCCTACGATTGTTTCGCAAGGAATATCTGGATATTTGCGATTCATGTAGAGACGCACATCGTGCATTGGAGTCTCTGCCACATCAATCAGAATCAGATGTTTTGGCGAGAATTTTGCCACCTGATGAACCATCTCGCTGCCTATAGAGCCTGCGGCACCTGTAATGAGGATGGTTTTTCCCTGAAGCATCGCGCCGATAGCCATGATATCTACTTCTATCTTGTCGCGTGGCAAAAGATCCTCAACCTCTACGTCCTTGATTTGTTCCTGCAATATAGGTTTGGAAGGGTCCCATTCCTCTGCAGAATTCATCATAAGGATTTTGATATTTGCCTTGATGAGCTTGTTTATCAGTTCCTCATTTTCACGGAAGTTATCTACTTGAAGAGGGCTGACGATGATTGCTTTTATGCCTGCTTTCTTAAGGTGCTGTATTATGTGTGGACCTATCCGGCGTACCTTTGTGCCCATGAGGTATTTGCTGTGCAAAGAACCGTCAGGACTGATGAAACCGCCTATCTCATATCTTGATTTTGGATTCTTCAGTATTGACTGTGCTATGGACAGACCTCCCTCCTTAACACCATAGATGGCTACCCTTGTGCGTTTGTTTGTTACCTGTACAACCTCATACAGATACTTTATCAGTATGCGTATTCCCCACTGTCCGAACAGGGATAGTAGGAACATCACGATGAAAGTAATACGTCTGGTGTTATGTATGATTGATCCGTATGGTACTAGTTCGATAAAGGCGATAACAAGTACAAATCCGATTATCAGCGCGAAAGCCTGGCGCACCAGGTCTATGGTGCTGCTGTAGCGCATGATGCCAGAGTAGGTGTGGAAAACCCTCATGCCGACAATGAAGAATGGCAGTGTCAGAACCCATGTGAGGAGATGACGCCAGAAGTGAGTTGACAGGGAATTGCCCCCCTGAATAAAGTAAGTGGCAAGCATTCCTGCAAAGACAATAATACTGCAGTCGATGGCTAAAACACACCAATAGGGTAGGGCTTTCTTTGAGAAATACCAATTGGCAATTCCGCGTATTGTATTTGTAATATCCACAGATGTCTCTCTTTATTAAATCGTGGCAAAGATAAATATTTTTTATTTAATACGCAAGAAAAATGATAAAATACACACGAAAAATTCAGTATTATGAACTAAAATGAACCAAAAGAGGTGCTCTTTGGTGACGTTTTGCTTTCAATCTCTGCTGATTTCAGATATTTTTCTTACGTTTTTGAAAAATGCTGCTCTGACAAGTATCTCAAGCGACTTTCTGTGTGCGCAAACAGAAACATCGTTGTTTTTGTCCTCGAATTTGCGTTTTTATGGAATAATGAGAGCTAAAAAATGCACAATAATGTTAAAAAACTATAAAACAGGTGTTATGGAGGATAGAAAAGATGATATTTCTTTTGCCATGTTATATATAATTTGTACCTTTGCAGCCGCAAATTTGTGGCCTCTACCCGATATATACCGCTAGGTAAGCCGTGATTTTGCCGGTGCGACCTTGGAAAAGAGCTCCTCGGTTAGCATCGTCTTATGCTGTCGATAATATTAATATATAAATAAGTACAAACAAAAAAATTAAAAAACAATGCCTACAATTCAACAATTGGTAAGAAAAGGCAGAAAGGTACTTGTAGACAAGAGCAAGTCACCAGCTTTGGACTCATGTCCACAGCGTCGTGGAGTGTGCGTGCGTGTGTATACAACTACCCCTAAGAAGCCTAACTCGGCTATGCGTAAGGTAGCCCGTGTTCGCCTGACGAACACAAAAGAAGTGAACTCATACATTCCTGGAGAAGGACACAACTTGCAGGAGCACTCAATCGTGCTTGTGCGTGGTGGTCGTGTAAAAGACTTGCCAGGTGTACGTTATCACATTGTACGTGGAACACTTGATACAGCAGGTGTAGCATCACGTACACAGCGTCGCTCTAAGTATGGAGCAAAGAGACCAAAGGCTGCAAAGAAGTAAAAAACAGTAATCGGTCAAAGAAAGAAATCAGGTTGAGTAAATGACCCGTGAAGGGCATTGAAGCCGAAGTAAGACAACCAAGAAAATTTTAAAAGCTAAAAATGAGAAAAGCAAAACCAAAGAAGAGGGTTATCCTCCCAGATCCCGTCTACAATGACAAGAAAGTGTCAAAGTTTGTCAACCATCTGATGTACGATGGCAAGAAGAATACTTCTTATGAGATATTCTATGCTGCTATCAACACCGTAGGTGAAAAGATGAAGGAAGAAGAGAAGTCTGCACTTGATATATGGAAGCAGGCTTTGGATAACGTTACTCCACACGTGGAGGTTAAGAGCCGCCGTATCGGTGGTGCTACTTTCCAGGTGCCAACAGAAATTCGCCCTGACCGCAGGGAATCTATCTCTATGAAGAATCTTATCTCTTTCGCTCGTAAGCGTGGTGGTAAGGGTATGGCTGATAAACTCGCAGCGGAGATTATGGATGCATATAACAACCAGGGTGGTGCCTTCAAGCGTAAGGAAGATATGCACCGCATGGCTGAAGCTAACCGTGCTTTTGCACATTTCCGTTTTTAATTAATAATGTAAATTAGTTCTACAGAAATGGCAAAACACGATCTTCATTTGACAAGAAACATCGGTATCATGGCTCATATTGATGCCGGTAAGACAACAACATCCGAGCGTATCCTCTTCTATACAGGTAAGACTCACAAGATTGGTGAGGTACACGAGGGTGCTGCTACCATGGACTGGATGGAACAGGAGCAGGAGCGTGGTATTACTATTACCTCTGCTGCTACAACATGTTTCTGGAAGTATAACGACAAGCAGTATAAGATTAATCTTATCGATACTCCGGGACACGTGGATTTCACCGCTGAGGTGGAGCGTTCTCTGCGTGTGTTGGATGGTGCAGTAGCAACTTATTGTGCAGTAGGTGGCGTGGAGCCTCAGTCTGAGACTGTATGGCGTCAGGCTGATAAGTACGAAGTACCTCGTATCGGATATGTGAACAAGATGGACCGTTCTGGTGCAAACTTCTTTGATGTTGTGCAGCAGATGAAGGATGTACTGGGTGCAAATCCTGTACCTCTCTGCGTTCCAATCGGTGCAGAAGAGACTTTCAAGGGACTCGTTGACCTCGTTAAGATGAAGGCTATCCTTTGGCATGACGAGACAATGGGCGCTGACTATGACGTAGAAGAGATTCCTGCTGACCTCGTTGACGAGTGCAACGAATGGCGCGAAAAACTCCTTGAGTCAGCAGCTAACTTCGACGAGGCTCTCATGGAGAAGTATTTCGACGATCCTTCTACTATCACAGAAGATGAGATTATCGCTGCTATCCGTAAGGGTACACTTGCTCTGGAGTGTGTTCCTATGCTCTGCGGTTCTTCATTCAAGAACAAGGGCGTACAGACAATGCTTGACTACGTTTGCGCACTGCTTCCTTCACCACTGGATAACCCAGAGGTTGTTGGTACAGAGCCTGGCGACGAGTCTGTTGAGGTTAAGTTCGAGGCAAAGGAAGAGGCTCCAACAGCAGCTCTCGCATTTAAGATTGCAACAGACCCATATGTAGGTCGTCTCGTATTCTTCCGCGTTTATTCTGGTAAGATTGAGGCTGGTTCTTACGTATATAACCCACGTTCTGGTAAGAAGGAGCGTATCAGCCGCCTCTTCCAGATGCACTCTAACAAGCAGAATCCTGTTGACGAAATCGCTGCAGGTGATATAGGTTCTGGTGTGGGTTTCAAGGATATCCGTACAGGTGATACTCTTTGTGATGAAGATCATCAGATTGTATTGGAGTCTATGACATTCCCTGACACTGTGATCTCTATCGCTGTTGAGCCAAAGTCACAGGCTGATATCGCAAAACTTGACAATGGTCTTGCAAAGCTTGCTGAAGAAGACCCAACATTCACAGTTCGTACTGATGAGCAGAGCGGTCAGACCGTCATCAGCGGTATGGGTGAGCTTCACCTCGATATCATCATCGATCGTCTGAAGCGTGAGTTCAAGGTTGAATGTAACCAGGGTAAGCCACAGGTTAACTACAAGGAAGCAATCACCAAGGAAGTTAACCTCCGCGAGGTTTATAAGAAGCAGTCAGGTGGTCGTGGTAAGTTCGCTGACATCATCGTTAACATCGGTCCTAAGGATGAGGACTATAAGGAAGGCGATCTGCAGTTCATCAATGAGGTGAAGGGTGGTAATGTGCCTAAGGAATTCATTCCTGCTGTTCAGAAGGGCTTCGAAGATTGCCTCAAGAGCGGTGTCCTCGGTGGATATCCTGTAACAGGACTGAAGGTAACACTTATCGATGGTAGTTTCCACCCAGTTGACTCTGACCAGTTGTCATTCGAACTCGCTGCTCGCAACGCCTTCAAGAATGCATGTCCTAAGGCAGGTCCTTGCCTCATGGAGCCTATCATGAAGGTAGAAGTAGTAACACCAGAAGAGAACATGGGTGACGTTATCGGTGACCTCAACAAGCGTCGTGGTATGGTACAGGGTATGGACGATGCCCGCTCAGGTGCTAAAGTCGTTAAGGCTATGGTTCCATTGGCTGAAATGTTCGGCTATGTAACAGCATTGCGTACCATCACCTCTGGTCGTGCTACCTCATCTATGGAATATGATCACCACGAGCCAGTATCAAGCTCTATTGCTAAGGCTATCTTGGAAGAGAACGGTGGTCGTGCTGATTTGGTATAAATAATAATAAAGTACCCGTGAGCAAATGACTCTTTACGGGTACCATTTTAAACAATAACATAAAAATTAATTAAAGAAATTATGAGTCAGAAAATCCGTATCAAGCTGAAGTCTTATGACCATACACTGGTTGATAAGTCAGCTGAGAAGATTGTTAAGGCCGTTAAGGCAACAGGCGCTATCGTTAGTGGTCCTATTCCACTCCCAACACACAAGCGCATCTATACAGTAAACCGTTCTACCTTCGTTAACAAGAAGGCTCGTGAGCAGTTCCAGCTTTCAGACTACAAGCGTCTGATTGACATCTATAGCTCAACAACAAAGACTGTTGACGCTCTGATGAAGCTCGACCTCCCTTCTGGTGTAGAAGTAGAGATAAAGGTATAGTATTTTGTTAAAATTAAACGTAACAAGGAATAAATTAAAAATTTAAATTGAAATGCCAGGATTAATTGGAAGAAAAATCGGAATGACATCCGTTTTCAGTGCCGACGGTAAGAATACACCGTGCACTGTCATCGAAGCTGGTCCTTGTGTCGTAACCCAGGTTAAGACCGTTGAGAAAGACGGTTATGCTGCATATCAGCTTGGTTTCGGCGAGCGTAAGGAGTCTCGTACAACCAAACCAATGATGGGAGCCTTCAAGAAGGTTGGCACAACACCAAAACAGCACTTGGCCGAGTTCAAATTTGACGAGGAGAAAAACCTCGGAGACACTATCACTGCAGAAATCTTCTCTGAAGGCGACTTCGTTGACGTTGTCGGCACTTCAAAGGGTAAAGGTTTCCAGGGTGTCGTAAAACGTCACGGTTTTGGTGGCGTAGGACAGGCTACACACGGTCAGGATGACCGCCTTCGTAAGCCAGGTTCTATCGGTGCCTGCTCTTACCCTGCAAAGGTGTTCAAGGGCATGCGCATGGGTGGACACATGGGTAACGAGCGTGTTACAACGCAGAATCTGCGAGTTATTAAAGTTATCCCAGAGAGCAACCTCGTTATCGTGAAGGGCTCTGTTGCAGGATACAATGGTTCAACAGTATTAATCAAGAAGTAAGGTCATGGAAGTAAATGTATTAGACATACAGGGCAAAGAGACAGGCCGCAAGGTGGTTCTGAACGATGCTATCTACGCTATCGAGCCTAACGACCATGTTCTCTACCTCGATGTAAAGCAGTATCTCGGCAATCAGCGTCAGGGTACAGCAAAGGCAAAGGAGCGCAGCGAAATGTCTGGCTCAACACGCAAACTCGGTCGTCAGAAAGGTGGCGGCGGTGCACGTCGTGGTGATATCAACTCACCAGTGCTCGTTGGTGGCGCACGCGTATTCGGCCCACGCCCACGCGATTACCGTACAAAACTTAATTTAAAAACAAAGCAGCTCGCTCGTAAGAGTGCTCTCTCATACAAGGTACAGGAGAATGGTATCGTTGTTGTTGAAGACTTCAACATACAGACACCAAAGACCAAGGAGATCCTCAATATCATGAAGGCCCTCGGCGTTGATGGTAAGAAGGTACTCTTCCTTATGCCTGAAGAGAATAAGAGCGTTTATCTTTCTGCTCGCAACCTGCAGAAGGTAGAGGTAATGGGTGCAGCAATGCTCAACGCCTATAAGGTGATGAATGCTGACGCTGTTGTGCTCTGTGAGAACGCTGTTAAGAAAATAGAAGAAGTCTTAATCAAGTAAACTTAAAAAGGAGAAACAGATTATGGCATTTATCATTAAGCCCATTGTCACTGAGAAGATGACAAGGATTACAGAAAAGCGGCCAAACCGCTATGGCTTCATCGTTAAGCCAGAGGCCAACAAGATCCAGATTAAGCAGGAGGTTGAGGCTCGCTACAATGTTACAGTAGAAGACGTTAACACAATGAGATATGCTGGTAAGCGCTCAAGCCGCTACACAAAGGCAGGTCTCATCCGTGGTCAGAAGAACGCCTTCAAGAAAGCAATCGTTACTCTGAAAGAGGGCGAGGAAATAGATTTTTACAGCAATATATAATAATAGAAAATGGCAGTACGTAAATTAAAACCAGTTACACCTGGTCAAAGACACAAAGTTATTGGCACGTTCGAGGATATTACTGCATCCGTGCCAGAGAAGTCTCTCGTTTACGGTAAGCGTTCTACTGGTGGTCGAAACAACACTGGTAAGATGACTGTCCGTTATAAAGGCGGTGGTCACAAGAAGAAGTTCCGTATGATCGACTTCAAGCGAGAGAAAGATGGTGTTCCAGCTGTAGTAAAGTCAATAGAGTATGATCCAAACCGTTCGGCTCGTATCGCTCTGTTGTACTATGTTGACGGTGAGAAACGTTACATTATTGCTCCTAACGGACTTCAGGTAGGTGCTACACTGATGTCTGGTGCGGAGGCTGCTCCTGAGGTAGGTAATGCTCTTCCTCTGGCAAGCATCCCAGTAGGTACCGTTATCCACAACATTGAGCTCCGTCCTGGACAGGGCGCTCTGCTCGTACGTTCGGCAGGTAATTTCGCTCAGTTGACTTCTCGTGAAGGCAGTTATTGTGTAATTAAACTCCCTTCAGGCGAAACACGTAAGGTGCTTTCTGCTTGTAAGGCAACAGTAGGAGCTGTAGGCAACTCTGATCACGCTCTTGAGCAGTCAGGTAAAGCAGGACGCTCACGTTGGCTCGGTCGTCGTCCACACAACCGTGGTGTTGTTATGAACCCAGTTGATCACCCAATGGGTGGTGGTGAAGGACGTCAGTCAGGCGGACACCCACGTTCACGCAAGGGCTTGTATGCAAAGGGTCTCAAGACTCGTGCTCCTAAGAAGCAAAGCAATAAGTACATTATAGAAAGAGCTAATAAGAAGTAACCCCACAAATTAAAGAAAAGAAATTATGAGTCGTTCACTTAAAAAGGGTCCATATATCAACGTTTCTCTTGAGAAGAAGATTCTCGCTATGAATGAGAGCGGTAAGAAAAGTGTCGTAAAGACATGGGCCAGAGCTTCTGTAATCTCACCTGATTTTGTGGGTCATACAGTAGCTGTTCATAACGGTAACAAATTCATTCCTGTCTATGTGACGGAGAACATGGTCGGACACAAGTTCGGCGAGTTTGCTCCAACACGTCGTTTCGGCGGACATGCCGGTAACAAGAAATAAGGCGGGCTAATCCATTAAAAAGAAAACGAAATGGGAGCAAGAAAACATAATGCTGCTGAAGCTATTAAGGCAGCTAAAAAGAATCAATACTTTGCCAAGCTCATTGGTGTGCCCTCATCTCCACGTAAGATGCGCTATGTTGTAGACATGATTCGTGGCATGGAGGTAAACAGAGCTCTTGGCGTACTCCGTTTCTCTAAGAAGCAGGCTTCTGCTGACGTTGAGAAACTGCTGCGCTCTGCTATCGCAAACTGGGAGGTCAAGAATGACCGTAAGGCTGAAGATGGCGAGTTGTATATCTCAAAGATATTTGTTGACGAAGGCGTAACAATGAAGCGTATGCGTCCTGCACCACAGGGCCGTGGATATCGTATCCGCAAGCGTTCTAATCACGTAACGCTGTTTGTAGACACAAAAACCAATGATGAAAAATAAGTAGTATGGGACAGAAAGTTAATCCAATAGCAAATCGCCTCGGTATCGTCCGTGGCTGGGATTCAAACTGGTTCGGTGGTAAAAGTTTCGGTGAGAATCTCGTAGAGGATCAGAAAATACGTAAGTACCTCAACGAGCGTCTTGCAAAAGCTAGCGTATCACGCATTGTCATCGAGCGCACTTTGAAGCGTGTCACTATCACTATTTGCACTGCCCGTCCGGGTATCGTCATTGGTAAAGGTGGACAGGATGTTGATAAGTTGAAGGAAGAATTGAAGAAGCTCTATGGTAAGGAGATTCAGATCAATATCTTCGAAATAAAGAAACCAGACCTCGATGCTAATATCGTTGCTAATTCTATCGCTCGCCAGGTAGAGGGCAAGATAGCATACCGTCGTGCCATAAAGATGGCTATCCAGAATACTATGCGCGCAGGTGCTGAAGGTATCAAGGTTCAAATTTCCGGTCGTTTGAACGGTGCTGAAATCGCTCGTTCAGAAATGTTTAAGGAAGGTCGTACACCACTGCATACATTCCGTGCAGATATCGACTACTGCAAGACAGAAGCTCTTACAAAGGTCGGACTCCTCGGTATAAAAGTATGGATTTGCCGTGGTGAGGTTTACGGAAAACGTGATCTCGCACCTAACTTCTCTCAGGAGAAGACTGGCGGCAACCGTCCTGGCGCAGGTCGTCGCGAAGGTCGTGGTGGAAACCGTAAGAGAAACAATAATCGTTAAAACAAGAAGCTACTATGTTACAGCCAAAAAGAGTAAAATATAGAAGACCGCAGGATGGACGTGGCAATAAAGGCAACGCTCACCGTGGTACACAGCTTGCTTTCGGTTCTTTCGGTATCAAGACCCTTGAACCAAAGTGGATAGATAGCAGACAAATAGAGGCTGCCCGTGTGGCAATCAACCGTAAGATGAACCGTGAAGGTCAGGTGTGGATTCGTATCTTCCCTGATAAACCAATCACAAGAAAGCCTGCGGATGTACGTATGGGTAAAGGTAAGGGTGACCCAGCAGGATGGGTGGCTCCTGTAACACCAGGACGTATCCTCTTTGAGATTGAAGGCGTTCCGTTCGATATCGCAAAAGAGGCTCTCAGACTTGGAGCACAGAAATTGCCTGTTAAAACAAAATTTGTTGTACGTCGTGATTACGACAAAAACGCTTAAACTATGAAGATTAAAGAATTAAAAGAACTTGATGTCAAGGAATTGACAGAGAAGTTGGAGAATGCCGAGTCAGCTCTTAATACTATGAAGCTGAACCATACAGTGTCTCCCCTTGAGAATCCATCACAGATTAAAGCGGCTCGTCGTGACATCGCACGTATTAAAACAGAGATTCGCTTACGTGAACTTAATAAATAATAATGGTCCAGATGGAAATGCGTAATTTAAGAAAGACAAGACAGGGTGTTGTTACAAGCAACAAGATGGATAAAACCATTGTTATTGCATCCAAGTTCAAGGAGAAGCACCCAATCTATGGTAAGTTTGTGCAGAAGACTAAGAAGTATCATGCACATGATGAGAAGAATGAGGCAAATGTAGGTGATACAGTCCTCATTATGGAGACACGTCCACTCTCCAAGACAAAGAGGTGGAGATTAGTTTCAATAATTGAAAAAGCTAAGTAATTATGATACAGGCAGAATCAAGACTTACAGTATGTGACAACAGCGGTGCACGTGAGGCTCTTTGCATTCGCGTACTTGGTGGAACACGTCGCCGTTATGCAAGTGTTGGTGACACTATCGTCGTTGCTGTCAAGAATGTTATCGCTTCAAGCGATTTAAAGAAAGGTGCAGTATCAAAGGCTCTTATCGTACGTACAAAGAAAGAGATTCGTCGTGCTGATGGTTCATACATCCGTTTCGATGATAACGCTTGTGTACTTCTTAACAATGCTGGTGAATTGCGTGGCAGCCGTATCTTTGGTCCTGTTGCTCGTGAACTCCGTGCAGTTAATATGAAGGTGGTTTCTTTGGCGCCTGAGGTACTTTAGTCTTCACTAACTTCTAAAAAAGTAAAAACAATGAGTAAGTTACATATTAAGAAAGACGATACCGTTATTGTTCTTACCGGTAAGGATAAGGGCAAAAAGGGAAAGGTACAGAAGGTGCTCGTAAAAGAAGAGCGCGCTATCGTCGAGGGTATCAATATGGTATCTAAGAGTCAGAAGCCTTCTGCAAAGAACCCACAAGGTGGTATTGTGAAACAAGAGGCTCCGATTCATATCTCAAACTTGAGCCTCATTGATCCAAAGAGCGGCAAGGCAACTCGTGTTTCTATCAAGCATGAGGGTAAGAATGTTATCCGTATCTCTAAAAAATCAGGGGAGGAAATCAAGTAATGGAAACAGCACAGTTAAAGAAAGTATACAAGGAGACTATCGCTCCTGAGTTGAAGAAGCAGTTCGGCTACTCTTCAGCAATGCAGATTCCTGAACTGAAGAAGATTGTTATTAACATGGGTCTTGGTAACGCTACACAAGATAAGAAGATTATCGATGTAGCTATCAACGAGATTACAACAATCACAGGTCAGAAGGCTGTTGCTACATTCTCAAAGAAGGATATTGCAAACTTCAAGTTGCGTAAGAAGATGCCTATCGGTGTTATGGTTACACTGCGTCGTGAGCGCATGTATGAGTTCCTTGAGAGACTTGTGCGTGTAGCACTTCCACGTATCCGTGACTTCAAGGGTATCCAGTCAAAACTTGATGGTCGTGGAAATTATACCTTGGGTATCCAGGAGCAGATTATCTTCCCTGAGATAAACATCGATGCTATCGATCGCATACAGGGTATGAATATTACCTTTGTTACAACAGCCAAGACCGATGAGGAAGGCTTTGCTCTTCTTAAGGCCTTTGGTCTGCCATTCAAGAACGCTTAATTATTATAGAATATGGCAAAAGAATCAATGAAGGCTCGCGAGGTAAAGCGTGCTAAACTGGTTGCTAGATATGCAGAGAAGCGTGCAGCTCTGAAGAAGGTAATCGCTACTTCAGAGGATGCTGCAGAACGTTACGAAGCAGCTCGTGCATTGCAGGCAATACCAAAGAATGCCAATCCTATACGCTTACACAACCGTTGTAAGGTGACAGGACGTCCAAAGGGTTATATTCGCCAGTTTGGTATCTCACGTATTCAGTTCCGCGAGATGGCATCAGCTGGTCTTATACCTGGCGTAAAGAAGGCAAGCTGGTAATAAAGAGAAAGAATTGGAAGAAAGCATCTTCCGTATTATTTAATATTGTCGGGGGCGTCCCGATTAATTAAAACATTATTTAAAATGACAGATCCAATAGCAGATTATCTGACACGACTCAGAAACGCAATCATGGCGAAGCATCGCGTGGTTGAAGTACCTGCGTCAAACCTGAAGAAGGAGATAACAAAGATTCTCTTCGAGAAAGGTTACATCTTGAACTACAAGTTCATTGAAGATGGTCCTCAGGGCTCTATTAAGATTGCCTTGAAGTATGATCCTATCACAAAGCAAAACGCTATCAAGAGTTTGCAGCGTGTCTCTACACCTGGCTTGCGTCAGTACGCCGGTTATAAGGACATGCCGAGAGTTATTAACGGATTGGGCATAGCAATACTGTCCACATCTAAAGGTGTAATGACAGACAAGGAGGCCGCTGAACAGAAGATTGGTGGCGAGGTCCTTGCTTATGTATATTAATTGGGAGGATTTATTATGTCAAGAATAGGTAAGTTACCAATTATTATTCCTTCAGGTGTTACAGTATCACAGAATGGCGAAATCGTCACTGTAAAAGGTCCTAAGGGTGAGCTCACTCAGAAGGTTGATTCATCTATCAAGGTTATCGTTGAAGATGGTCAGGTAAGATTTGAAATAGACGAAAACAGTCCTGTAGAGACAAAGCAGAAGCAGGCATTCCATGGTTTGTATCGTTCACTCGTCAACAACATGGTTGTAGGTGTCAGCGAAGGCTACAAGAAGACTCTTGAGCTTGTAGGTGTCGGCTATCGTGTGTCAAACAAGGGCAACCTTATCGAGTTCTCACTCGGCTATACCCACCCAATCTTTATTGAACTTCCAAAAGAGGTTAAGGTAGAGACCAAGTCTGAGCGTAACCAGAATCCGCTACTCATCCTTGAGTCTTGCGACAAGCAGCTCATCGGTATGATTTGTGCAAAGATCCGTTCTTTCCGTAAGCCAGAGCCTTATAAGGGTAAGGGTATCTTGTTCCAAGGCGAGGTAATCCGCAGAAAGTCTGGTAAATCAGCAGCGGCTAAGTAATAATCTTTAAAATATTCTTAACGATTATGAACACAAAGAAAGTAGAAAGACGAATCAAGATAAAGTATAGAATTCGCAAGAGTGTAAATGGCACAGCAGAGCGTCCACGTCTCAGTGTATTCCGCTCTAACAAGCAGATTTACGTTCAGGTTATTAACGATGTTGACGGGCGTACACTGGTCAGCGCTTCATCTGTAGGCATGGAAACAATGCCAAAGATAGAGCAGGCTGCTAAGGTCGGAGCTCTTCTTGCAGAGAAGGCAAAGGCCGCAGGTATCACAACAGTAGTATTTGACCGTAACGGCTACCTCTATCATGGACGCGTAAAAGCACTTGCTGACGCTGCACGTGAGGGTGGTCTTAACTTCTAAACGATATTACAGCAATGGAAAGAGCAAAAATTAACAATGAAGAATTGAAAGAGAAGCTGGTAGCCATCAACCGCGTAACAAAGGTTACAAAGGGTGGTCGTACCTTCACATTCGCTGCTATTGTCGTTGTAGGTGACGGTAATGGTACTATCGGATGGGGACTTGGAAAAGCTGGTGAGGTACAGCAGGCTATCGCTAAGGGTGCAGATGCTGCACGTAAGAGTCTAATAAAGGTTCCTGTACTGAAAGGTACAATACCACACGAGGTTGAGTGCAGTTTCGGTGGTGCACAGGTGTTCCTGAAGCCAGCTGCAGCCGGTACTGGTATGGTTGCCGGTGGTGCTATGCGTGCCGTATTGGAGAGCGCAGGCGTTAATGATGTATTGGCTAAGTCTAAGGGCTCATCCAATCCTCATAACCTCGTAAAGGCTACTATCAAGGCTCTCAGCATGATGCGTGACGCATATACTGTAGCACATGATCGTGGTATTGACATGAAGAAAGTGTTTAACGGATAATAAAGAAGGAGGATATAAAAATGGCAACAATAAAGATTCAGCAGATAAAAAGCCGTATCGGTGCTTCTGCAGACCAGAAGCGTACCCTTCTTGCTCTGGGTTTACATAAGATTTCTCAGGTAGTAGAAAAGGAGGATACTCCTTCTGTCCGTGGCATGATCCGCAAGGTACACCACCTTGTAACAGTAGTAGAGTAATAACATATTAAACGACAAAGAATTATGAAATTGAATAATTTGCAGCCAGCTGCCGGTTCAACCCATTCACGTCGTCGTATCGGTCGCGGTCCTGGTTCAGGACTGGGAGGTACCTCTACTCGTGGTCACAAGGGTGCTAAGGCACGTTCTGGTTATAAGAAGAAGATAGGATTTGAAGGTGGTCAGATGCCTTTGCAGCGTCGAGTTCCTAAGTTCGGATTTAAGAATATCAACCATAAGGAGTATTTTGCTGTAAATCTCTCTACTCTGCAGAAATTGGCAGAAAAGAATGGATGGACAGAAATCGGAATACCACAACTCGTTGAAGCTGGTCTTACAAACGGCAAGGAGATGGTAAAGATTCTTGCCAATGGTGAACTTAAAGCAAAGCTAACAGTAAAGGCAAACGCTTTCTCAAAGACTGCAGAAGAAGCTATCAAAGCAGTTGGCGGTGAGGCAGTAGTCCTTTAAAGTACTGTAAATTCTTTAACTCCTTAAAGAAAAAATGAAAAAATTCATAGAGACACTGAAGAACTGTTGGAAGGTTGAGGATCTTCGTATCCGTCTTCTCATTACTCTCCTCTTTGTCGCTATCTACCGTTTCGGCTCTTTCGTGGTATTGCCAGGTATTAATCCTGCAAACCTCGAAAAGCTGCAGCAGCAGACAGCAGGAGGATTGATGTCACTTCTTGATATGTTCTCTGGTGGTGCATTCTCAAACGCTTCAATCTTTGCGTTGGGTATCATGCCATACATCTCTGCTTCAATCGTGATGCAGCTGGTGGCAATTGCTGTACCATCTTTCCAGAAGATGCAACGTGAGGGTGAAAGTGGTAGGAAGAAGATTATGCAGTACACTCGCTACCTGACAGTAGCTATTCTGCTGTTCCAGGCTCCTTCTTACCTCATGAACTTGAAGATGCAGTCACCTGGCGCACTCGCTTCAGGTCTGTCATGGACAGAATTCATGGTTCCTGCTACCATTATTCTTGCTGCAGGATCTATGTTCATCCTTTGGCTCGGTGAGCGTATTACTGACAAGGGTGTAGGCAATGGTGTTTCACTGATCATTATGATTGGTATCATCGCTCGTCTTCCACAGGCTTTCATACAGGAGGTAGGTAGCCGCTTTACTGCTATTACAGGTGGTGGTTTGGTGATGTTTATCGCTGAGATACTGATTCTGTATGCTGTGATATGTGCAGCTATCATGCTGGTGCAGGCTGTCCGCAAGGTTCCTGTACAGTATGCAAAGAAACTTGTCGGAAATCAGCAGATTGGCGGTTCACGTCAGTATATACCACTGAAGTTGTTTGCAGCTAATGTGATGCCTATTATCTTCGCACAGGCTATCATGTTTATCCCAGCTATCTGCCTTCAGGCATTTGGCGGCGCAAGCATGAGTACATTTGCTCAGGCCCTGATGGATACACGCAGTATACCATATTGTGTGATTTATGTGATATTGATTATTGCATTCACATATTTCTATACTGCCATTACACTGAATCCTACCCAGATGGCAGAAGATATGAAGCGTAACAATGGTTTCATACCAGGTATAAAGCCAGGTAAGCCAACGGCAGATTATATCGAGGAGATAATGTCTCGCCTGACGCTTCCAGCTTCTTTGTTTATTGCTTTCATCGCCATCATGCCAGCTCTTGCAGGTGTGTTAAATGTACAGCAGGGATTCTCACAGTTCTTTGGTGGTACATCACTTCTGATCTTGGTTGGTGTGGTTATCGATACACTGCAGCAGATAGAGTCTCATCTGATGATGCGTCATTATGATGGTCTTTTGAATAGCGGTCGTACACGACCACAGAATGGCGTAAGCGCTTATTAATGGCTATCTATTTAAAGACTGAAGAGGAAATATCTCTGATGCGTGCTGCTAACAGGCTCGTTGGCAGCACGCTCGGAGAGCTTGCTAAGATAATAAAGCCTGGTATAAGTACTGGAGAGCTCAATAGAGTAGCGGAAGAATATATACGTGATAATGGTGCTGAGCCAACATTCCTTGGCTTCCCTAATCCAAATGGTCCCGCATTTCCAGCGAGCATATGCTGTTCAGTAAATGAGTGCGTTGTTCATGGAATACCAAGTGATGACATAATCCTGAAAGATGGCGACATCGTATCTGTCGATTGTGGTACATTGCTTAACGGATATAACGGGGATTCTGCATACACCTTCCCGGTAGGAGAGATAAGTGAAGAAGTCAGGCAGTTATTGCGTACTACGAAAGAAAGCCTTTATCTCGGCATAGAAAAAGCCGTTCATGGCGGTCATGTTGGAGATATCGGTGCAACGGTACAGGATTATTGTGAAGCTCATGGCTACGGAGTAGTAAGAGAACTGTGCGGGCATGGTATAGGACGCTCAATGCACGAAGATCCTCAGGTTCCTAACTATGGTAAACATGGTAACGGAGCAAAGCTCAAAGCTGGTATGTGTATTGCTATTGAGCCAATGATAACGATGGGTGGTCGTGCTGTGTGGATGATGCCAGACAAGTGGAGTATATGCACTCGCGATGGAAAACCTGCAGCTCATTACGAACATACCGTAGCAATATATAAAGGAAAAGCAGAGATACTATCCTCTTTTGAAGAAATAGAAGAAATCATTAAAATTTGACTTATGGCAAAACAAGCAGCAATAGAGCAAGATGGCACTATCAAGGAAGCATTGAGTAATGCAATGTTCCGTGTTGAACTTGAGAATGGTGTTGAGATTATAGCACATATCTCCGGTAAGATGCGTATGCATTACATTAAAATCCTTCCAGGCGACAAGGTAAAGGTAGAAATGAGTCCGTATGATCTCACCAATGGTCGCATATGCTTTAGATATAAATAATCAGTATAATTATGAAGACAAGAGCATCAGTAAAGAAGCGTACTCCTGACTGCGTTATCGTACGTCGTAAGGGTCGCTTGTTTGTAATCAACAAAAAGAATCCAAAGTTTAAGACCCGTCAGGGATAAAAACGAGGGAAATCCCTTTTTGAAGTTAAAAAACATTAAAAATGTTAATGTTAATACACCCAAAGAGTTAAAAAGTTTTCGGGTGAGGTTTTTTTTATGTACCTTTGCACCTCAAAATCGCTTTAAAACTCAATGAGTTAAGTATTAGCGAGTTATTTATTCACTTAATTAACAATTATGGCAATAAGAATTGTTGGAGTAGATTTGCCCCAGAACAAGCGTGGCGAAATCGCATTGACTTATATTTATGGTATAGGTCGAAGTAGTTCAGCAAAGATATTGGATAAAGCCGGAGTTAACCGCGACACGAAGGTGTGCGACTGGACAGATGACGAGGCTTCTAAGATCCGTGAAATTATCGGTGCTGAATTCAAAGTAGAAGGTGATCTCCGCAGTGAGATTCAGTTGAACATTAAGCGCCTGATGGATATTGGTTGCTATCGTGGAATCCGTCATCGTAATGGTCTTCCTGTTCGTGGTCAGAGTACGAAGAATAATGCCCGTACTCGTAAGGGTAAGAAGAAGACTGTTGCTAATAAGAAGAAGGCCACTAAGTAAAGTTTAAAGTTTACAGTTTAAAGTTTACAGTTTAAAGAATTAAATTATGGCAAAGAAAACAGCAACAAATAAGAAGAGAAACGTAAAGGTTGGTGCTATTGGTCAGCTTCACGTTCACAGTTCTTTCAATAATATCATTGTAAGCCTTGCAAACTCTGAGGGTCAGGTCATTTCTTGGTCATCAGCAGGTAAGATGGGTTTCCGTGGTTCTAAGAAGAACACTCCATACGCAGCACAGATGGCTGCAGAGGATTGTGCGAAGGTAGCTTTCGAGCTTGGTCTTCGTAAGGTAAAGGCATATGTTAAGGGTCCAGGTAACGGTCGTGAGTCTGCTATCCGTGCATGCCACAACAGTGGTATCGAGGTAACAGAGATTATCGACGTAACACCATTACCACATAACGGATGCCGTCCTCCAAAGCGTCGTCGCGTATAATATATAATATTGTAAATACAATTTTTTTTTAGCAATATGGCTAGATATACAGGTCCGAAATCAAGAATTGACCGTAGGTTTGGCGAGGCCATCCTCGGTAAAGAAAAAGTTTTGTCCAAGAGAAACTTCGCTCCTGGACAGCATGGCAATAACCGTCGTCGCAAGACTTCGGAGTATGGTGTCATGTTGGCGGAGAAGCAGAAGGCCAAGTACACATATGGTGTATTAGAGCGCCAGTTCCGTAATCTGTTTGAGAAAGCTGCTAAGGCTGACGGTATTACTGGTGAGGTATTGTTGCAACTCCTTGAGAGTCGTCTCGACAATGTGGTTTATCGTATGGGCATAGCTCCAACACGTCGTGCTGCACGTCAGCTCGTAGGTCACAAGCACATCACTGTTGATGGCGCAGTAGTTAACATTCCTTCATTCCAGGTTAAGCCCGGTATGGTTATAGCAGTTCGTGAGAAGTCAAAGTCACTGGAAGTGATTGCTGATGCTCTTGCAGGTTATAATCACAGCAAGTGTCCATGGTTGGAGTGGGATGACGCTTCTAAGAGCGGTAAGTTCCTCCATCGTCCAGACCGTGCTGACATACAGGAGAATATCAAGGAACAGTTAATAGTTGAGTTGTACTCTAAATAATAAAATAAACTAATGGCGATATTAGCATTTCAAAAACCTGATAAAGTAGTGATGTTGGAGGCTACGGACAATTATGGAAAGTTTGAATTCCGTCCGTTGGAGCCTGGCTTTGGTGTTACCGTAGGAAATGCCTTACGCCGCATTTTACTTTCATCCCTTGAGGGTTTCGCAATCAATACTATCCGTATTGAGGGTGTTGAGCAGGAGTTCTCTTCTGTACCTGGTGTGAAGGAAGATGTGACCAATATCATCTTGAATCTTAAGCAAGTTAGATTCAAGCAAGTAGTAGAAGAATTCGAGAATGAAAAAGTTAGTATCACTGTTGAGAACACTACAGAGTTCAAGGCCGGTGATATTAATAAGTACCTAACTGGATTTGAAGTGTTAAACCCAGAATTGGTTATTTGTCATATGGATTCAAAGGCTTCTATGCAGCTCACGATCACCGTTAACAAGGGTCGTGGTTATGTGCCTGCTGATGAAAACCGTGATTTCTGTACAGACATCAACTCAATTGCCATTGATTCCATTTACACTCCAATCCGTAACGTGAGATATTCAGTTGAGCCTACCCGTGTAGAGCAGAAGACTGACTATGATAAGCTCATAATTGAAGTTACAACGGATGGTTCCATTCACCCGAAGGATGCCCTTAAAGAGGCAGCAAAGATACTGATTTATCACTTTATGCTCTTCTCTGATGAGAAGATTCAGTTCGAAGATACTGGCGTAGATGTTAATCAGGACTTTGACGAGGAGATTCTGCATATGCGTCAGCTTCTCAAGACACGTCTTGTAGATATGAACCTCTCTGTTCGTGCCTTGAATTGTTTGAAGGCTGCTGATGTTGATACACTCGGCGACCTCGTACAATACAACAAGACCGACCTCTTGAAGTTCCGCAACTTCGGCAAGAAATCGCTTTCAGAGCTTGATGATTTGCTCGAGAGTCTGAATCTGTCGTTTGGTACCGATATATCAAAGTACAAACTTAATCAGGAAGACTTCTGATTACAAAAAATTAAAATGTCAAAATGAGACACAATAAGAAATTCAACCATCTCGGTCGTACTGCATCTCATCGCAGCGCCATGCTTGCAAACATGGCTATCTCTTTGATCATGCACAAAAGAATCACTACGACCGTTGCCAAGGCTAAGGCTTTGAAGAAATATGTGGAGCCACTGATTACACGCTCTAAAGAAGATACAACAAACAACCGTCGTGTTGTCTTCTCATACCTGCAGAATAAGTTTGCCATCAAGGAACTTTTCTCAGTAGTAGCAGAGAAGGTAGGCAACCGTCCTGGTGGTTACACACGTATTATCAAGCTCGGCACTCGTCAGGGTGATGCTGCAGAGATTTGTTTCATTGAACTCGTTGACTTTGACGAGGCAATGGCAAAGGCTCCTAA